>JAJRPE010000334.1 GCA_024280935.1 Candidatus Hydrogenedentota bacterium
ATGGGCAGGGGCTACAACCGACGGAAGAAGGCGCATGGGGGTGATGTAAAATCAGAAAAATCAAAGGGTCAAAATGACCCTTTGATTTCTTCAACAGCCGACATCGTAGCGAAGTTGGCGGGCGTATCCCATGGCACGCTCGATAAGTACGAATCAGTGCGCGACACAGGCACCCCAGAACTCCTCGAAGCCACCCGGCGCGGTGTGCATCACCTGCACCTTCTCCAGCCCCACGATGGCCTGTGCTACATGCACAGCGCCCTGCTAGCGCCCTGCTAGCGCCCTGCTAGCGCCCTGCTAGCACGAAGCGAGACACCCCGGAATTGCCCGGTAGCAGACTACGGTGGCCCTGGGCGACATGGCAGACCCTGGGCGGCAACGATGGCGGCATGGTCCCCGGATGGCGACCCGATGGCATTGTCCCCGGAATAGGTAGGGCACGTTGTGCTGGATGAAGCGATAGATTGCCCCCTGATAGCGCGGTAGTACACCCTCCAAAACCCTTGCGGGTAATTATCCGCAATCGGGCGCATTCGGCGGGTAAAATACAAAACTTGCAATAATTGCGAATCTCATGATACCCTTTATTTACTATAGGTTACGCACAAAAGCTGTTATACAGTGGTGGTTTTGTAGTCGCTCATAATCACTTGGTCGTAGGTTCAAGTCCTACAGGGCCCACCAAACCTACCAAGGACTTACGCAGATCGCGTGGGTCCTTTTTTGTTGCCAACGGGTGCGATGATGCAAATATTTCGCACTCAGTCTATGGATTCATGGGTTCGGGCTGACCATGCAGCCCTAGTAGTATTGCCCGGTCCACAACCCTGCTGTTAGAATCCAATCTCTTTGTCTTTGTAAAACCAAGGGGTAACAGACCATGCCGAAGCATAAATTTTCAGAACTTGAGTATCACATGCGGGATGCTGAAACTTTACCGGGCATACTCAGCAGGTTAAGCACACCGACCCTTCCCGTGGTCAGTGGGGTTTGTCTATGAGCACCCATGGGAAGACGGTTCGTATTTATTTGGCTGATGGGGCGCCTACAGGCATTCGGCACGCTGAGGTGGTCAATTGGACGGGGCAAGCGATTGTTTGCCCTCGGGGCCGTATTGGGGAGTTGTCCAAGTGGCCCGAGTCACAACGTCCGGGGCTATATTTCCTCATCGGAGAAAACCCGGAAACATCCCGCCCCCTGGCCTACATCGGCGAGGCGGAGAACGTGCTGACGCGCCTCAAGCAGCATGTGGCAAGCAAGGACTTCTGGGACCAAGTCGTCTTCTTCACCAGCAAGGATGAGAACCTTACCAAGGCCCATGTGAAGTATCTGGAGTCACGGGTCGTGGAACTGGCTGTCACGGCCAACCGGATTCCCCTCGCAAATAGCACCGCCCCGACCCAGTCCACGCTACCCCGGCCCGACCGGGATGCCATGGAGGAATTCCTGGGACCTGCCCGCATTCTCCTCGGTGCTTTGGGTTTCACGCTCCTTGAGCCAGTACGAAGCCGGAAGGAGGGCGGCGTGTCCAACGGCGACAATGGCCCGCTATCACACGTCACCCTGTACGTCAATGTGCCCAAGCGCGGCATTAAGGCCGAGGGCACTTCGACGGATGAAGGATTCATCGTTGCGGAGGGTTCCCTCGGCCACAGAGAACTTCAAGGAAATCTTAGCCCTGGTTGGGTCAAGCGACGCGAGGAACTGATTCAAGACGGCACCATCGAGGTGATCGGTGAACAAATTCGATTTGCCAAGGATGTACTTTTCAATAGCCCCTCCGCTGCTGCTGCCACGGTATGCGGTGGCGGCAGAAACGGGCGTAAGGCTTGGAAAGACAAAGACGGCACCACCCTGCGCGATTTAGAAAATACGCTTGCTGGTGTCACCACCGAACCCGAGGGAAACGAATAGCCATGCCCACGACTCTCGTCACGTTAGTAATAGTCTCTGGGTCGACTGGGAATGAGAAGAACTCGTAACAATAGGAGACGAGAGCGTTGCAAGCCCTGTATCTAAGTCCAGCGACGGCAGATAACCTTGCCGCCTCAATAGAAAATCCTGTTCCCTTGGAACGGGTCAAAGAGCATTTCGGGCAGAAATACCACGATGAATTGATTGATCGATTGGAGGTTCGCGAGGGTGTCCCCGAGGATGTCTACTGCTGGTCAATGAGCAGCGCTGACGGAAGGGCGATGCCTTCGGGCTACGAGAAGATGCAGGAGGGCGACATCGTATTGCTCAAGCGGACCGGCACACCTGTTACAAATACGTTCGACTATCTCGGCCAGGTTATTTACAAGAAGCCGTGCCGCGAATTCGGTGAGGAAGTCTGGCCCCATGGTGGAGATTGTCGTTTCGTCTATTTCTTTACGTCGATCAATAGAGTTCACATCGACAAGGGGAAGTTATTTGCCGCGATTGGTTATGTGCCCACCGGGCCACTACCGGCACAGCTGCGCGTGGCCCAAGACAAATTAGAGGGAATTTACAATCGGTACGGGTCGCTTGATGCATTTCTTGGCGTTCTCCAGTCTGATGCACCCATACACGCCATCGTTGTCGATGAAGGGGGTGATGAGGAACCTGACCTGGAGACCCCAGGGGACCCAGTAGGGGAGTGCCCGGACTGGCTCGCCACCGTGATTGAAGAAGTGAGTAAGCTTCTTGGTCGGCGCGAACGAAAAGCAAAAGACCATAACATTCTGGTGGGCAAGTTTTATGAGGCATGTGGTTTCAAAAACGTTGATGCGATCAGATACCAAGCTGGAAACATAGACGTGAGTATCGAACGAGACGGGGTCCCGTTCATCGTGAATATAGTCAAGCGGGACAAAAATCTCTCGTACCGGCAGAGCAGAATACGCAGGCAGGCCTACAATTATGCGCTGGAAAACGGGGCACCGATCGTGGTTGTCACAAACGGGGACTATTATGCCTTCCTGGACCGTCGGAAAGGCCTTAAATGGACTCAGCACCTTGAGCGCGAGCTTACGTTGAGCAGACTGACACCCGAAGATGTGCTATTTCTAGAATCCTGCCCGTGGCTCAAACCACCCGAGTAACTTCATTCTTCGCAAGTGACGTTGTCGCAGCCTATGTTTCATGTTTTGAATTCGGGAGCTTACTGAAATGGCAAATGCAATTCGAGAGCAGATCGAAAACCTTCGCGACCAGTTGTGCCGCAGCGAAAGCGAGTTTTGCCGCGCCTGCTTCGAGGGTGGAAAGTCTGCCGAAGCGCAAAATCCCCCCAATGTGTTTCGAAGGCGACAGGATGATTCACGCCCGTATTTCTTCTTCGTATTCGACAAGCCCAATAACAACGACCCCAATCGCGGTAGTGGTTTGGAGCCTATTGAAATCCTGGACGACCGTTTTGGGGGTAACGCCACGCGAATCAACACCATCAAGCTACTTCAGATTCTCGGATTTGCCGGTGAGAGTCAGGACCTTCTCTACTCCAAGAAGATTCACATCACCAACGCCGTCAAGTGTGATAAGTGCGCGGCAACGGGACAAACTGGCCAAATTGAGATCGGGCGTGAGCAAGCCTCACGCTGTCACCAGCAGTTCTTCTTCAAGGAACTGGAGATACTCCAGCCCAAGGTATTGGTCTTGTTTGGCGCTAATGCGGACAGGTTCGTCACGGGGAATGCAGGGCCGTCGTGGAAGTTGCGGAAGGAGGTGATCAATGGAAAGACCTATACCGTCGTTCGCGTGCACCATACGACCGCAACGTCCTTCAATACTCATGGAAAGAAAGGGCTCGCGTACAAAGAGAAACTGGCTGACCTCTGGGAAGAAGGGCGTATATCATGAGAACGAGAAGAATCCCAACGCCTCGAATCCATCTACCAGCGCAAGATCGCCGCGCTGGACGAACTGAAGAAATCGCTGTTGCACGAAGCCTTTAGCAATTGACCGTTGATAAGGGGAAGGGCGGCGCAAAGGATCTTGGACATTCCTGTCCGAGGTAACGCCCGCGCCTGACGCCAAAGGGCACGACGAGTATGGCCATTGCGCGTCGGGTGCCCGGCGACCCATCCCCGAGAACCCGAAGATTGCTTACGGACGGCGAAGGGGTCTTTCACGCCTTGGCTCCCTTTGCCTCGGACAGGAATGTCCAAGATCCTTTATTCGCAACTTGAAATTGTCTCGGACTCCGCTGCACCATGTTGGATACACTCAAAATTTGATATTGATATTTTCTTACTGAGGAAGAATGGGCATGGACGACGAAGCGAGTCATTCCGACACGAAGGAATCGCCGGTATACTCCGGTTTCCTGGAGCCGTCGGTGGAGGTCGATGTCACCAAGCGCCATATGCCGCACTGGCAGCTCGATGGCGGACTCTATTTCGTCACGTGGCGGTTGGCGGATTCGCTGCCTCAGGCCTTGTTGAGGCAGTGGTCTGAGGAGAAGCGTGTCTGGCTACAACGACATCCAAAGCCATGGGACGCGCACGTGTTGGAAGCGTACCGCCGCGAGTTTCCAAGGCGAATGGAAGAATGGCTCGACGCAGGCCATGGCGAATGCGTGTTGCGCGTTCCAGCGTGTGCCGAGATACTTGCCGCGACAATGCGGCGCTTCGATGGTGAACGCTATGACATTGCCTCGTTTGTCATCATGCCGAACCATGTCCATGCGCTGTTTCAACTTCGGGGCGGGACCAAACTTGAGCCGTTGCTGCAGGCATGGAAAGGGGTCTCGGCGCGTAGAATCAACGAGCGGCTTGGCAAGCGGGGTACCCTCTGGCAGCAAGAGTCACGGGACACCTCAATTCGGGATGCCGAACACCTTGTCCGGAGCTATGTGTATACCTTGGAAAATCCAGAAAAGGCGCGGCTGCAGAAAGGCGAATATCTGCACTACGAGGCACCCGGTTTCAGGGAACAATTGCGTGCGTTTCGTGGAGACTTCGATGCTGGCCGATAAGCAAAGGATCTTGGACATTCCTGTCCGAGATAGCGCCCGCGCCTGATGCCAAAGGGCACGGCGAATATGGCAATTGAGCGCCGGGTGCCCGACGACCCATCCCCGAGAACCCGGGGATTCCTTACGGACCGCGAAGGGGGCTTCGGCGTCCGGGCTCACCTTTCCTCGGACAGGAATGTCCAAGATCCTTTTTGCCTTCGGAAATCCAGAGCCTTCTAAGATTAGGCGAAGGGGATCCTGCGCCCGATCAGCGCACCCCGGCCACGCGATGAACCACGAATGCCAGCAAAAAGGCCGCTGACTGCACGAGGATAATCGCCGGGCCGCTGGGTACGTCCACGAGGTAGGAGGCGAGGAGTCCAATGATGACCCCGCCCACGTTCACGAGGAGCGTCCATCCCATCATGTGAATGAAGCGATGGGAAATCAGGCGGGCGCTTGCGGCCGGAATCACCAGAAATGCGGATACGAGCAGAATCCCCACGATCTTCACGGAGATTACGACCAGCACGGCCACCGAAACCAGGAGCAAGTACTCATCCCGCATAACAGGGTGTCGGTCCACGCGGGCCAGGGTTTCGTCAAAGGTGGCGTAGGCCCAGCGTCCCCAAAGGGGCAAACTCAGCAGACATGCGACCAGGGCGGCGCAGGACAGGTAAATATCCCCCCGGTTCAGGGCCAGTATGGAGCCGAAAAGGTAGGTCGTGGCATCGGCGGCATTTTCCTCGCGAAGGTACAGGAAGATCACACCCAGGGCCATGGAAAGGGAGATGAACACGCCGATGGCGGTGTCCGCGCCCAAGTCGGTATGGGCGCGGACCCAGACGATAGCGACGGCCACCAGCACGGTAAAGGGAATCGCCACGAGAAGGGGTTCTTTGCCCAGATACATGCCCAGGGCAACGCCGCCAAAGGCCGCGTGGGCGAGGCCGCTTCCGAGAAAGGCAAGCCGCCGCTGCACGATAAAAGGTCCGTAAAAACTCGCCATGATGGCAATGAGTACGCCACCAATCAGGGCGCGTTGCATGAAGGGCAGGCTCAGGATCTCAATCATCGGCTGCGCCCGCGTGGGTTTCATGCACATGGCCCCGGTGCCCGAAGAGGGAAAGGAGGCGCTCCTCGGAGGCCGCCTCCTGTGCGGACCCGAAGCCCACTACAGTCCGATTCAACAGGAGCACCTGGTCGGCGTGGCAGCGTGCTCCCTCCCAGTCATGGGTAATCATCATGACGGTGGCGCCGGATTCAGCCTGATAGTCGCACAAGAGGTGGTACATGGCCGCCTCGCCACGGATGTCCATGCCGGCGGCCGGCTCGTCCAGCAACAATAGCTGGGGCTTGCTGACCAAGCTCCGCGCCAGAAAGGCGCGTTGCAACTCGCCGCCCGAAAGGGCCTGGACCGACTGATTCGCCAAATTGCCAACCCCGGTCCGTTCCATGACCCTCAGCGCACGCTCCCGATGCGTCCGTGATATTCTCCAGGGCCAGGTGCCGGTGAGTCCACTCACGACAAGTTCGAGTACCGTCGCGGGAAATTGCCCGGCGAAAGTTTTCTTCTGGGGCACGTAGGCCGCGATTCCCCGATCAAGGGAGCGAGCCTTCTGTCCCAAGACCGAAACGCCGCCAGAATCGGGCGTCAACAGGCCAAGAATCACCTTGAGCAAGGTGCTCTTGCCGGCACCGTTGGGCCCGATTATCGCGGTGAAGGTCGCGGGTGCCACGTAGAAGGAGACCTCCCGAAGGGCAATAGTGTCGCCGAATCGAAGGGAGAGATTCTCGACTTCTACTGCCATGGTGTTCACTGGAATGCCTCCCGAATACGCTCGGCATTCGATTGCAGCAGGTCACTGTAGGTCAACACCGGTGCCCGGCCACCCAGGGGATCGATGACGACGACCTGCGCGGAAAGCACCTCGGCCAAGGCCTCGGCGGATTTTCGTGGCAACTGCGGCTCAGACAACACCACGACCCGATCCCGGTTGGCAAGTTGATCGCGGAGCTTGAGGATGGTCTTGGGCGTGGGTTCCTTGCCTGGGATTGGTTCTACATACGCAGCCACGGTAATTTCATAGCGCTTAAAAAAATAGGCCCAGGAGGGATGGAAGGCCACGAGGGACAGGTCGGAGACCTTCGCCATGGATTCGGCCAACTGCTCATCCAAGGATTTCAGTTCCTCTAAAAACGCGGCGGCATTGGCCTCATACTGTGCTTTTCCCTCCGGGTCACGGGCTATAAGAATTTCTACCAAGGAAGGCACCATGGCCGCCACGACCTGGGGGTCCGACCAGAAATGTGGATTCGCAGCGTAAGAAGCGTTATCTCCCCCGCCATGCTCTGCCTCGTGGGCTTGGCTTGGACCGTAAAGCAAACGACGCGCTTCGGGCACCAAATTCAGCAAGGGATAGGAGGGGCCGGAATCCGTCCGCACGGCCCAGCCGTCCAACGTGTCATCCACGTAAAACACGGCATCGGCGCTATCCAGTTGCCGTGCGCTCGACGGACGGAGGACATAGGTGTGGGGGGAAGCGCCGGGTGGCAGCAGACAGGCCACGGTCTTCCTGCCTTCCACCAGAGGATCCAGGATCATCTTGAGGGGTGGCAAAGTCACGACATAATCGGCGACTGGAAGCGCTTCCCGGTGACACCCCGAACAGAGCAACACACACACACCAAAAACGAAGTGCAGGGCAAGTTGCCTGGGGTTGTTTGCCAGGATGTTGGTCATAAAATCAAAAAGCCTTTATGGTAAACATTCACGGACAAGGAGGTTGGGCATCTTGCCCGACGCAAAGGGGACGGTGGACCTCAGGCCCGACATCGGCGCGCGCCCTGAGTCGGCCAAGATGGGCAACACCCTTGTCGGCAGTGCTCAGCGTGGACCGTAACGAGTAATGGTTTTTCAGTCGCTTGCCGACTTAGAAACCCCGTTGGACTGAACGCGTGGTGCTTAAAAGGACGGTTACGAATATTAGTCGTGCCGCGCGATCCCCAAAAGGCGAGTATCAACGAGTCCTGACGGGTTCGTGCGTAAGTGCTTCGGGAATATCACGGTGCTGTTGCTCCAAGCGCACGAACTCTCCTACGGCGAGTCTTCGACCTTCGTTCCTCATGATCGTGCGGCACGGCCGACTGGATTGATGTTTGAGCAACGGCAACATAGCTCTACGGCGAAGCCGTTTAGTGCCTTACACTTTAATAAGGCCTATAAAAAAAGAGAAGGTTTATGCGAGTCCCAGGAAAAATTCCTGTAACAGTCAGTATTTCAGTTGGTTACGGATATTGACATGAGTGCGAATACTGTAAGCAAGTTTTTGGGTTGTGGGCGAAGCTCACCTTAGTTCAACGCTTACCCTTTATGAAACCAGGGGGGCTTTGCTATAGTTGCCTACGGTATGTCACATCGCCCCATAATGATAAACCAATCTCAATAAGTAACGCAAGGGAAGCTATTTCTGTGCAACGCGATACCGCACAACGTCGGGCCATCCGGGGCGTATTCAGCCAGGAAGATCGCCCCCTCACCCCCCAGGAATTACTGGAACGTGCGCAAGATACCGTCCCCCAGATTGGTCTGGCAACGGTCTACCGCACCCTGAAAAGTATGACCGAGGCAGAGACGGTCATGATCGTGGATGTTCCCGGCGAGCCACAACGTTACGAACTGGCCGGCAAAGATCACCACCACCACTTCAGTTGCCGGGCCTGTGGGCGCATGTTTGAGATGGATGGCTGCCCCGGTGATCTGGAGCGGCTGGTTCCCAAGGGCTTTGTCATGGAAGACCACGAGGTCTTTATTTACGGACGGTGCGTTGATTGCCAGCAATAAGGGAGGCTGATTTTCTTATTCGTGAAAACTTGTACTACTATCCACCATTTTCTTGTTTTCTCAACAAGAACATTTTTCTCATATTATGTAACGTATTGATGCTAAGTCGTTTAGAAGACAGAAACGAACGGGTGTTTATTTCGAGTTCCGCCGGAGTTCTGCTTGATCTCAACAGTTTTTACCACGAAGGCACGAAGAACACGAAGAAGGAAAAAATTAAAGGGCGGACCGTGCAACCTGTTACCTCTCTTCTTCTCTTCTTCTCTTCTTCTCTTCTTCTCTTCTCTTCTTCTCTTCTTCTCTTCGTGCGCCCTTCGTGTTCTTCGTGCCTTCGTGGTGAATAAAATTTTGGTTGCGGCCAACGCAGAAAATATTAGCCACAAAAGAACGCAGAGAACTCAAAGAACAACTTTCTCTGCGCTCTTTGCGTTCTTTTGTGGCTGAAAAATTTGGTTGCGGCCAACGGCTGCCCTAAGTCCATTCGTGGTTCAAAAAGGAGTAAGCGTTCACGACACGGGGTGTGGCGTGCGTCAGCCTCGGAGCGTGACGCGCCGGGTTGCGATCTTGTCCACGAAGGCTTGGTTGTGGGACACCAGTATCATGTCCTGCCTCAGGGCTTGCAGGATTTCAACGAGGCGTTCTTCGGTCCGCACGTCCAATCCGGCGGTGGGCTCGTCCAACAAGAGCACATCGGGTTCCATGGCTAGAACCGATGCCAGGGCCACCAGCCTTTTTTCACCACCGGACAGCTTGTAGGTCACGCGGGCACCGTGATCGGGCAGGCCCAATTCCCCGAGGATACGAAGGGCGCGCTCATGGGCCTGGGCGCGGGACAAACCAAAGTTGAGTGGTCCGAACATGACGTCGTCAAGCACCGTGGGGCAAAACAACTGATCGTCGCTGTCCTGCAAGAGGTACCCCGCCCTGCGCCGAACCTCCCTGAAATCGGCCTCGCGCGCACGGCGCTTGTCGAAGGCGCGGACCACGCCTTGCTGGGGCCGAAGCAAACCGGTGATGATGTGGAGCAGGGTGCTTTTCCCACTGCCATTGTCGCCAGCGAGGGCAATGCGTTCGCCGGGCATCAGCGAAAGATCAAATTGCTCAAAAAGCGGTGCGGCGCCGGAATAGGCAAAATCAATGCTGCACAATTCGATGGTGGCCTCGCTCATGCGAATTCCACCCCAAGCAGCGTTACCACGGTGGCGCAGACCCCCATGAGAAAAAGGTAATCCTGCTTTCGGAATGCCCTGACTTCCGTGCGCGGAAGCGTTCCGTCGTAGCCGCGCAGTTTCATCGCCTGAAGCATGCGGGCGCCGCGCTCGTAACTTAAAACCAGCACCATGGCAACCTGATACCCCGTTGTCCGCAGGGTGTGAAGGTTTGCGCCGGGGCGAAACCCGCGTAATACCGCCGCCTGGGAAAGGCGCTCATACTCGGCAAGCATAAGATTAATATAGCGAACCGTAAACAGCAGAACGTGAACCAGTTTGGCGGGTACGCGCAGTTGGCCCAACGCGCGGCCCAGCGCGATAAATTCGATGGTCCCAACGAGACATGCCAAAAGCGAGACAATCGCGTTGCCCCGGAGGAGAATCGTGCCGCCATGGAGCAAGCCTTCACGGGTGGCCGCCACCGTCCCTATACGGAAAACGGATTCACCGGGGGTCGTAAACATCAAGACGCCCGCCAGCAGGATAAAGAATGCATTCAGGGGAACCAATCGTTGCAGTACGGCTACCAGGGGCACCCTGGATACGACAAGCCCCACCACGCCCAGCAGCATCCCTGCCACAAGAACACGTGCGTCATGAGATTGGGACAAGACCAGCGTGAGCGCGGCGGCGGCAAGCAACCGCACACGGGGATCGAGGAGGTGAAGCACCGTCTCTCCGTCGCTGAACACGATAATGTCCATCAGTCGGCGTTTTTCGATGTGCGGCGCTGCTTGAGCAAGACGTAGATTCCGAAGATTCCGAAAACATAGCCGATACCCCCAAAAACATCACGAAGCCGCACTTGTTTTTCATGGGCGTGCAATTGATCGCGCAACGGACCCAATTGACGCGCAATGGCGCTCTCCAGAACCCCGACATCCACGTTGGCAGCGCTTCCTGATTTCTTCGCGATAGCCCCAGTCCCGGCTGCTTGTTCCGTGCCGTCGAAGGCCGGATAGGTCTCGGGGATTTCCGATTCGGGCACGGTAAACTCGCCGCGGTGGCCATGGCCCCCATCACCAACCAGACGATAGGGAACACGAAAGCGAAGGGGGATCGTAAACTTACCGTTTTGATCCGTCCGCGTTTCCTCCAAGATACTTCCGTCGGGGGCGAAGGCAGAAATAGGCCCATCCTGTACAGCGGTCCCATCCTCATGGGCCAGGGTCCCGACAATTTGCCCCCCATCCACCCGTGCAAACAAGTCGATGCCATGTCCCCAGACCGGGGACACCATGCAGCACAGTATCACGATGACCACTGCGCGAACGTGACTGGGCCACAACCCGAGACCGTCATCCCCGCGAACGCGGGGACCCAGTGGTGGTTTGGTGTGAATCTGCCGCGTTCTGGATTCCCACGTTCGTGGGAATGACGTGGGCTTATCTTGTTTTTTATCGCGGTTTTCGTAAAATAAGGCTCTAACATATTCTGTATTCAATCGCATGAAGATAACTCCTCTTTCGTTTCCCCGTCGGCCCAATGTGAAGTTCCGGCAAGCAGCTCGGGACTCACCTTGGCCAGAAAACCCACGGCGGTGGCCGTGACACCCGCCTCGATAACCATAACGGGCAGGTTCGCGATCAACACAGACCACGCCACGAGCGCGAAAGCCTCCCCCGCCGTTCTCAGAATTGCCGCCAGCAATACCGCCGAAAAGGCCACCGACCCTGCCCCCAGGACACCACAAACCCAGACGGCGTGCGGACTATCAGGATGGCGGAGCAAGGTGCGGCTGGCATAGTAGGCGGCAACCGCTGGCAGCGCCATAATACAGGTATTCAAGCCCAGGGTAGAAATTCCACCAAAGCCAAAGAGGACCGCTTGCAATACAAGCCCCACCAAAATCGCGGGAAAGGCCGCCCAGCCGAGCACGATTCCCAGCAAGCCCGCAAGGGTCAGGTGAACACTGACACCAAAGAGCGGAATGTGAATCAGTGATGCCACGAAAAATCCCGAACCCAGGACAGCAGTCCGCAAGGCATGGGATTCATCCATTTTCCGAAGTCCCATGGCCACACCAGCACAAGCAAGCACGACACCGCCGCCAAGTATGAGGGGCGACGTTACTATTCCTTCGGATAAATGCATGGGGGTGGCTTTCCTGGCGTATGAAGGGGGATACCACGGCCATCGAAGACGCTGGCCTTTGAACAAGACAGACCCAATAATAACACTTGGCGGCCCGGATAGAATAGTCTCGCCTGAACGGGAAAAATGCCAGGCGGAACTTTTTGGCATTGAGTTTGAGTAATCGCTAAGGCGGGCTTCGCCCACAACCGAATGTTCGCCACAGGAGACGTAGGGCAACCGTTGGCCGCAACCAAAACTTTATGGTTCATCCGGTTTGAGCGTACATCTTAGCATCGCACATCATTCATAAGGATTTGTATACGAAGGCTCCATTGTACACATCAGCGTTGGATATGAATTGTTCATTCGATTCCATGTTACTTTTATTTGTTGCTTTACAGGGCCGAAGGTCCGGGTTCATATCAGCCTGGGGCAACGCCCCAGGTTTCTGTATACACCCATTCCACAGGCCTGAAAGCCCGTTCCATACCCAGTGGAAACGCATTCTCGGCTAAATTATGGGCCGGGCCTTCAGCCCTGAATTCTGTCCGATTTGAGACCTGGGGCGTTGCCCCAGGCTGATATAGAATGCACCTTCGGCGCTCAACGGCGAGAAAAAAGACAGTCACGGCAAGTCGCTCTGAGCTACAACGTACCCTTGAACCGGAAGAACCAACTTTATTTACCACGAAGGCACGAAGAACACGAAGAAGAAATTAAAGAAGAGGCCCCCGACAAAAGTCGTTCGGCGCGCTGAATGTGGAGTGCGGCAGCTTGCTGCTGCTTTTGATAAGGGGAGCTTGCTCCCCGAAGCCTATGTCGTTAGCACATTATTTTTTGGGTGTCTTAAAAGGACGGCAGCAAGCGGCTTCCTGGAAAGCGCAAACACCTTCGTGGTGAAAAATATCGTTTGGGATGGACGACCGCCAACTATAAGAAACAAGCTCCGGGTGCCACGGATAGGCCTCTCAGGGCTTACCCGTGCGGAAACATGGGGGCGACCGAAAACTTTCTCTTTGTCCGACGAACATGTTTTTCAAGCACGGGCAAGGGCTATCGCCCCTTGTCCGTGGCACCCGCAGGTTTCTTTTTTAAGGAGCAAGATGCCACAGGTCGTGAATGCTTACAAAATAGCGTTGAAAGCAAAGCGATTACCGGTGGAACTCGAAGAAAAAACGCCGGGTAGTAGTACGGAGGACACAGAGAAGATTTCCTCTGTGCTCTCTGGGCCTCTGTGGTGAACAAAAAAAAGACAATAAACCAAGCTCCGCCTGTGCGCTTGGGAGATGTCCCAAAGCATCACAGGCGGAGCCGACTCGTTTCAACGTTCTTTTGGTGGTTCTCAGGAACCTTCGTACTTGGCCAAGCGCTGTTTAAGCTGCTCCATCAGGTCCTCGTTTTCGCAAATCTCAATCGCCTGCTTTTGCGCCTTGACCGCCTCTTCCTTGTCCCCGGCCAGAAATAATGCGAAGGCCAAAGTGTCCAGAACATCGGCTGACTTGCCTTGGGCCAATTCATTGGCCCGCCGCGCAAGGGCCATGGCAAAGTCGCTGTCCTTGTAGGCCAGGTTTTGGTTGCTGAGGAGTGTCCAGGCGACCTGTCCGAAAAAAACCTCATCGTCGTATCCGCTTGCCAGTATTTTCTTTCCGATCCGGTCGGCTTCTTCCGTGTCCCGACCGTAGCGGGCGAGTACAACGTATTCCTGCGCCCAAAGCAGGGTCAGCTCGCTCATTTCCTCGCGCATGCTCTCCTTCGCGGCCAGCGCACGGGCTTCCGAGACATCGTAGGTGCCGTCCACAACTTTCGCCACCACCTCGTCGAGGCCGTCCATGGGATGACCATGCCAAACGAGGGTGCCGCTACGGTCCACGACGAAGGCGTGTGGAATACCGCTGACTCCAAAGGGTTCCGCATAACTCCCCCACGTCTGCTTACCCTGGTCAAGGGCGACGGTATAGTCCATCTTATCGCCCATGTCGCTTACGAAACCCTTCACCTGCTCTTCGGTCTCATCCGATATGCCGATAACGCGAAGCCCCTTGTCTTTGTACTTTGCCTGTAGCTCCGTCAGGTGAGGAACACTCTGACGACATGGTCCGCACCAGGTTGCCCAGAATTCCACCACGTAGACCTCGCCCAAGTCCTTCAAGGCGGACTTGACGGGTTCGCCCTTGACGATGCCCGACAATTTCAGGTCCGGTGCTGCTTCGCCGATGTTCAGGGCCAGGGCGGGCAGTGCAAACAGGGCCAACATTCCTGCAAAAAGAGGAAAAATGCGATTTTTCATAGTGTTCTCCTTGTCGTTTCATGTTTTTGGGAAGCCTGTGCTCCATGCTGCACTTGGCGCTGCACACTGCTTTACATTCGGAGCACCCATGGGGCGGTGTCAGACTTTCCGATTCACTTTCGATATTTCCAGAAGAGATGGTATATACTGCACGTAATGGTGAAATGTGCGCCTACACAGGCACCAGGAATCGTTCGGAATCATGGTGAAATTCAATTGGAAGGAGACAAGATTGTACCGCTATCGTCTCATGATTGTCATGCTTTCTGTAGTTGCCACTACTTTCAGCGCTTGCCTCCACCACAACCCCGCTGTCACCCGCGATGAAATAGACGCCATTGCCATCCCGCAGCCAATGGCCTTTGCGATTGGCGATGTGCTTGAGTTCAAGTTCTTCTACCACCCTGAACTCAATGAAGTGCAAACAATTCGCCGGGATGGCACCGTGAGCCTCCAGTTGGTGGGTGAAGTCGTCGCTGCTGGTCAAACGAATGAAATCCTGCGCGGCACCCTCCTCGAACGCTATGACGGTGTGCTGAAAAATGCCGATATCGCCATCATTGCCCGGAGTCGGCCCGTGGAGCGGGTCTACGTGAGCGGTGAGGTGGTTGCGCCGGGTCCCATCGACATGCAGGGCCGCATAACGGCGCTTCAGGCCATTATGTACGCGGGCGGCTTCAAGACCACGACGGCGGCCCCGAATTCCGTGGTCGTCATTCGCCAAAACGAAGGCAAGCAGGTCGGCACTCTCATCGATTTGGCTAAGGCGCTTCGTGGTGAAGAGACGACCCCCATGGAATTGCGGCCCGAGGATATCATCTACGTGCCCACGTCGCAGATACGCCACCTGAATACCTGGATCGACCAGCATTTCTATGACCTGTTGCCGGATATGAGCATGTCGTACACGTACAGCGACACCTATTTCCGTGGCAACAGCAATTCGACCACCACCCCCTGAGGACCTACCGTGAGTCAGACCCCAAGCGATACTAGCGCTACGCTACGCGACGTGCTGTTCATTCTGTTTCGGCAGGAAAAACGGATCCTCCTCTTTTTCGCAACCGTTATCACCGCCGTTGTGCTTGCCACCCTCTTTGCCCCGTCTGTATACCGCTCCGAAGCAAAGATTCTCATCAAACTGGGAAAGGAGAGCCTGGCGGACCCCACGTTGACGAACGTCATCAATCCCATACTCTCTGTGGGCCAGTCGCGGGATTCAGACATCGCCTCGGGTATTGAGCTGATGAAAAGCCGTGAGCTGGCGGAGAAGGTCGTGGACGAATTTGGCCAGGATGCCTTTCTCTCGCCGAGTGACGCGAAAAGTGCGGCGGGCGATGGAAACCCACTGACCGCCGCCTTGAACTGGTTGAACGACCTGCTCACGCCTGGGGAGGGGAGTTCCCGAGGCCAAAACGCGGCAGAGGGGCAGCGCGAAGACGCCATCGAAGCCTTCATGGAAGATCTGGACATTGAGGTCAGCAAGCAAAGTAATATCATTACTTTGTCGCTGGACGCCTACCATCCCAAATTGGCCCACGACGCGTTGCAGTATCTGCTGGACGCCTTCATCGACAAACATATCGAGGTATATCAGGCATCGGGTTCGCTGAAGTTTTTTGAAGAACAGGCGGCATCGCTGAAGGAGGCCCTGGAAGCGGAAGAAGACCGCCTTCAGGCACTACAGCTTGAGTACGGTGTTACGTCATTCACTGAAGCGCAAACGTTGCTCATGACACGCATCGATGACTTGAAACAGTCGATAGACGAAACGAAGGGCAATCGCGCAGCCGCCGAGTCCGCCCTCGATTCCCTGCGCGATGATACCAAACAACTTCCCCAGCTCGTTGCCATACAGAAGAAGTCCGGCATACCCAACCTGACGGCCAATGCGATGCGTGAAGATCTCTTCGATCTGCGTATCCAGGAGCAACGCCTGCTCGCGAAGTACGAGGAAACCAGCCCCCCCGTGCGCTCTATCCGGGAGGAAATCATGCAAGCGCAGAGCTTGCTGAATGAAGAAGCACTGACGCTGACCGAGGATATCGACGGAACAAACACGGTCTATCAGGACATTCTGAGTTCCTCGTTGAAACAGCACGCGAGTCTCCGCGGCTTGGATGCCCAGCAAACAGCGCTTAACGAACAGTTGCTCCAGTCCATGGAATCGCTGAACAGCCTCATCGAAGTTGGTCTGGAGGCCAAGCGGATAGAGCGGAATATGGACATTCAACAGCTCAATTATCTGACCTACCTGGACAAGATGGAGCAAGCCCGCATCAATCGAGAGCTGGAGACACAACAACTGTCCAATATCAGCATCGTTCAAAAACCAACGATGACCATTGACAACGTCCGCCCCCGGCGCTTGTTGAATGTTATCATGGGCTTTTTCCTTGCCATTTTCGGAGGCATCACCTTCGCCTTCATCCTCGAATACCTGGATGACTCCTTTAAGAAACCGGAGGATGTTGAGCGCGGTCTTGGCTTGCCTGTACTCGCCGCCATCGCCCGCCCGCGCAGCCGCAGCTTCTTCAGCAAATCGGTGTCAACCCGACAATGCCGCCTCCACAAAGGCCCTTCCGGCTGGGGCCTTCCTCCCGCAGTCCGGGAGCAATACAAGGGACTGAGCGATGCCATCATGGGCACGCGTTCGGAGGAAAACGCCCACCGCTGCCTGGTTGTTACGGCCAGCGCAGAAGGCGAAGGAGCCTCCACCATTGCCACGAATCTGGCCTTTACCCTGGCGGCGGGCGGTTCAAAGCGCGTTCTCCTGGTCGACGCGCAGATTCGGCGTCCGTCGCTTCACGCAACATTGGGATGCCCCCAATCACCGGGCATGGTCAATCTCCTGAAAGATCAAGTGAATGAAAATGATCTCGTGGTCACTACGGAAATCTCAGGACTCGATTTCGTGCCCGCCGGCGTGCTCGGCGATGAGTTGACGTATCTGAGCGAAGCCCGCTTTTATGATGCCGTGGACATTGAGGCGAAGGTTCGCACCTGGAAGGCCACCTACGACTACACCATCATTGATGCGCCCTTCGTAACGCCCAATGCGTCCACCCTCCTTCTTTCCGAGATTTCTGACGGGGTCGTCTGGGTCATTGCCGCTGAGTCCACGCGCAAGCCCGTGGCGCTCTATACCCAAACCTTGCTGAGCCGCACGAAGGCTCAGATGATCGGCGTGGTCTTCAACAAACGGCAGTTTCACATTCCGCGCTGGCTCTATCGCTTCATTTAGGCGCTTAATCTGGCAGAACCGCTATAAAAACAAGGAAATTCTCAGGCAGACACCTGCCAGGAACGATAGAACTTGGTTGTGGCCCTGCCACTTTAGTTCCTTAATCTGGATAAACCGCCATAGATAACAAGAAGAGTCTCAGGTGAAGGATGACAAGGACCATAGGGCTTGGTTGTGGCCCGACCACTTTAGCCTCAGCCCACAATATCCATGAACCCTTCTGAATCCCACACACGAGCAACAACCGACCATCTTCGCGCCCCCCTGGGACGGCGCTGGGTGCTATCCTGCCTTCAAATCATGGACCAGGCCGCACTCTTTGGCAGCCTTTATCTCGCAGCAGCGGTGAGTATCGCCGCACAGCCGGACGGGGACATCCAGAACGCCCTGAATGTTCGGATTCATGTGGAGAATTTCGCCTTCGCCGTTGGCTTCGCCGTAATTTGGTACGTCGTGTTCGCCCTTCACATGCTCTATGACTATAACGCCGCCTATTTTCAGGAAGGCAAATTCGCGACACTTGTTCGGGCGACCATGACAGGAACGCTTTTGCTGACGGCAGCGGCGGCGTTTTTTAACTACGGCATCGTCACGCCATTTTTTATCATTTCTTTTTTCGGATTAAGCGTGATCTTTTGCATTGGGGGCCGCCTGGCGCTGAACTACGCGGTTCTCCGTACACGCTTGGGCACCGTCCACGCCAAGCAACTCCTGATTGTTGGCACCAATCGCCGGGCGCGCATACTCGCCGAACGCTACCAGTCGCGACCGGAAATGGGCTACCACTTCCTTGGTTTCGTGGACACGACGTGGTCCTCGAAAACGGCTGAAGAGGAGGCCTCCGCAGCGATCATCGCCTCCTTTGATGAATTGGCGACCTACCTGCGCGAACACGTGGTGGACGAGGTCATCATCTGCCTCCCCGTCAAGTCCCATTATGCGGCCATCGCCCAGATTGTGGAAACCTGCGAAGAACAAGGCATCCCCCTGAGCATTTCCACCAAGTTGTTCAATATTCAAAACCCCCGGGTCCGGCAAAAGTACTTCAGCTCCAGTCTTGTGCTCCTCATCTCCTCCAGCATCCTGGATGAACGGGAGATGGTGTTGAAGCGTATGATCGACGTGGTGAGTTCCCTCTTTCTTCTCCTTCTTCTCTCCCCCCTCCTCCTGCTGGTCGCGTTGTTGGTCAAACTAACATCACGGGGACCCGCCATTTTTGTCCAAGAACGCGTGGGTCTCAACAAACGGGTTTTCCGGCTTTACAAGTTTCGGACCATGGTGCTGGACGCCGAGGCACAAATGGCGGGCATCGAGCATCTTAACGAGGCCGAAGGCGGCCATTTCAAGATCAAGGATGATCCTCGAATCACCCCCCTTGGGCGCTGGCTCCGGCGCAGCAGCATTGACGAGTTGCCCCAGCTCTTCAATGTGCTCACGGGCGAAATGAGCCTGGTCGGCCCCCGCCCGCTCCCCCTGCGGGATGCGGACAATATTGTTCTCGATTGGCCGCGCCGCCGCTTTGGAATACGCCCAGGAATCACCTGTCTCTGGCAAATCGCAGGCAGGGCTGATCGGGCCATTTCCTTTGAACAATGGATGGCCCTGGACATGTCCTACATCGACCGCTGGTCTCTCCTGCTCGACTTTCGAATCCTGCTCCAGACGATACCCGCCGTATTTCGCGGAAAAGGGGCCTACTGAAACGCCATGCCCGATGTATCCGTCATCATCGTCACCTGGAACTCCGCCCCATACATCGGCGCGTGCCTGGAGAGTATTCTTACGCACTCCGGGTTACATACGCTGGAAATAATCGTTGCGGACAATGGCAGCACAGACGACACCTGCGAGCGGATATCGTCAGGCTTCCCGAATGTCATCTTGCTGCGCTGGGGCGCGAACCTGGGCTTTCCAAAGGCCAACAACCTCGCGGCGAAACGTGCGCACGGAAAATATCTGTTTTTTCTCAACCCGGACACCTACTTGGACAACGACGCAGTTGAGTCCCTTCGGTCTCACTTGGAGGCGAATCCGTCACTGGGAATCGTAGGCCCCGGTATTCTTTCGGAAAAAGGCACCTCCATCGCTGTCGACGCCCGCTCTTTTCCTTCCCTTCGCGGGACACTCTTTCGCTATTTCGGGCTTCGTTCACTCTTGCCCCACCACCCGCTTTTTGGAAGCGAGTATCTTCATCCTGCAAAACGAGACACGCCGCAGCGCGTGGAATGCCTGACGGGGGCCGCCCTGTTTATGGAAGCTGAGTTCTTTCGTTCTCTGGATGGTTTTGACGAACAGCTACCCATGTATTTTGAAGACATGGACCTTTGTGCCAAAGTTCGTGCGGCCGGGCGCGTCTGTGGTTTTGTCCCCGATGCAAGAGTGACTCATTTCGGGGGAGAAAGTACCGCCCGCTCCCCCATTGCCCCGTTTTTGCATGCCCTGGAAGACGGACAGGCACCGTGGATGTATTTCAGCAAGTACCGATCGGCGCACGATGTTCGTCTTTTTACCCTTGTGCTGGCTGCGGGAAACCTCTTTCGCCTGGCACTGTACCTTCTCGTTGTGCCCGTCGCGGTGATGAGGGAGTCCCGTGCGAATCTCCTTCGCCGAAGCAGTGAAGCCCTGACACTCTTGCGATGGTGTGCCACCAGTAAATTGGCCTGCATGGAAAAGGCACAAGCGCTCTTCGATAACGAGCCTCGAAGCGAGTCTGCCACTCCCCTGTCGGAAGACCGCCATGACGAATGAGTCTCTTCCCAAAATCAGTGTGCTCATCCACAACCGAAACCGTGCAGGCTGCCTGGCCCGATGCCTGGAGACGGTGGCCCGGCAAGATGCCCGTCCGCTTGAAGTCGTGGTGCTCGATGCCCAATCCACGGATGACTCTTCCAAGGTTCTGACCAACCACAAATTAGCGTTGGAATCCGTGGGTATCCATGTGGTGGTCGTGTCCTGTGAACCTGCGGGTGTCCCTGCCTCGCGCAATCTCGCGTCCTCCCATGCGACAGGGGAACTCCTGTTTTTTCTGGACAACGACGCCACCCTGGACCGCCCCAATACGGCAAGCTGGCTGCAACGTTATTTTAAGCGGCACGAGGAACTGGGACTGGTAGGATGCCAGATACTCGCACGAGACAGCGATAGCGAAGATCCATTCTGCTGGGTCTACCGCCGATCCGCCCGGCAGTGGCGAAAAACTCCCTTCGATACCTTCACCTTTGCGGGCGCGGGCTTCTGTGTGCGGGCATCGGCCTATAAGGAATGTGCCGGTTTCTGGGAAGTGATCGATTACTCCCGCGAGGAAGAGGCCCTCTCCCTGCGCCTGCTTGATCATGGCTGGCGCGTGGCCTATCGACCCGAGGCCGTGGTGCGCCACTACCCCGATCCCCGGGGGCGGCGCAGCCTGATTGAACGGCGGGCCATCGAACTCAAGAATGGCGTATTGATCTATTGGCATGCCTATCCTCGCGGACTGGGTTTCTTGTTCAGTCTGTTGCGTGCAGCATCCATGTCCTTGAGGGCCTTGCTCCGGCGCGAGGGTTCTCTGCGCACGCTCCTCGCGGGATGGGGGGACGCACGGCGCTGCTGGCATGAAATCGGTCTGCATCGGGAACCGGTCGCCTGGCGCACCATGTTCCGATTGCTCCGACTACATTTTTCGAGAGGATCGACCGATGCCAACGGCTCCTGAGCGCGTGCCAATACTGGGGTGTCCCTTTGATGCGGTCACCTTTGAGGAGGCTGCCTCCCGGATCGCCACCGCGCTGGAAAAGCGGGAACTCCTCCACGTGTGCGTGGGCAACGTGGACATGGTCATGAAGACACGTAAGATCCCCGACTTCGCCGCCATCTTCAATGACTGTGGGCTGGTCATTTGTGACGGCGTGCCCGTAACCTGGGCCGCCAAGGCGCTGGGAACCCCTCTGAGAGGTCGGGTCAGTGGCACGGATACGGTCTGGGAATGCGCAGCCATCTCAGCACGAATCGGAATCACGGTGGCCATGATCGGCGCTGAATTCGACACCACGCAGCGGGCGGCGGAAGTCATGGCCGCACGGTATCCTGGAGCAAAACTCCACGCCTTCCCCACGCCCTACCCCTTAACGGAGAAAGAAAATGAAAAACTGCTGAGCACGATACGAGAGTCCGGCGCCGACATGGTGCTGGTAGCCTTGGGCGCCCCCAAACAAGAACGGTGGATTCGCGACCACCTCGAAGCAAGCGGCGCGTGTGTGGGTATCGGTATTGGCTCCGCCTTTGATATCATCAGCGGGAAACAGCCCCGGGCACCACGTTGGATGCGCGACAACGGCTTCGAGTGGCTCCATCGCATGTTGCAGGATCCCGCTCGCCTGGGGCGGCGCTATCTGCTGGAGGATTTCCCCTTCGTATGGCATATCGTAGTAGCCATCATTCGTCAACGACTGGCGGGAAGTGCGGAATGAGGAAGAACACCGTTACGGCGCCATTTCCGCGTCTGGAGAACCCGTAGGCACCTATGGAAGCAACAGAACAAAGAACGGAGTCCAGCTTGTCGGCGCGTCTTGGTGCCACGCTGTTTTTTCTTGGACTCGGTGGGGCCATCCTGGTCAGCACGATGCATGACCTGTTGATTGTACCCATCGGCGTGACCTTTTTCCTGTTGCTGGCCCTGGCATCCTTTCTTCGCCCCGCCCCGGCCTTCTTGACCCTGGTTGCCTTCGCCGTGCTGGTGCCCCTCGACCTTTCTGTGGACGTGGGTATTCTACCCCGCATCGGCCCAACCCGTATTTATATGGGGGCCTTCCTGCTGGGTCTTTTCTTACGGCTCCTCGTATTTCGCAGCATCCTCCCCGGCTATCGGGCCGTCCTGCCGCTCTTTGGCGGGGCCTGTCTCTACATTGCCTCCTGCCTCGTGAGCACAGCGGTATCCGTCGAGCCGGTGGTAAGTATTTACGCGGTCCTGGGCCGTGAAATCATGGAGCAGCTCTTGCTCTTTTACCTCTTCCTCTATTTTCTTCAGATTCCAGGATTCTTTCGGCAATTGCGCATTGCCCTGTATATCGCCACATTCATCACCTGTCTGCTGGCCTACGCCGAAGTCTATGCGGGCGCTACCCCCCTGCTTCCCTTCATCCCCGATGGCTGGCTCGACTTCAGGGCCGGGATCTTGCGGTGCCGTTCGACCTTCTTTCATCCTATTGCCTATGCCTGTTTTTTGAACCTCGTGTTTCCCTTTGTACTGGTCGAGTTTCTGTCCACGCGACAAAGCAAAGTACGGCTGCTTATGGGAGGACTTGGGATTTCCATCCTCGTGGCCGCGCTGCTGACCGTGAGTCGTGCCCCGTGGATAATTCTGGCGCTGGAAGTAGCGGCTCTGTTGGCCTGGGAGTGCCGCAAGGATATTCGGCGCATGGTCTTTATCCTGACCATCGGCCTGATCGTGGTCTCTTCGGCCTTCCTGTCCTATCAACTCAATGACACCGTGGAAAGTCTTTTTCAGCCCTTTATCAACCCCGGCCAGGTGGAGGAAGGCTCCTCGGAGTACTATCGCGTCGTCGTCTTCGAGGCGGTCTGGGCGCGGGTGCAATCGCCCCGTATCTTTTTCGGCTACGGGCCCAACGCCTTCAACTATGCCAACATCGAAGTCACCTACGACAACACCACCCGAATTCTTCTGGAACCGGATCTACACTACGCCCGCATTCTCTTCGAATTTGGCGCGATAGGCAGTGGGCTTATCTTGCTCCTCATCGCCCGAGGAATCTGGCGAAGCATTCGGTCATTACGCGAGGCAACACCAGAGCAGCAGCGCTGGATACTGGCGGCCCTCGCGGGGGTCGTGGGCTTTGTGCTCGTAAACTTCACCGTGAGCATGTTCCCCATGTTCCCCTTGGGGATGATCTTTTGGATGTGCCTGGCAATCGCCCTTCGGGGAAGTCTCGGCACGGAGCAAGCATAGCCAACGGGACAAGACCTGTCAACAACAAGTGGCTGTCCCTATTTTATTCCTATTCCAATTCGTAGTCCGCCCCTGAATTACCACGAATTATTCCCTTTTACTCGCCCCGCCTACGAAGCCAAAGTGCATAAGCCATTGCTGCCGTCGCACCAATCACGACAATTGCGAGGACTACCCGAAAGTTTCCTGATTCGACATCAGGATCCACGACTTCATCTGCTTTCACCTCCGATTCTGTAATCGGCGCATCGGGAGCCCGTGCGTCCATTGGGGAAGTCGACACCTTTACAGGCTCCGGGCTGCTCGGACTACCAACCTCCTCGGGTTCCGGTTCAGTCGTGTCGCCACGGGAAACAACCTTCCCCGTATTGGTACCTGACTTCCCGTCAGCTCGGTCCGCAATACGACGTGCCTGTGCTTCAAGAGGCTCATTGAACTCTTTATTCTCAATCACAAGTTGCCCGTCCAGTATCAGGTTCGCCATCCACGGATAGAGGGTCTTTGTCACTTCTTCTTGTACAAAGAAGTACTGGGATTCGCGTGCCTTTTCCGAATTCGGCTCAATTTCGCGAAACGCCAAATAGGCATCCCAGTCTTCACCCGAACTGACTATTTCACTACCCCGGATACGTTCCGCCAGAATTTTCCGCAACAGGTATCCGCGCATATCGGCAATACCTGCCTTCAGCACGGCCGCCGGGCCAGCAGACCCATCGGGAATTTGAATTTTGTCCAGTTCTTCCGGTGTGCCGTGATACCTCTTTAATGATTCCCAGTCCGACTCTCTAATTCCATGCACTGCCGCCAGATTTCTATAGATCTCGTGCTCGTCTTCAGGAGATGCAAGCCAATCTTCCAGTGCCGTCTTGGTCGCCCTCAACCTCTCTACCAAGGCCGTGGCCGTCTCCTCCGTGAATCCCAAGTTCTCAAACTGCGCTGCATTGGCAGCCGCAACTTCCGCCTCTGACACATCGAAGCCAAGCCGTTCGATTTCGGCCTCGTACACGAAGGGAAACACCCTCGCCCAAAGATAGTCTGACGGCATCTCTTCCACCCGCTCGTCGTTCCAAAGCACATCCCCAACAAGAGGCGCACCACGAAGCGTTCCGATGGTTTCCTCGCCTCCGAAACACAGCGCACTAGCAACCAGGAAGACAACGCCCGTTAACCAAAGCCTACAGGGTCGAAAACGGCGGCACGAATTATCTCCAAGATTACTACTCACTATGGAATCGTCCTTTCTGTTCTCGGGTTACTAGTTACCATTGTGGTAGTTCCGGCTGCGGTGGTGTGGAGTACCGTGTAGATCGCCGCAACGCCAGTTAACTGGTTCGGATCTATATACCGTCCTTCGCCGAAGGCCCCAACAGTAGACGAATTGTAGAACGTATTTGCGACTCCCATGCCAGTTTCCTGCGTCATTATCAGGCAACTCGTAATCGGAACACTTGCACCGTCCTCGTAACGGTGCTCGTCTACATACGCTATCTTGTCGTAGTCACTTCCAACAAACAACGCGGCAATTGCCTTACGGACAACAGCCGTATTCCCCCCGTAAGGCACGCCATATGAGATCAGATAATATTCTTCGTTCAAATAGTGTGTGTAGCCGTGGATCTCAAGTGTGCTCAGGTGTATAAAAGGAGTAAACTCGTCAGCGTATGGTGTTGTGGAAAACTCGGGCTTCGTTGCGATACATGAATCGCTCGATACGAGTGTAGCGTTTACATACCCCTTAACGTCAAATGTAAACGACCCAGTGGGAAGATCATCCTGACTGAATACAATGTCGAAATTATCTGAGACGTTGCTCAGCGTCTGTGTGCCCGTTGGGACCGTGCAGACTACGCTATCAAACGTACCAGAGACGACACATGTCATCTTGGCCGCGAATGGCGAGGACGCGTCCACGGACACGATATCCAGTTCCGCTTCCTCAAAAACCGCCGTGACGGTCTTTGCCCGATCCACAAAGGTCGACGTAGCGCTGTTTGTTCCGCCGATATCCCCCGTCCATTCCTTGAACTGCCAACCCGTTGCGGGGAGAGCCGAAAGTTGGACGGTGGTTGGAACAGTGTAGAACTCCGTAAATGTTGGTGTCTGTGTCCCACCACCCGGCGTAGCTGACACCTGGCCTTCGCCGGATTTAGTAACGGTGAGTTTAATCTGCTCAAAGTGGGCATGGGCCGATTTGTTGGCATCCATGATTACGGTCGTGCCGCTCAAAGTTCCAGCAACATCTCCAAACCATTCTTTGAAAAACCAGCCTGCGGCGGGAACGGCCGTCAGCGTAACGCTGGTGCCCGGCGCATAGTCCTTTGTGAATGTCGGCGTATTCGTGCTCCCGTAAGGACTTGTCGTCACTTGGCCTTCCCCCGTCTTCGTCACCGTCAAGCTCTTTTGCTCGAAGACCGCCGTGACCGATTTGTCGACATCGACCACAATCGTATCGGAGGCCGATGTGCTGTTGAGATCACCCGTCCACTCCTTGAAACCCCAGCCCGTCGCGGGAACCGCCGTGAGCGTAACGCTCGTTCCCGGCGCGTATTGCTCGCTGAAGGGCGGCGTTTGCGGCCCTCCGGGCGGCGTGGCCGTCACCTGGCCCTCACCCGTCTTGCTCACGGACAAGGTAGCCTGCACGAAGACCGCCGTGACCGATTTGTCGACATCCACGACAATCGTATCGGAGGCCAATGTGCTGACGAGGTCGCCCGTCCACTCCTTGAAGCCCCAACCCGTGGCGGGGGTCGCGGTAAGGGTCACACTGGTACCCCGTGCATACTTCTCGCTGAAGGGCGGAGTTTGCAGGCCGCCGGGCGGCGTGGCTGTTACCTGGCCCTCGCCCGTCTTGCTCACCGACAAGGTGACCTGCTCAAAGACGGCCGTCACCGACGCGTCCTCATCCACAACGATGGTGTCGGAGGCCGACGTGCTGATGAGAGCGCCCGTCCATTCTTTGAAACCCCAACCGGGGGCGGGGTGCGCCGTAATCGTCACGCTCGTGCCCGGCGCGTATTTCTCGCTAAAGGTCGGCGTCTGCATCCCCCCGCCGGGGGAGGCCGTCACGTCGCCCTCGCCCGTCTTGTTCACCGTGAGCTCCACCTGAATGAAGACCGCCGTCACCGACTTGGCCTTGTCCATGGTGATGGTATCGGTGGCCGTTGTCGTGGTCAGGTCGCCCGTCCATTCCTTGAAGCCCCAGTTCGCGTCCGGCGTTGCCGTAAGCGTCACCACGTCATCGGTACCATAGGCCTCCGTATGGGGCAGGGTCGCCGGGGTAATGTCAGGCGGATCCATATGGACCGAACCCTCGCCTGTCTTGTCCACGGTTAGTTCAATTTCTTCAAAGACCGCCGTAACCGACTTGGCCTTATCCATGGTAATGGTATCGGTGGCTGTTGTCGTGGTCAGATCGCCCGTCCACTCCTTGAAGGCCCAACCTGGGTCCGGCGTGGCCGTAAGCGTCACAACATCGTTGTTGCCGTAGGCCTCCGTATGGGGCAGGGTTTCCGGGGTAATGTCAGGCGGATCTATATGGACCGCGCCCTCGCCCGTCTTGTCCACGGTCAGTTCGATTTCTTCAAATACCGCCGTCACCGACTTGGCCTCACTCATGGTGATGGACGTTGACGCCGACGTGCTGGTCGAGTCGCCTGTCCATTCCTTGAAGGCCCAACCCGCGACCGGCGTCGCCGTAAGCGTGACGACATCGCCGATAAGATACTCCTCCGTATGGGGCAGGGTCGTCGGGGTAATGTCAGGCGGGTCGATATGGACCGAACCCTCGCCTTCCTTGGCCACGGTCAGCTCGATTTTCTCAAAAATCGCCACGACCGATTTCGTGCCGTTCACTAAAATGTTCGTGGAGGCCGACGTGCCTGTCTTGTCACCCGTCCATTCCTTGAAGGCCCAACCCGTAGCGGGAAGGGCGACTAGGGCTACATTCGTATCCTCGTTGTAGGTCTTGGTGAAATTTGGTGTTAGTGTTTCAGGGGGCGGGTCCACGCTTACCTGGCCGTTGCCCAGCTTGTTCACTGTCAGCTTGATTTGCTCAAATTCCGCGCAAATGCTCTTGTGCGTACTCATGGTAACGGTCAATGGATTGGTGGAGCCGCTGGCGTCTACGGTCCAATTCTTGAATTTCCAGCCTGAGGAGGGTGTCGCGGTCAGGGTGACTTCCGTATCAGCAACGAATGACGTCCCCGCCGGGGACTGGGTGATACTGCCCCCTGGGGGCGAACACAGCGTCAGGATGTAGTACGTGCCCGTGCCACCACTGTTGGCGTGGGCAGGCGGCGAAGTGATGCGCCCTGCAACGAGGAGGCTCAGCGCAGCGCAAGCCAAGGCTAAAAAGTAGTAACGGTACCCACGGAGTATCTTACGAGACATGAGTTTATCCTCAGCGTGCTACGTTTGTTGTATGTTCGATAGAAAAGGTGCTTAGCAGGAGACGAATGCTCAGGGACGCAAGATGCTCAGCCTCGCCTCACACGCATCGGCTATCTTGCTATTGGGAAACTGTTCCGCGAGGGCCGCGCAGGTATCCGCAGCCTCCTCAACGTGTCCGGCTGCTTCCAAGCTCTCCGCTGCCCCTTTGATCGCACGCATTCGCGCACCCCAGAGGACACGCTCTGGCGTGGTGACCTCGATGGCCGTATCCAGGAGCGTCCGCGCCCACAATACGCATTCGGCGCGAGCCCGTTGGTCAGCCCCGTCGGCCACCAGGTCGCCCCTTGCACGAGAAACCATGTAAATACGCGCCTGAACCACATCGGGCGTGCCATCGGTGCGATGGGCCAACGCACGCGCTGCGGCCCGCATGTTCTCCCCACGCAGTTCACCCGCCGCGCCTTTCAACAGCAACAGGGAAAAATGGCGCTCGCGCCAATCCTGGGCCTGAGTAACCCCGTCAAGGAGCGGATCTGGACCAGCCCCGGTTTCAGCAGCCTTGGAAACGTTGGCGCTATTACGGATTCGGTCTCGCAGGCTCACGGACCACGGCTTGTAGGGGCGCGGCTCCGAAGGTTGCCCACTGCCCTTGGCGACGGCAGAAGCGGCAGCGGCAGAAACAGCGGAGGTAGGCATATCCGTGTCCTTGTCTTCGTACAAGGGAAGATTCAGAGAGACCTGTGTCAATTCTAAGTCGGGGTAGTCCGCAGCAAGCATTTTTCGGTATTGCTCGTTGAAGGCGTCATTTCGATAGAAGTACGGCATGGACAAGTTGTAGAGAACGATAGCACGCACAACCTTATGGTCCGTTTCCGTGAGATAGGTTATTTCGCGGGTGAAATGCTCTTTATCCTCTTTCGCCAAGCCCACGGCGATATAGCACAGAAGTTTCAACATCCGGTCCGTGGGATAGGCATCGGGATCGATTTGTCCTTCAAGATAGGCATACGCGTCGGCTTCCCGCATCACGTGCAGAAAGAGGAACGAGGCCAACTGGCCGTTGCCATAGGTGGCATCGGCAAGCTCCGAACGGGTCGGCGGAACATCGCGCAGGGATTGCACAAGAACACCCGCGGCCCCCTGTAGGTCGCCCTGCGCAATGAGCGATTCCGCCGAAGCACGGGCATCCAGCAAGGCCACAAGGGCCGGGTCATCGGGCGCGGGCGGCGTTTGAGCCGAGACTGCTATAGAAGACGCGAGAAGGCCCAATAGCAGCAGGGGTATTGCAGGAATTCGGTGAAGAATACGGCACATAACAGCATACTCCCTTTTCCAGATATCCGGTATGCCACGGGTCAAGCCCCGCTGGCGAAACATATGAAACGGCACGACGCAGCACGTTGAGAATCGGGCCAAGGACAGACCCCACCACGGAGCGCTATAAAAATGATCCAAGATTTCCCGTCAACTACCGCAACTGACATCAGCCGCACAGAGAGGAAAGCGTTCACTCTTTTCTCCCTGACATCATCAACGTAACAGAGAATTCTTACCCTGTCAAGACATTTTTCTCCCAAGGTAGTATGCCCCCCCCCTGACAC
This sequence comes from Candidatus Hydrogenedentota bacterium, assembly GCA_024280935.1. Taxonomy (GTDB): domain Bacteria; phylum Hydrogenedentota; class Hydrogenedentia; order Hydrogenedentales; family JAEUWI01; genus JAEUWI01. Next base: position 29,509 of record JAJRPE010000334.1, read on the forward strand.
ACTTTTATGTCCCGATCCGGGAATCGGCGGTGCGCTTTTCAATTATTCCAAGGGCTTGCGCAAGAAAGGGACCGCCGGTTACGGGGCTGAATTTATCATCTCGTGGTGAAATAAAAAACGACACCGATGGTTTCTGTGAACCCACACCCGCAAACTTAGCCGGGAACCGGCTGCGTGTGAGGGTGGCACCCTTGGTTCAGCCCGTGAACTCTTATAGTTTTTGAAAGTAGTCCAGCGCGTTCTTAATCCCCGTCTGGAAATCCGTCGTTGCTTCAAAGCCCAGCGCCTTCTGCTTTTTCGTGTCGCCGCCTCGGGCGAAGACCCCTTCGGGGCGGGTGGAGGTGCCCACGACCTCGGGTTCGTAGCCGAGCTCTTTGGCGGCCATACGAACCATGTCTTTGAAGTTGGTGAGAATGCCGGTGGAAAGGTTGATGGCGTGGCCGTTGTCTATTTTGTCCATGGTAGTCAAAACGCCCGTCACGCAGTCTTCGATGTGAATGAAGTCGCGCATCTGCTCACCCGTACCCCACACTTGAATCTGGGACGCGCCCTGCTCCTTGATGACCCGCTTGCAGATGGCGGGAAAGGGATAGTGGTCGTCCTGATCTTCGCCGTAGCCGGAAAAGGGGCGGTAGGACACGCACTTGAGGCCATGTTTCTCGAAAGCGAGGCGGGCAAGGTACTCGCCCGTAAGCTTGGCCCAACCGTAGGTCAGATCGGGCATACCTATATCGCCTTGAAACTCGATGCATTCCTCCGTAAGAAGCTGGTAATTGTCCCGGGTCTGAAGACTTATGGGATAAGCCGCGCTGGAGCTGAAATAACAGGTCCGCCCCGGTTTTGTGCGGACGGCCCACTGCCAGAATAGGGCGTCAATGGCAAGGTCATCGGCGACGGCGAGGGGATTGTGTTCGATCATCATACGACCACCCACCATGGCGGCCAGGGGCATGACAAGATCGAAGTCCGTGTCCTCCACACGCTCAAAATAGGTGCGGCAGTCTTCGTGGTAAAAGTGGAAATTTTCGTAGTCACGCGGGTCGAAAAGGGGCCAGCCCGCTTCCGGGTGAATGCCGCCAGTCAAGTCGACCACGCTATCCACGCAGTGAACTTCATCGCCCAGATCCAGGAGTCGCTTGCAAAAATGACGACCAACGAATCCGGCACCGCCGGTAATAAGAATCTTACGCATGGGCATCCTGCTCTCTGTGTTTGCCTGGTGCTTTGGAAATTTAGGCAAGCACCTTGGTTGTTCCGCAAGAAAAGGGACAGACCCGTCTCCGCTCGTACCTCGCTCCGCTTGCGTCAGTCCCTTTTTTGCTCCCTGCTACGGTCAAGCCAGGCAGGGCTTGTCCGTGGCACACGCAGTGGTCTGTGAAGGCCTTAAATACAAGATGGCTATGCAGCACACTCCGGTGGAAGAAGCCCAAGAACGTCTCGTTCTTATGGTACCATGGGGCGACGTATGCGACCAACCGATTCCGAAAAAACACTCCCCTTGCAGGCACAATGACAAGCGAAAGCGCCCCAAAAACCGAGCGTAACGATGGGCACACCATCGCACGCAACACCGCCTACAATCTCCTCGGACGGGGCCTTCCCCTGCTGGTGGGGCTGGCTACGATGCCCTTTGGCGTCCGCTATCTTGGTGAAGAACGGTTTGGGCTGTTCGCTATCGGAATGACCATCATCACCATGTCCTTCATGTTTGATCTGGGGCTTGGGCGGGCGGTGGCCAAATACGTTGCCGCCTACCGTGCCGAAGGACGGGCGCAGGACATTCCCCCGCTACTATGGAGTGCGCTCCTTATCCAAGCACTTCTGGGCACCCTTGGCGCTCTCGTCTTTGGTGCCTGCACGCCTTGGCTGGTCGAAAGCGTGCTCACCATCCCTGAGGAACTTCTGCCCGAAGCGCGTAACATCTTCTATCTCCTTGCGGCTGCCGCTGTCCTCACGCTCACCGAGTCTGGCTTCGCCGGTGCCCTGGAGGGGTGCCAGCGCTTCGGCCTGCTGAATGCCGTCCGCGCCCCGGCCAATGTGCTGGGGCTCCTCTTCATTCTCTGGGTGGCGTACATCCATGGGCCGCTCACCTTGTTTTTTACCTTCTTCCTCGGCACCCGCGTCGCCGTTAACCTCCTCCTCCTCCTCCTTTGTAGCCGTATCATTCCCGGCCTCTTTCGCAACGGCAAGCCCTCCGTCGCAGGCATTTCACCCCTCATCCATTTCGGCAAGTGGGTGACCCTGTCCAACCTCATCGCACCAGCGCTGCTCTACGCGGATCGCCTCTTGGTCGCCTCCATGGGATCCTTGGGCCAAGTCGCCTACTATACGGGTCCCTTCCAATTGGCAGAGCGCATACTCATAATTCCAAGCACCCTGACGAGCACACTATTCCCCGCCATCAGTGCCCTCGACAGCACCAATGCCAGGCTGAATATTCAACGGCTGTCGGCCCAGGCCCTTCACTATCTCGTCTGCATCATGGGACTGACCTGCGTGGCCCTGGCCATCGGAGCACCGTGGATCGTCTGGGTCTTCTTCGGGGAGGCCTACATGAATCACAGCGTCTCCGTCCTGCGCATTCTCCTTTCGGGCCTGGCCATCAATGCGCTGGCCCTCGTCCCCTTTTCCGTCGTCCAAGCCTGCGGTCGCCCCGACATCACGGCAAAACTTCATTTGGTGGAATTTCCAATCCACATCATCATGGTCGTCGTGGGCTACCACGTCGCGGGCCTTCCTGGTGTGGCACTGGCCTGGACGCTACGTGTCTGTCTCGATTGTCTGCTTCTCCTCGCGGTCTGCGACCAAAAAAGCTGGCTTCGGTTCGGACGGCTCGTTGAAATGGGCACCCTGCGGAACGTCAGCGTCTATGCTGCAATCGGCGCTGTTTTCTCTCTGGTAACCTGGAAGGCCGACGAAGTTCAGATAGCCTGGGCCATCGGGGGCGTTGTCCTGCTTATCGTCTATACGGGAAGCATGGGCTTGACCGCCGAAGAACGACGGAAACTGTGGCGGCTGCTCCGTCGCCGAGGCGGTGTGCCTGCTGAGTAGTAACATGGCAGAAGAAAGGGAATGTTAACGTGGGCTTCGCCACAACCCAATATTTACCAAAAAGGACCGATAAGGGTGCCACCCTCACGCGGAGGAGCGAAGCGGGGAAGCTTGCGGGTGCGAGCCACGAGAATAGGCTTAACACCAAAAAAGGTTGCACAGGCTACCGGGCAGGTTTTCGGGCCGAGTAGCAACACAGAACGTTTTCGCAAACCCGCACCCGAAAACTTAGCCGGGAACCGGCTGCGTGTGAGGGTGGCACCCTTGGATATACTTTATATTTTCAGGACATACCCGATTCGTGTATCGGCTTTACTTTCTGAGAGTATGATGAGGCTGCACGGTAACCAATTCCTGAATACTCAGCTTTGAAAGTGAGGCACTAAACCATGCGCTGGATACCCTACCTGCTTACGCTGTTGGTGGTCGTGGGCAGTGTTGTGCTGCTCCGGCAATCAACGCAGCAGACGACGGCGAAGACCGAATATACTCCGTCTCCCCCTTCGGACACCCATCGCACCTTCTACGTGGACCACGAAAAGGGCGATGACCGCAACCCCGGACTGACGGAAGCGCGTCCATGGAAAAGTCTGGCGGCGATTCGCCGTGCCACCCTGAAACCCGGTGACCACATCCTGCTGCGACGGGGTCAGGTCTGGCGCGAAAGCCTGACGCTGGAGCAATCCGGCGCGGAAGGGATGCCCATTGTGATCGGGGCCTACGGCACGGGCGATCGCCCGGCCCTTCGCGGATCGGACACCTTCGATGACCCGGCGCAGTGGCACGAAGACGGGGACAATCGCTGGTATCTTATCGGCATGGCGGATAATCCGGGGATGGTGCTGCATGACGGAAACTTCGGGGTACGCCGCGCAACACTGGATGCCCTCGCCAAACCGTGGGACTTTTTCCACGACGCGGCCCGCAAACGGCTCTATGTCTACTCCACGAAGAACCCGGCGCTGGAAGCGACATCGATAGAAATCCCCGTGCGGGAATTCGTGATCGGCCCCCTGACCCAGAAGCACCTCGAATTGCGTGATCTGGATCTCGGTCATGGCCACACCATGACCCTACTCGCCTGGGACAGCGACCACCTCCGCATAACCCGATGCAACTTCGTGGGGAGTCCGGGCAATCATATTCAGTTTCAACAAGGTTCCAATTTTGGGGTGGTCTCGGATTGCACCTTCGACGACTGGAATCTCCGGGATGGGCGGGCCTACGCGATCCAAGTGATCGAAAAGGAAAGCGGTCCCGTGGACATTATGGACTGCACCTTCACGGCGACCCGGCGCGGCGGTGGGGAAGATCATACCGCCATCATGAACGACTACAACGGCTGGATAAGAACGGTTCGGGGTTGTCGCTTTGTGGGCAATGGCGGCGCACTGGCCGATGAGGGGGTGGTCATCTGGCGGCCCAGCGCGACGGCGGACGCCGTTGTGATCGAGGGGAACACCTTCACCGGCCTGGGCGGCACGGCCATCATGGTGCAGGAGCTGGAGCACTATGGCGCGAAGCCCAGGGTCGAGATTCTGCGCAATCGCATTGAGAACGTGTGCCTCGGCGATGACCGCGACAAGGAAGCCCTCCGCGTCCGGCAATTCAGCGCGGCATCGTCCGTCCTTATCGCCTACAACCTCATTGATGGCACAGCGCCGGGCACCCATCCGCACCCCGGCATCGGGGTGCAGGAAGCCAAGGGGCTACGCATCGCAAACAACCTCATCCGAAGCGCAGATGTCGGGATTGCCTTAACGCGGGATATCGACGGGGTCTTCCTCCGCAACAACCTCGTGGTGGAGAATCGGGGGGAAGCCCTCCGCGTCAGTGTAACGGTCCACGGGGTGGACTCCGACTACAACGCCCTCTACGGCAACGGTGATACCGGGACAACAGGACACCGCCCCGGCAAGCACACCCTATTGAGCGACCCGCGCCTGAAGGATGATTTCAGCCTGCTCCCCGACAGTCCCTGCCTGAACGCCGGGGTGAAGATCTCCGGGCTGAACACCGACCTCAACGGCAACCCGGTGCCACAGGGTGCTGCGCCAGAGATTGGGGTTCTGGAACGATTGGAGTAACGCTAACGAAGCGGGGACTGCCTCGCCCAAGGCAGTGCGGTGTAACGAAATGCGCCGTTTGGCAAACGGATCCGCTACGGTATGCAACGAAGACCCCAACAGGCGGGGCTGTCCCCAAGCCTGGAGCGTCAGTCCCTTTTTGCTCAAGTCTGCCGGGACATGCACGCGCCTCAACGATTTCCGCCTTGAATCACAGCTTTCGGCCCACCTATACGCGCCCCGCCATGACGCCGATCTTATGGGCGCGAGTACGTCCCTTGGGGACAGCCCCGCCTGTTGAAGTGCCCCTCTATACCTTCGGCGAAGCGTTGAACACGATGCTTGGCCCTTCTGGACAGCGGGCTTGGGCGAGGCAGTCCCCGCCGGCGTGTCTTCGCCCCTACTCCGCCATCCAGATCAGGGTGATGCGGTAGCCGGGGTAAAGGCGGATGAAGGTTTCGCGACCGATGTCCACATGGGAGAGGACATCGTCGAGAGGTGTCTTCGTCTTTACGTGGGCACGGGTGGATTTGAGGAGCTTCCCGGTCCGGTAGAAGGCGATCTCGCGTTGGGTGTTCTGGGCCGGGTAGACCCGTTTGAAGTAGGGACGGCTGCGGCGGTTTCCGTCGACGGTGGAAGGACGAAGTTTGTCGAAGGATTCGTAGTCGTATCGCGTGAAAATGGTCTTTTTGAGGGCACCGGGCTTCCGGGGATCCACGACGAAGGGTTCGTCGCTCAGAACAAAAATCTTGGGAACGCGGATGGTGCTGGCCACCTTAAACTCAATTTCGCAGCGGTCCAGTGCTTCGCCTGTGAAAAAGCGTTCGTGACGCACTTCGATCACGTCGCCCTCTTTGGTGTAAATGCTGTAGTCCTCGGGACGAACCGTGGCCGCCCGATTGACTTCGTCGCGTTTGTAACGTTGGAAGTCCTGGAACTTGATGGGGGCGTTGCCGGGCATTTCTCGGGAGAGTTCCTGGGAGGGCTTCACGGTGGCACGCTGGTTCTTGATGCCGACCTTCGGCGCACCCGCGACATCGCGGGTTTGGCCCTGCAACAAGAGCACCGCGCAGACAGCGAGCAACAGCGTGGCAGAACGTTGTGCTATGAGGCGATGCTGTTTCACGGGGGAACCCCTCTCGGTCGTGTTGTGCGTCTTGCTGCCCTGTAGTATAGCGCGTCGATGGGCTTTGTATACAATCTTCCGAGCGGCGAGACCGAATCGTGCGCTTGAGTTTCCGTTCTTATTTCAGTAAGCGTTCACGGCCCGGATATCTTGGCCCTGAAAAACAGTCTGCGGGTGCCACGGGTAGACCCGACAGGGTTTATCCGTGCAAGAATCGCTGTCTCTGAATCTGCCCCCTGTCCTTCGTCGATAGGAGCTACACGGGTAATCCCTGAGAGGCCTACCCGTGGCACCCGACTGTTTTTTTGTCGATTATAGTTGCCGTGAATGCTTGCTGATTTCATAACCGAACGTTGCATACATAAAGAAAAACCTGTTCGCGCGGCGCGATTCCGAGGCACGTTTGGGAAGATTGACGCTTGAGCCAACCCAGGTTAGGGAGCGTCCGCGCTCCAGGCAACTTACGAAGGATGTCAATGTAGACACACAGGCGGGATGCCTATGCTACCGTCTGAAACTTCGGGCTTGCAGCGGCCCTCGTTTCTGTCTACAATCAAGGGCGTGTTGTGACTGTGCGCTGGTGTCCCCTCCGGGATTTCTGGCGGCGGCGTAGTGAACCGTAGCATCCAGCCAAGCAGGAGGTCCCCCGATGAAACAACCATGGGCCAAGATGAATGTGGACGGTGCCAATTTCCGCGTGTCGGACCGCGAGTTGGACCGTGTCTATGACGAGATGCCAAGCCTGCCCGAACCACCAGCTGCCGCCGAAGAAAGCGGCGGCGGCGCGGGCGGAGCTCCGCCCCGAACCGAGGCCCAGACCATTGCCCCCCCTGCCGAGACGGCTGCCGAGCCTACCGAATGTGCCAATCCAGCTTGTGCCGGTGCATTTCAGGATGCGGCCGCATCGGGAACGCCCCTGGTGGAAGGCAGCAGCTCCGGCTGTACCGACCGGCGCCAGGTCAATGATGCCTCCAAGAGGCCCAATCCAGACCGACGGGGTACAAACTAGCACAATGGATATACACGCACCCGCAGACGTTCTTGCTCCGGCAGAACACGCCAATAGACCACGACTGCCAAGCGCATACGATTTGCACCAGTATCTGGAGCAGCGAAAGAAGCCCGATGACATCTTGTATGCCGTCGTGGACGGCGCGCAGGACTACCGGCTGGCGGTGGGCGCACGTAACATACTCGGTGAACCCAACCGCCCGTTGTTTACCAATGCACCCCATCATATGACCCGGGTTGGCCCCTATCTGGTGCGTATTAAGTGTACCAATCGTTACCCCGAATACATGAGAATCTGGACAAAGAAACTTGGTACGAATACGGGTATCCTGCTGCTGAGTTCTTCCTGGCCCCAGGCGATTCGCGAACACCTTCGCAAGATCTTCAAGGTGCGGGACGACGACGGGCATATGTTTTATTTTCGCTTTTATGATCCGCGGGTCCTCCGGGCCTACCTCCC
>JAJRPE010000335.1 GCA_024280935.1 Candidatus Hydrogenedentota bacterium
GGGGATAGAGGGCGTAGACCATCTCGTGCTCGCCTTGATCGGCCTGCTCATCGGGATGGACCGGTGCGCGAAGCAGGGACAGGCGCATGGTGCTGTCTTTGATGTCGTAGCTGTACTTGCAGTCGTTGAGGAGGCTCACGCCGTAGTTCCCTTCCGACAGGTCCGCCCAGTGGTGGGCCGTTACCTCGAAACGGGCCTTTTCGTGTTCGCGGCTCCCATGGGTGGCCCGCTCAATCGTGCCGTATTGAATGTCGTAGGTGGCCCGATGACTCAGCACATCCACGGGGAAGGCCACCTTCATCAGAACCCGCTTTTCATGCCAGTCCACATGGGTGCTGACATCCACCCGAGGGCTGTCGGCACAGAGGATGATGTCCTGCGTGATGATGCTCTTTTCGGTGTGCCGTACAAAACGGACGACGGCACGGACCGGTCCCGATTCGATAATTTCCACCGATTCCGCCTTGCCGACGGCAATGGGCTGCTCTTCGTCGAAGTTGTGATCCATCTCCCAGGCATCGTGGTCAAAGGGCCGGTCATCAAAAAGCTGGAGCACGTTGCCCTTGTGACCCTTAGACAATACCTCACGTCCTTCCACCTTGTCATAGACGCTGGTGAATTGCCCGTCGCGATCAAGGCGCACCTTGATATAGTCGTTCTCCACCACTTTCTCGGTGACGATGAGAGAGGATGAGGCTTCCGGGTTCATCTTGCCGGGCACGACGTGGTACACGGCATGGCCCAAAGGCGGCACATTCTCGACGGCAATGAGCAGCCTGTCCTTACCGATCTTCTGGCTTGGCACGACGCTGCCATCGGGCGCGACCACATGAAACGCGCCCCTGGGAAGGGCAACAGCCACCTCCGCCACATCGTCGCGGACCCACGAGAGGGTATTGAAGATTACGACCGGCTCACCGGGACCGCTTGTGTCAATGCCCTGCCCCAATTCAAACAGGGCATTTCCGAGCACGTTCAGCACGCGCTCCTGAATCTCCGCATAATCTTTTTCCGCCTGGGTGTAGACCTCGGTAATAGAGGAACCCGGCAGGATGTCGTGAAACTGGTTAGTCAACAGGATACGCCAGACCGACCAGAAGGCCGCTGTATCATAGGTGCCACGGCTCAAGTGCGCCACCGATGACAACAACTCCGCATCGTGGAGGTCCACCTCGATTTTGCGGTTAAACCACTTGGTTCGTGCCTGGCTAATTTGACAGGCGCGGTGCAATTCCAGATAAAGCTCATCGTTGTAGACCGGCAGATCGTCGTCCGCGCATTGGGCGGCCATACGGTCCAGGCTGTCCTGGGTACGGCCAAATTCGCATTTGGGCACGCCCACGATATTCTTGAGGCGCTTGCCGTGCTCCAGCATCTCTGCGGTGGGGCCACCACCGCCATCGCCCCAACCGAAGGCGAAGGGAATTTCGTCGGCCTTCTCTTTCTGCTTGAACTTCTCCCACTGGGCAATGCAATCGGATGGCAACGGGTTGCCGTTGTAGTTCATGGGCGGCATGAGGGCACGAATCTGGGTGCCATCCACGCCCTGCCACTGAAACATGCTGTACGGGAATTTCGTGTAGGTACCCCAATCGATTTTGGTCGTAACAAAGGTGTCGATCTGGCACTGCTTCAGGATCTGGGGCAAGGACCACGGATACCCGAAGGCATCGGGGAGCCAGGCGGTTCGGGAGCGCATCCCGAATTCTTTCTGAAAAAATCGATTGCCATAGAGGAACTGGCGTACCAGCGACTCGCCACTCGGCATGTTGCTGTCCTGCTCGATCCAGGGTGCGCCGCAGGGTTCCCAGCGCCCTTCCTTGACCCGCTTTTTGATAGCCTTCCAAATCTCGGGGAAGTGCTCTTTAACGTACATATAAAGCTCGGGCTGGCTGCATGAAAAATGGTATTCCGGGTAGCGCTCCATCAGCCGAAGCACCGTCGAGAAGGTGCGGCCCACCTTGCGACGCGTCTCGCGCAGGGGCCAGAGCCACGCCGTGTCAATATGGGAGTGGCCCACGAGCGTCAGCTTGCCCATGCCATAGCTTTGCTCGAACTTCTTGAGCTCCTTCTTCAGATAGCGACTGGCCTTCACACAGGAAGCGTAGTATTCCGCCGTGCCGACCTGTTGGAGATCCACCATGCGCACGGCCTGGGCAAGCACCTCGAAGAGCTTCCGGGCGGGTGTGTAATTACTGCCCAGCTCCTTATAGACCCGTAATGGCACGAGAATATCCCAATAGACATCCCACACTTCCTGGTGGAGGATGGCCATGTCGGCGTACTGAAAATGGTGCTCGATCTCTATGCGGGTGCTGGGCACCCCCTCAATGGCAATAGCAAAACGTTCGCCGCCCCTGGCCTTTTCTGACAGCAGGAGTTCGTCGTGGTTCTTGTCCAAGCCCGCGAAAGGTTTTCCGTTCACGAAGGCCATGGATTCGCCCGCCGCCGAAAGGAAGTCTACGCCCGGTTCAAAGTGGCCGCCGGAAGGACGAAGCAGGGCCACGACGCGCTGTCCCTTGAATTCCTTCGGTACCACCATCTCCATGCGGAACCACGTGGTCTGGTCGTAGCCGCCCCACGCCTGCATGATCTCGAAAGGCTTCCAACCGGACGCCGGCACGCGCTCCGGGCCAAGACCCTGCCCGGTCACGCTATATTCCAAGCCGCCAATGGGTTGGCGCTGGCTGTAGAATGTTGCCTTAATCTCTTCCAAACGTGCATCGATCTGGCGGCACTCGATGGTGCGCTCTGCGTCGAAATGGGCCATGATTGCAAACTTTCCTTTGAGTAATTGAACGGGGAACTGCCGCGTGAAACAAGCGCGTATTATACGGGGTCGGCTGCCGCGATAGA
>JAJRPE010000336.1 GCA_024280935.1 Candidatus Hydrogenedentota bacterium
CTCCACATAGCTTCCAGAGGATTTCATGACGTATCTCGTCGTACTCATGACCCAGTACGTTGCGCAAACCAATACTCGCCCGCCAAGGTATGTCGGGAAGGGAATCGCGGGTATCTGCTGACACCCGCCGCGCAGCCTCTCCAACAATTTCAATATTCCGATCTACGGCACTTCGTAGCATTCGGTTAGAAAGGAGATCCTCGAAACGCCGACCATGGACAAATTCGAGCACCGCCCGCGCCGCGTCCAGCATATCCCACAAGTGAGCCATGTCCTTTTTGTCAAGCCGCAAAAATCACCTCGCGCGTGCGTAATATCTCGCCCTTCCTCCAGGGATTCCGCAAGCTTTCCTTCTCGATAAAATCGACCGAACGCCCGTAGCGTGCTTCCAATTCTTCTTTCATATCCAGAAGGTTGTACACGTCAAGTTCCGTCCCCACTTCAAAACTCACCAGGAAATCCAAGTCGCTCTCTGCGTTGAAATCTTCTCGGAGTGCTGAGCCAAAAATAGATAGCTCGCGTATTCGCCATTTTCGACAGAACCCCGACAAAAATTCAGGGTCTATTTTCACGTTCGGATTTATCATATCGGCTCCTTCTCCATCACATGAAGGCCTTTTACAATTGTCGCAGTTTTTTCCGAAACATTCAAATCAGACGAACTCCTTCGAATCCTCTGGTGTTCTTCCGAACATCGCCCTGCTATGCGCTGATAGCCGAGCTCAGGGTCAGCATGGGCAACAGCATGGCGATAACGAGGAAGCCGATGATAACGCCCATGATAACAATCAGCAGCGGCTCGAATAGCGCGGTCACCGCTTTCACCGCACGCTCGACCTCCAAATCGTAAGCGTCGGCGATGCGGTTGGTCACCGCGCCGATGCGACCGCTTTCTTCGCCCACGGCGAACATGCCCACCACAACGGGCGGAAAATGAGGGCACTGCCGGAGGGTCTCGCTCATGGCATTGCCCGCCGTGACGCCGCCGTGAAGCTGGCGAACCTCTTCCCGAATCACGTAATTGCTCATCGTGTCCGCCGTAATTTGCAGCGTGGTCAGAATGGGTACGCCGTTGTCGAGGAGGGTGCCCAAGGTACGAGCGAACTTGGCCATTTCGTATTTCTGCACGAGGCCGCGCACCACGGGAACGCGGAGGATGAAGGTGTCCCACTGCCTGCGCCCGGACTCGGAACGAAAGTATCGAATCGCGGCCCAGACCGCAACGCCGACTCCCAAAAGAACAGCCCACCACCAATTCCCCATAAACTCGCAGATGGCCATGACGATAACGGTAGGCAGGGGCAATTCGGCGTTAAACTCTTTGAATATGCCAATAAACTTGGGAAAAACAAAGGAGACAAGGATAAAGACGGAAATGGAGCTGACGATGGAAAGGAATATGGGATAAATCAGGGCAGAGATGGCCTTGCCCCGCAACTCCTCTTCCTGCTCGCCAAAGGCGACAATGCGCCAGAGCACCTCATCGAGCATCCCCCCCGTTTCGCCCGCCCGCACCAGGTTGATGTAGAGGGGTGGAAACAATTTTTCGTGTTGGGCCAAGGCGTCGGCCAGCGTGGAACCCTGCTGCACCGACTCCCGGATTTGATCGACGACAGCCGCGAGTTGGGGATTCTCCGCCTGGGTGGCGATGGTTCGGAGGGCGCGGGTCAGCATCATGCCCGCTTCGGTCAGGTTGGCCAGTTGGCGGAAAAATATATTGCGGTCTTTGAGCCGGATGCGCTGAAGAACCCGCTTCACCAAAGCACGGGGCGTAGACTGTTCCTCCTCGACCTCTTCCACGGTGAGGGGGAAATAGCCCATGTCGCGCAAACGCGCCACAGCGGCCCGCTGGGTCTCGGCCTCCAACACGCCGTCGATTTTTTCCTCGGGACCTTTCTTGACCTCATAGCGAAACTTGGGCATCAGTTCGCCTCGTCGGACAGCAGCATGTCGGCGTCGGCGGTGACGCGCAGCACCTCGTCCACGGTGGTTGTGCCCGCACGCACCCTGAGCCAACCCGCCTGCCGCAAGGTGCGCATCCCCTGTTGAAGAGCCAGTTGCTTGATGTCCAGGGAGGTCGCGCGCTCCACGGTCAAGGTCTTCACCTCGGGCGTGAAGGGCAGCATTTCGTAAATGGCGGAGCGTCCGCGATAGCCCGTGTTGCGGCACGCGGCACAGCCCGCGCCGGCTCGGAAGGTCGCATCCGCTGTAGAAGACGCCGCAGCGCCGAATTCCGCCTTCAACAAGGTAGCGTCGTGCTCCACAGGTTGGGCACAAGCGACGCAGTTGCGTCGCAACAATCGTTGGGCGATGGCAGCAATCATGGTGCTGGAGATGAGGAAGGGTTCCACGCCCATATCAAGGAGCCGGGTTACGGCCCCGGCGGCATCGTTGGTGTGGAGGGTGCTGAGCACCAAGTGCCCCGTAAGGCTGGAGCGCACCGCCATCTCCGCCGTTTCGTAGTCCCGAATCTCGCCCACGAGGAGAATATCGGGATCATGGCGCAGGATGGAGCGCAAGCCTATGGCAAAGTCAAAACCGATCTGGCCGTGAACCTGCATCTGGGTAATGCCCGGCAATTGGTATTCCACCGGATCCTCGATGGTGATAATCTTCCGCTCCAGGTCATTGAGATTGCTCAGCACGGCATAGAGGGTCGTCGTCTTTCCGCTGCCCGTGGGCCCCGTCACCAGCAGAATGCCGTGGGGACGACGGATAAATCCGTTAAACTGGGCCATGTCCTCTTCGCGAAAACCCAACTCCGGCAAGGTGAGAAAGGCGTTGGACCGGGTGAGCACGCGAAGATTGACCGTTTCGCCGTAGGGTGTCGGCAGAATAGAGACCCGCAAATCGTAGGACTCATCGCCCAGGGTCGCGATAATTTTCCCATCTTGGGGCAAGCGCTTTTCGGCGATGTTGAGATTCGCCATGATCTTCACCCGAGACACCAAGGCCGCCTGGAATCCTTGAATGCGGGCAGGCGTAGGAATCGCGTGAAGAATGCCATCGATTCGGAATCGAACGCGCAGTTCTTCCTCGAAAGGTTCTATGTGAATGTCGGTGGCGGACGATTTGACCGCCTCCAAGATAAGCTCATTGACGAACTTGACGATGGATGCGTCAATGCTTTCATCGTCGAGGGTGGCGCTCTCCCGTTGGGCAATCGTCGTCGAACCCGCCCCGTCACCGCCGCCCTGCTGACCCAGCATCTTCTCCATGGTATCTGCGCCCACGCCGTAATACTGGCGGATGGCCTTCTTGATGGCCTTCGGCGTTGTTACCACCGCCTCCACGCGCTGCTTGAGCACTTGGCGCATATCGTCCATCAAGTGGGGATTCATGGGATCGCTGACCGCGACCACCAACGTGCCATTGCGCTCTTCGATGGGGACGCAACGATAGTGGGTGGCAAAGCGGGCAGGCACCTTACGAAGCACGCTTTCGGCGATCTCTACCGCGTCGAGCGTCACATAGCGAAGCTCACAATAACGTGCGAGCGACTGGTATACCGCCTCGGCATCTGCCAAACCCTGCTCAACGAGCACGTCGCCCGAAAAACGGTCCGACACCTCCGCATCGGCTTTCACCTGACGCAGACGTTCTTCGCCGATCACCCCGTCCCGGAGAAACTGTTTCTCGAATGCCTTCAACTCGGCCACGACACGCTCCAACATCCTGCGCCGCCACCACTTCCGGCAGGTCGCAAACTATGCATGGATGCTACCACAGACCCCGGCAAGTGGACAACGCGCCGGGAAAGCGCCCAGCATGGGTCTCTCGTGATAGATGGTGCGTCAGATCTCGACTCAAACAGGAAAGGAGTCGCGTCTTGAAGACCTGCTCAACGTGACAATCAACATGATCATGAGCAGGAATTCACCCCAACCAGACGACGTGTTGGACGACCCGCCGTAACACATAATCCCGCCAGGCTCGTCCCCCTCGCCCTCACCCTCTCCTTCTCCCTCACCCTCACCCTCACCTTCCCCCCCCGCCAGAATCGTCTCCAGCTCCGCACGGGTCACCGCCATGTCGCTGTTGGCGTCGAGGCCCGCGAATAGGCTATCCGTTAATTCCCCGAGAACGCCCTGGGCTTCCGTGAATGTAACGACACTATCACTGTCCGCATCCGCGACATCAAAAATACTGAGCAAGACCTCGGCGAGATCTTCCTGATTCTCGACCGTACCCATGCCAACGGGAACCAGCTTGTGGATTACACCGGCGGTTCCCGCCGGGGCTATATTTTGCGATGCCAAAACATAGACCTCGCCATCGGGACCCTGGGCAAAGTTCTTGATGAAATAGGGATAGGATGCGGCGTTCTCCCCGATTAGAATCTCCCAGAATCGATTCACCGCGTCGAGGAAGAACAGTCGCCCGCTCGGCATGCCAAAAGTCGTGCCAAAATCGCCGGTAACATACAGGCCCGCGAGACTGGGAAGGGCCGTCCCCCGGTAGACGAAGCCCCCAATAATGGAGAGTCCATCGTCGTGGTCATACTGCGCAATGGGATCGAGCAACCCCTCCCCCGACTGGCCATCGGCTGGTCCGGTCGTCACGAAACTCGGTTGTTCCCCGTTGGCTTGGAAGAAAAAAGTACCTTCCTTAACGCGCCATCCGTAGTTACCACCGCTCTCGACGATATTCAGCTCTTCAATATCATCCTGGCCCACGTCGGCCACGTACAGCGCCCCGCTCTCCGAGTCGAAGCTAAAGGAAAATGGATTTCGGAAGCCGTAGGCGAATATCTCGCCTATGCCCGCATCCACAAAGGGATTGCCGGGGGGAATCGCGTAATTTCCGTTCGCTGACGGTGTATCGCCCTCGTCGATAGCCACATCGATCCGGAGCAGGCTGCCCAATACCGTATCCATATTCTGGCCGTTGCCATCGGCACCGTGGGAAGGCCCCTCGTCATCCCGCCCGCCGCCATCGCCAATGGCGATGTAGAGGTAGCCATCCGGGCCAAAGCGAAGGGTGCCGCCGTTGTGGTTGAATTGGGGTTCGTCCACGCGAAGCAGCTCCCGTCGGCTCGCGGGATCGACAAGACTGGCATCTGCCTCAGAAACCATCCATTCAGCCAGCACGCTCTGGTGGGCATTCCCATCGCTCATGTCATCAATGGGAAAATCCGCAACGCCGTTAATGGGTTCCGAGGTATAGGTATAGAGCTTGCCGTTGCTGGCAAAGTCCGGGTGAAGGACAAAGCCAATCAGCCCC
>JAJRPE010000337.1 GCA_024280935.1 Candidatus Hydrogenedentota bacterium
CCCTTTGGACCCAATCGCGTAGAGCAGCCCATCGGTCCCGGCAATGTAGAGAGCTTGCCATACAAAATCACGACGGGTGCCACCTACACAGACGCGAGGCACGAGCGGCTTTGTGGGTGCGAGCCTTTGCGGAAAACTCTGTATCAGGGAGGGCGGCTTTTGGATAGTAACAACGCACGTTCACAGCTCCCAAGTTATGGTCTCGGTCAATTTATGAGAAGCCACACCCACAAGCTTAGCCGGGAACCGGTTGCGCGTGCAGGTGGCACCCTTGGAGCGATTAGTATGAAGTTCCGTCTATCACCTATATGCACGTTTCCTACGGCAAAGCCGTTTAATTCAACGATCCAGAGCTACAACGGAGACTATTGTAATGTGGCATGCCATTCGTAACAACAACAGTAACTGTTCCTGAACGAATTCCGCCATAGAAAGTGATAAAATCACTATAAACCGGATAAATCGCAAAGTTATCCTTGTAATCTTAAAGGTTATCTTTTATATTACATAGATGATACGTCGCCAACTCGAAAAGAACATCCATGACACCTTGGGGAGCTTCCCCGTCGTCGCCTTGCTTGGGGGACGGCAGGTGGGCAAAACGACCCTCGCCAAAATGATCCGCGAGGCCCTTCCCGACGCCTCCATTTACCTCGATCTGGAACGGCCCACCGATCTGGCAAAACTCCAAAATCCCGAGAGCTATCTCGAAATGCACGCGGACAAAACCGTGATCCTCGACGAGATTCAGCGGATTCCCGAACTCTTCCCGGTGTTGCGCGCCCTGGTGGACGACGACCAGCGGAATGGGCGCTTTCTGGTGCTGGGCAGCGCCTCGCCCGATCTGATACGACAATCGTCGGAGAGCTTGGCGGGGCGTATTCGCTATATCGAACTCGGCCCGCTGGCGCTCGGGGAAATCGAGCCAACACCGAAGAACACACGCAAGCTCTGGCTGCGCGGCGGTTACCCAGACAGCTATCTCGCCGCATCGGACAGCCAGTCCGCGCAGTGGCGCGAGGCCTTCATCAAGACCTATCTGGAGCGAGACTTGCCGGCCCTGGGCATTCGGATACCGGCTACCATGCTCGACCGATTCTGGCGCATGGTCGCCCACAGCCACGGACAACTCTGGAACGGAAATAAAATCGCGGCGGGCCTTGGCGTGTCCAACCCAACGACGAAGCACTATCTGGACGTGTTGGCAGACACCTTCATCGTCCGGCAATTGCGGCCCTATCACGCAAATCTGAAAAAGCGGCTGGTGAAGGCACCCAAGGTGTATCTGCGCGACAGCGGCATGCTGCACGCCCTGTTGCAGTTGGAAGACCTGGAAGATCTGCTGGGCCACCCGACGGCGGGGCCGTCCTGGGAGGGCTGGGTCATCGAGCAAATCCTCGCCCTGGCTCCCGACAACTGGCGGCCATGGTTCTATCGAACACACGGGGGGGCCGAAATCGATCTGCTGCTGGAGCGCCCCGGTCGAAAAGCCCCATTGGCCTTTGAAATCAAGCGGGCCTCCGCGCCAACGGTCTCCAAAGGATTCTGGTCTACCCTCCGCGATCTTGAACTGGAGGTCGGCTACGTTGTTTGTCCCTGCGACGAGGCCTATCCGCTCGGTAATGGCGTATCGACGCTGCCGGTGAGCACGCTGCCTCAATTCATGGCGGCGTTGAAAGACGCTTCAATCACCGACTTGGATTCTTGAGGCCAGGCAAGGCAATTATGATGTTCCGTTTGCCATTCTGCCACACGGCGCTGGCAGCGGATCAGCTAATCCACGCTATGCGCCAATGGGTGACGATCCACTGCCCATCCACGTTCTCAAACACACCAACGTAGCCCGCTGAGAAAACGAAGCCGGTGTACCACGTGTAGTAGAACGGAATGCGTCCTGTCTGCTCCTTGCCAAACCGAATGTACCACGTGCCTTTGTCGATGGCACCCCGTAACACAACAGAATCTTTCGTGTCTACTTCAATCTCGCTGAGGCGTATCGGGGCAACAATAAGTTCATATTTCAAGAGAGATTCCAGCAATTTCATTTGGGAATGAACGGCTTCGGTTTCCAACTCAGACGCAGTCTCGTAGGACACCGCCAGAAGTGACGACACATCGAGTTCGCCCAGACGAACAAGGGCAATGCGCGCTTCCGCCCGAACACCCCTCGCGACATCGTCTGCTGTCAGGAAGCGTTTCAAGGTCGGCACACCACGTTGAATATTGCCGGTGAACACGGTTCGTATGAGTGGTTTTGCGATATCGTCCCAGAGAGAGTTTCGCTTCTCACCCAGAAGCATTTCGAGTTGTGCCACGAAAGCCGCGTCCCGCCGGGGATCGGAGATTTCACTCAATATATTGAGTAGCGAGATTCGGTAGTAGTCGCCAGCACCTTCGAGGGCCTCCAGAAGCTGGGGAATAGCCTCCACCCCGCGTTGGGCCAGAAGGCGTCCCACACTATTATGGCCGTAATCGTAAGGGTACTTTCTTATCTTCTTGATGAGCTTTTTGGTTTTTTGCCCCTTGTCGATGACTTTGGACTCCGTGGCAGAATCCTCCCAGGATGCGGCGATGGACTCGCCAAAAGAACCTTCCTGCAACTCCCCAAAGTTCGCAAACAACGAGCGCAAGTCGCTGTTCGTCAATTCCGAAGCATGTGTCGAATGGGTCACCACGCAGATAATCAGCAGGACCGAAGTTCGAAGGTTCTTCATTCGTTACCCCTTACGGTGTGAGAGACAATATGCTTCATGCGCCGTGCGGATGCTGTACCAACAACCAGCATACCATGTCCGAATAAACCCACGTCCACCGTTGTACCTGTTGCGGGGCTTCTTGTAGACTGGACGGCGGAGGTCCATACCGGACGCAACCCCTGCACATCGCAGCATTACGAGGATCCAAGCCATGGCTATCTGGGACAAAATTCGCGGCGAACTGGTTGATATTATTGAGTGGCTGGATCCGTCCAGCGACACCATGGTTCACCGTTTTGAGCGCCATGGCAATGAAATCAAGCACGGCGCGAAGCTTACCGTCCGCGAGGGGCAGGTCGCCGTCTTCATCAACGAAGGCAAGATCGCCGACGTGTTCAGTCCGGGCATGTACACGCTGGACACGAAAAACCTCCCCATCGTCAGCACGCTGCAAGGGTGGCGCCACGGCTTCGAGAGTCCCTTCAAGGCCGAGGTCTACTTCATCAGCACCCGCCGCTTCACCAACCTGAAGTGGGGCACGAAAAACCCCATCATGCTGCGGGACCCCGAGTTCGGCCCCCTGCGCCTACGCATGTTTGGCACCTACTGCGTGCGTGTGGGCGACGCGGCCACCTTCATCAAGGAAATCGTCGGCACGGACGGGACCTTCACCACCGACGAGATCACGGAGCAGTTGCGCAATCTCATCGTGGCGCGCATGAGCGACCTGGTGGCCGAGAGCAAGATTCCGGCCCTCGACATGGCGGCGAACTATGACGAGTTCGGCACCTTCGCCACCGAACGGCTCCATCCCGATTTTGAGAGTTACGGCCTCGATGTGACCAGCCTGCTCGTCGAGAATATCTCCCTGCCCCCGGCGGTGGAAGAAGCCCTCGACAAGCGCGCGAGCATGGGTGTCATCGGCAACCTCCAGCAGTACACCCAGTTCCAGGCCGCCAACGCCATGGAAGCCGCCGCGAAAAATCCCGGTGGCGAGGCGGCCGGGGGCATGGGCTTGGGCATGGGATTCGCCATGGCCAACCAGATGGTCCAAGGCTTCGGACAACAGGCCCAGCAAGCACCCCAGCAATCCGCACCACCCGCCGCCGCAGCACCCGGACCGCCACCCGTCCCGGCGCAAACGGCCTACTATGTGGCCGTGAATGGCGTGCAGACAGGACCCTTCCCCGTGGCCGCGCTGCAGCAGCAGGTGCAGCAGGGCGCTCTCACGACAGAGTCCCTCGTGTGGGCGCAAGGCATGGCCGGGTGGGTCGCCGCCAGCCAGGTGCCCGAACTCGCGGGCCTCTTCCAGCAAGGCCCGCCGCCGATTCCAGGCGCGTAACGGGACTGGTCGGGCGAAGTTATCAAAGGCAATCTTCCACGTAGACAAAGGAAACTGGTTTTGGCATGGGCTGAACTTCGCCAGGAAAAACTGACAGCGTCTTGCTCCTTAAAAAAGCACCACTGCGGGTGCCACAGGTAGGCCCGCAGGGTTTACCCGTGTAAACCCGGGGTCTCCAGAAACTGGATAGTCCCCTCCTTGTCGGCAGGCACTTCACGGGTAAAGCCCTGAGAGGCCTACCCGTGGCACCCGCCGGTCTTTTTGTTGACTATAAGGTGTCCGTGTCGTGAACGATTACAATACTTTTAAGATTCCGCCGCTCCAATAATCAGGAGAGAAACATGTACCCGTCCGTGAAAAACGTAACGCCCAACGAAGATTTCACCCTCGATATCACGTTCGACAACGGCGAAGCGGGGGTTCTTGACATGAGGCCCCATCTCGATTTTGGGGTCTTCAAAAAGATCGCGGACTATGAACAATTCAAGCGTGTTCGGGTCTCCTTCGACACCATAGAATGGGAAAGCGGCGCTGATCTCGATCCTGAATTTGTACACGCCAAATGCAAAATGACCACGCAGGCGTAAGAGCGGGGGCAAAGAGCTTGTTCCAGCAGGGTCCGCCGCCGATTCCTGGGGCGTAACGGGAACCGAGCTTTCTTTGCGTCTTAGAAACGTTGCGTGCTATAACGAAAAACATGGCGATGCAGAGACATTGGGATAGGGTTCTGCACAATTCGTGCGTTGACAGGAAAACCTACACAGTGTGAGAGTACCGCAGTAGAGCCTGTTTCGGAAACCCCATCAACAACGCTCAGGAGGGCAAATCATGGGTAGGCAGAATCGGTGTGCGAGTTTTTGGGGAGTGTGTGCGGTGGCCGTGCTCACCTTGTTCTCCCTGTCGGGTTACGGGGTGGAAATGGCGCGAATTGAGGGCATCTTATATAGCGATGGAAGACCGGCGGCGGGCGAGGTAATGCTGAATTACCAGGAGCCCTCCGAGCACAGTCTTACGCTGAATACAGCCAAGGCGAACGACCAGGGGGCGTTTGTTTTTGAGTCTGTCTATCCCGAGGAGGTTCTTGTCGGGCGCTATGTGAAGGTAGACCAGCACAAGAAACACGCTGTTTTCCCATCCTACACCATCAGCCATACCCGAATCGTTTTTCCGAAACCGGGGGAAACGGTGCATGTGGTTGTTGGCGAAGGCAACTGGACCGTTCGTGGCCGGATGGTTGTACCAGATGATGTGAAGAAGGACATTGGCTGGCGGGCTTCCACGGACCGCCGACTTTACAGTTCTATGACGTGGCCGAACGCACCCGAGGGACTATCCCGGGAGGAAAAACAGGCGTGGTATAAGCAGTATCGCAATTCAGAGGAAGGCAGGGCGTTGCGGGCGAAGCAACGCATGTACATTGTCGATGTGGAAGCCGATGGCCGCTTTCACGTGGCTGATGTCGCTCCGGGAAGCTATCATCTCTCGATCCAGGTGGGCGAGGCGCCGGAAGGGTCAGGAGGCATGGGCAAAGGGCGGGCCTCCAAATCGGTCGTCGTCCCGGACGAAGAAGATGGAGGCGTGGTGGATCTGGGAGACGTGACGGTAAAGCTCTACACCTATCTGGAAGTGGGGGATGCTGCACCTGATTTTGATGTAAATACCCTGACAGAAGGGCGGGTAAAACTCGCCGACTATTCCGGGAAATATGTGCTCCTCGATTTCTGGGCGACTTGGTGCGGGCCTTGCATCGGCGAAATTCCGAGCATGAAAGCAACGTATGCGAGGTTCAAGGACAACCCGAAATTTGCCATGGTGGCCCTTAGCCTGGATGGCGACAAGAGTGCCTTGGAGAACTTCGTGAAGGAGGAGGGCCTGGGATGGACCCAAGGCCATCTCGGAGAATGGTCCAAAGCGAAATTACCGTCCGCGTACGGCGTCCGGGGCATCCCGTCGGTATTCCTGATTGGACCGGATGGAAAAATTGTGGAAAACAACCTGCGCGGTGCCCGCATTGAAGCTGCCGTAGCGAGCGCTCTGGACGAGTAAACGCACGGAGCGTTAAGACGTCCTGGTCGGCAGATGTTGACCCCGACCCATTGCCAACTACAAGGCCGCTGAGCACTTTCATAGGACTACGGAGTCAGAGTCGTCCCAGGCATCATGCCCCCTGCTGAGAAACAGGATGGACGACTATTCTATCTCCCTTTTTCCTCGCCTGGCTAAGGTCATAGTTCATTTGCAGTCGCAGCCATCCGTCTGCCTGACCCCATCCCATTTTCTCAAATCGTACCGACATCTCTGCCGAAATCCCGGACTTTCCATTGAGCAGGTTGTTCAAGGTCTGCCGGGCCACGCCCAACGCTTTGGCTGCATCCGATACGGTGAGTTCCAAGGGTTCTAAACAATTCACCCGCACATGTTTACCGGGATGGGGTGGATTCTTCATGGGCATCGCGCTTACTCCTTTCAGTGGTAATCCACTAAATCCACCGGCTCTGCCGTTCCGGCGTTAGTTCATACACTGGGCGGTGTGTGCCATGTTCTCTTAGTCCTGTAGGGACGACATATCGTAGCCCAGGCGTGAGCGAAGCGAACCCTGGGATCACGATAGCGAAATAACTACGAACCCCGCAGGGGTGGCATAGAGGTGTTGGGAATGTGCCCTTATTTTTAATGCCACTCCTTCGGAGTTCAGCCCTTTATGCACCGGTCTACCCAGGGTTCCGCTCGTACCCACCACGGCGCGTCTTTGACCTCGCTTCACCGCTGGGCTACGATATGTCGTCCCTACGGGACTAACTACTTTGGCTTCATGACTGACTTTAGCAACGGCGCTTTAGTGGAAACACAGGTGGTTTTCTTGGTCACGTTGTGACCAACACAGGCGGAACGCCTATGCCACACCTTTCCCAGTCAGGACACGATCTGCCCCCGATCACCGATCACATAGGTCCTATGAGACCCCTACGTCCCATCGGCCTTTACATCAACATCCGC
The DNA here is from genome assembly GCA_024280935.1 of Candidatus Hydrogenedentota bacterium. Lineage (GTDB taxonomy): Bacteria > Hydrogenedentota > Hydrogenedentia > Hydrogenedentales > JAEUWI01 > JAEUWI01. Next base: position 7,036 of record JAJRPE010000337.1, read on the forward strand.
CCTGCTTCTCCCCCGCTGGGCATCAAGTTCGTGATTCCCGGGCCAACGCTGCGATGGCCTCTGGGGCGAGTGGTTCGCGGTGGTGCGAGAGGCAAAGGCTGGCCGCCATCTTGATGGGTACACGGGTCACATCCGCGTTGTGTACATAGAAACGCCCCTGGCGAAGGCGTGCGATGTCGTCGCCGTGGCCGCCCTTGTTCTTCAGGAGTTCCTTGATCGCATTAATGACGGCTGGCGAGTTCCCCTTGCCGTAGAAGCTGGTGGCGCAGTTGGAGACGATGCCATTATGTATTTCCTTCGGGGCCTGGGTGGCAAAGACAAGCCCAAGCCCATACTTTCGGGCCTGCGCCGTAAGCCGCACAAAGCTTTCCCGGCACGGGGACTTGGACGTGCCCGGTATGAAGTCTCGCGCCTCATCCACCACGAGCAAGCCGCGCAACGGCACCGCGCCGTCCGCCGGGTGGCTCTTGATCCACGAGAACAGGGCCATGGCCAGCCGGTTAAGAAACTGTTGTTGCTGGTCCAGCGTCGGCAGGCCGGTAAAATTGATCACAGAGATGCGGGTTCGGCCCCCTGGATTGTTCAGGCCCAACAGCGCCGCCGGATCGAGGGCCTCACCACTTCCACGGAGGAGCGGATCGATTTGCATCTGGCTGCGCAGGGCATCGGCCATTTTCGCGGCATGTTTGCGTGCGTCGCCGATACCACCATCCCCGTCGGCGGGCAGGTCGCCCAAGAGCGCGATGAATGCCTCCAGCCCGCTCCCGCCCTGCTCCGCAAAAAAGCGAAGGGCCGCCGAGAGAATCCCAAGGCGGTTGCGCGATGTCTCGCTTTTCCCAGGTGCGACAATATCCCGCAGGGCCTCGCGGGCCATGGCAACCGCATCGTCAAGCTCGTCCACATCACCCGCGACGGCGGCGAGGTCGGGCAACGGCTCCAGGCGCATCGGATTTCCCCGTTCCAGGCCGGGGGTCCAGACAACGGTCTCCACCCGTTGGAAATAACGCTCCGCCCGCGCCGGGTCTTCCTGTCCCCAACTCTCCGGGGGCTGGGGCCACGGGTCCCCGAGTTGTACGAGATCGTTCGCCGTGTCAATCACGATGGACGGCACACCGAGTAACGCGGCCTCTTCAATGAGACGCTTCACCAGCACGGTTTTTCCCGAACCCGCACCGGCAAAAATCGCAACGTGTTTTTTCAGCTCCAGAAGCGGCAGGCTTAGCTGATCGCCCTGTGGCTCATTTCCGATGACCCGCCTTCCGAGTGGCAGCTTGGCATCAGCGGGCACAGGCGGGGCTTCGGGTACTTCGGTTGGCTCTGGGTTCTCAGGGACTACAGGGACTACAGGGACTGGAGCGACTTCAGGGACCACATTCGAGGGTGACCGAGCGGTGCTCAGTTTTGTCGGACTCACCTTGCCAGGTGTCGCCGACGTCTCTGTCGTCCCTTCTATCCCTGTCTTGGCGGTCGCGGCGCTCATGTCGCCCTTGGCCGGTGACGCGGGCGTTGCCGCCGCGTCGGGGACTTTGGCAAGGCGGGCTTCCTGCATCATGGGTAGCTTGTGTACCGGTTGTCGCACGGCCAGCCAGCCATCAAAGGTATCGTTGCCTTCCGCAGCCAGTTGTTGGAGCGCCCAGAGCGTGGCGATCTCACCGGATTCGGGTGCCACCATAATGCCGCCCTTGTCGTGGAATTCTTTTGTAAGGGCTGCGGTCACACTACCACGCGGTATGGGGTTCGTGCGGAATATGACCAGGTTCCGAAAGTCGAGCTTCCGGTCGATGCCCGCGCTGGTCATCGCCGCGCGGAGCCGTGCTTGATAGGAGCGGGCGTGGGTCTTTTCCAAGGCCCGCAGGCAGTAGTGCCGCTCGGCCCCGGTTTCCAGTGTAATCTTGCGGATGCGCGCGTGGAGCGCCATGAAAGTGTTTTTTCCGGGAAACTCGCTATCCACCACCACATCATGGGCATCGCTCTCGGGGCTTTCCTTGACCAGACAGGCCGCCGCCGTGACCATGAGTCCCGCGAGCAATTCGTCCTCCTTTTGCTCGTCCAAGAGGCGTGGAACATCGGCCAGCCCACGAAGCTCCTCGAAGCGTTGGTCCAACGGGCCCCCAGATGGTGTTGGCGTGGCGGGCGCGGGAGTGTTCTTGTCATCCGCAAAGGCGTTCAGTTCCGTCACGGTGCCCTTGCGCAAGCATGCCCGCCGGTGGGCATCGCAACGCTTCAGCAGCTCGCGCGGCGCAAGACCGATGGCCCCGGCAAAGAAGCGCTTCGTGAAAGGCCAAGTCGAATAGGGCGGCGTGAATTTCGCGGCGGCATAGGCGCGTTCGAGCCGAGCACGCACCATGGATTCCGCCGTTTCGGAGTCTTTCAGGAGAGCCAGCGGTTGGGGTGCCTCGAATCGGTCCAAATTACTCTGGAGGCCGTATTCCTCCAATGTCTTGAGACTGCTCTCAAGGCAGGTCACCACAGGCATGGTGCGCAGGGTTGCGGTATAGAGGCTTCCAAGCCCATTGCAGAGATCATTGAGTATCTTCCTGGCCAATTCAACCGTCTCATCTTCCTCCTTCAGCCGTTCCGCTCGGGCGGCTTGCCGGTTGTAGGCAACAATCGGGTCGAGTTGGTCGATGGCGATGATGGAAGGGCCGCGCAGCGATGCAAGCCAGGACAGGCCCCGCACAATGTCGGAGGCTTTCTGGCGCGGGGCCGAAAAACCGTAGCGGTGTTTGGCCTCGTCTTCGATTTCCATGCCTTGCAGCCAGGTGGAGCCGATGCTGTTCACTTCGTAATTGTCGGCATTCAGCAACACCGCGGCGCGGATTACATCGCCGTGCCGGGCCGTTCGGGTGCGATCCTTGCGCTGCAAATTCCGGAGTATATCGGTGATCGGGGCTGCGAAATTCTCTGGTTTCTGTACCGCCAGCCGACGCACATAGTCCTCGGGATCTACGGTGGTGCTCAGTGCGCCGATCAAGTGATTAAGCAGCGTGTGCAACTGGGGTTTACCGCTGGCATCCGGCTGCTGCAACGACACCACAAAGCCCAGCAAGAGGGTTTCGAAGAAGTCACGCACATCGGTCAAGTCCGCCATGACAAAGGTGATGCCATCACGGGCGGCGCGCCTGCGCAACATGGCCAGGAGATGCGTTTTACCCGCGCCTGCTGGCCCGAGGAGCAAACGGCCCAACGCGGGCCTCGCGTCCTCCAAGTGACGGACGGATTCAATGATTTCGTCGCAGACCGATCCGTGGAGGCCTGGTGTGTCGGGCAGTTCGTCGTCCCAAAGAAGGTCGGGATGGACCACCCAGTTGAAGTCGGCCTTGCGAATTGCCTGGAGTTCTCCCATGATATTACCCCTTCATGTAGACGAGATGGCGCGGGTCGCCGCCGAGGTACAGGGCTGCGGCACGGTCAGCCTCGAAGGTGTCCTGTGGATCATCGAGACGATAGAGCACGAGCCTCCCTTCCGACTGCATGCGCAGCAGCGCCAGGTCTTGTTCTTCTCGCGCATACGTGCCCAGATCTTCGCGTAGCTGCGCGAGTCGCACGCGAATTTCCCAGCGGTTGCCCGAACGGGCGAGATAGGCCCGGCGAATACTTTCGTCGATGGAAACTTGAGTAGGCACAGGAGCCTCGACCACCTCTTCAACGGCGGCTTCCTCGGCGCTGAGCAATTCCGCCAGCGGCGTCCCGGTTTGTTTCAGGTATTTCTTGAGCCGGGGCAGGATCCCCGCCAGGGCGGGTGTTGCATTTGCCCTCGGACTGAACTCGGCATCGAGGTTATCCTCGGCCCACTGCCAGGCGCGATCCGTCAGCACCAGATGATTTGCCCGCCCACGTTTCTCCAGCACGATAAGTCCGGCATCCAGCAAGGGCTTCAGTTTCTTTTTATCCACGCCCGGCTTCGCCTTGGACATCATGGGCTCATCGCCCGTGAAGAGCAGGTTCCACATCAACAGCACAAGGAGCGGAGGAATGCCATCGCTCATAATTCTATCTCTCCTTTTGTATCATGCAGGTTAAGCGTATATCCGGCTTGGACACCTACACATCGCGCTCAAGGTCTTTTAACGCTTGAGGCGTATTGTTATTTGGCCTGAAAGGCCCCAACAGGATAGCCCAGGGCAACGCCCAGGGCTATCCTGTTGTGCCCCTTCGGGGCGACAGGCGCAACCCAGGACTTATGATAACGTGTTAGCTGCTCCGAAATCTCAAGACCATGTGGCTGTCTGGGCTGCAATCCACCAAAACACTGGGGAAACGCAAGGGCTGGCAGGGGGTGCATTTTTGGCACAAAAGGAAAACACGCCTGGATAGGCTTATCCAAATATACCCTCAAACCGGATGAACCTCCTTTTGTATCATACGGACTACGTCGCGTATCTTCTCACATTGCAGCGCGGGATCATCCATCACCTCATCGTGGGGCAGGCGCAACGTGCGGTAGCCATCACACAGAAGGCGGTAGTCCCGGTCCCGGTCGCTGGAAAAAGCATGGGGACTACTATGCCACCTGTAGCCATCGACCTCAACCACTATCTTGCCCGAGTGCCACAGCAGGTCCACGACGAAGCTATCGCCACCGGTGGTATCCACGCGCTGGTTAAACGCGAAGAGAGGGGCCAACTCGGCATCGCGTGCAAGCCATCGCGCCAGCAATTGCTCGCCCGGACTGGCGGGGTGCGGCCCGCCGATGATGGGCGGAAGTACAAGGCGGGATGGCTCGTCTTTGGGTCGTCGCGAAGTTGATCGCCGCACTTCACCGCCTGGCAACCTGGCCTGATTCCCCGTATTGCTGCGCCCCTCGGCGCGAGAAGGGGAGCGGGATGCCCTTGCCATGCCCTGCTCGGGACGATCCTCCAGAAGCACCGCGCCGTAGCTAATCGCGTCCAATGCGGCGGCCTCCCGGAATTCCGATGGCACGATGGCCGCCACCCGCACCCTCGTCTCTCCGGCTATCCAAGCCGCCGCCCGGGCGAAGCAGAGAAGCTCCGTCGTGTGCGCTTCCCTGGATTCGAGAGCCATCAGCAAAACGAGGTTGTCCTGCGCCGCAGCCAGTATGAGCTGCTTCATCTGTACCGGGTGCGAAAACCCATCGAGCACAGGTCGTATCCCCCGGCGGCAGTGCTGGACCGCCTGCCGCGTCCAAGCTGGGTCGAGCGTTGAGCGGGTTTCGCCAAGCCGGTTGATGACCCGTCCGTCGTATTCCGAGAGCATCGATGCTCCCAGATCCGGCTGCGCAAAGGGGGCATGTTCGTCATACCAATCGGGCCAACGGGCCAAGGCAACACCCGCCAGCGACGTAACAACGTGCTTGATGGCTCCGTTGGTGTCGGTGTCCTGCGGCCAGGAAAGCGCCAGCAGTGGCGGGTCTGGTTCTGAGCCACAGACGGATTCAAGGCCCACCAGGGCATCCACGACATCGGGGGCAAAGCAAAGACGGACGCGGCCCGCCGAGATTTCGGACAATTGCGCAAGCAAATGGTGGCTGCCAACGGCTCGCAGTGGCACGGCGGACATCGATGTCCTCCTACTTCTCCAGCCGGTAAATGTGGACCCCAAAGCGCCGCCATTCGTCGGTGATCACGTTGCTGGTGATGGGCAGCACACGATCTTCATTCAGCACCACGCACTGGGTCCATTCTCCGAAACCACTGAAGGTAACTTTGCACTTGTTCTTGTCCGCGTTGCAGGTGAAGAGGTACCGGTAGCCGCCGTGGTCCCGCACAAGAATCTGTACGCCATCGTCCACCGAATGGCCCATCTCGTGGTACGTCGTACCCACCGTTACGCCCGGATCGGGCGATGCAAGGACCTCGGCCAGCGATGCCACTTCCCCCGTCACGCGCTTGATATCGGTCCACGCCTGGGAAGGCTGGGGCATATGGCTGCTTCCCCAGTAGATGATTCCGTTGGCCCCTTTGATAAGGGCCTGAAAGGCCATGAAGCGGCTCTGCTTGTAGGTGGGATATAGAATCTTCTCTTCGCGCTGCTCGACCACATCGGTTTCCGACAGCAGCGTTTCCCAGGCAAAGGCTTGCAGCACCATAAGGAGCGGGCGATTGGGTCCGGTGACCTTGCGCATCTTATCGACGTAATCACCCACCTGGCTGATGTGGGAATTGTTCAGGTCGCCCTGGTATCCATCGGGAAACAAGGCGAACATGGAATGAAGGCCGCCGGGATTTACGGGGTAGATGTCGCACGCGACGATATCGGTGCCCGCGTTGTAGGCCTTCAGGGTGGATACAAGATTTGTTGGCCCCTGGTTCATATAAAGCAGTTTTCCCGGTGCCAGTTCCTTGATAATCGGGTAGGTCTCCGCGAAAACATTGGGCGCTATACGGGCCTCTTTTTTGAGCCAGCTCCACGCAGGTTCATCGACGGTTTCGATAATCGCCAGAGCGGGGTGGTCCTTGATGGCGTTCACCCGCGCTGTCAGCTTCGCCTTGCTTTCCTCGCGTTTTTCCAAATCCAGCGCACCCACCGCCGTCCACGCCATCACCCCCGCCGCCAGCGCCTGATCCATTTGCGCCGGGTTGCCCGTACGCACCAGATTGAAGCCCGCCTCCGCCATTTCGGCATAGGGGCGGTCGGACTTCGCCGCGTAGTAGCTGCCAATGATCAGGGTACGGGTTCCGTTGACAAGGATGGTTCCATCGGTATCGAAGGCCAATTCATAGGGCTGCGCGACCGCCGCGCCGCATGCAAAAATAAAGAGACCCAGAACGCAGAAAAATTTCCTCATGGCGAATCCTTTCAACAAAAATCCGATCACATTTCCCTTGAAAAGAGCATAGCAGCATCCACAAAG
>JAJRPE010000011.1 GCA_024280935.1 Candidatus Hydrogenedentota bacterium
AACTCCGTGGATGTCGTCTTATTGATTGGACTTGGTCCTGTCCTTGCACTAGCGTTCTTTGTCATAGCAGCACTGCTCACGATGAGTCTAGGCTATGCTATGCCAGCACTCGAAAAAATTCGCTTCGCCGTGGTGCCCTTCACGGTGTTCCTGCTTTCTCCCATGCTCATACCCGTAGCCGAAGAATTCTCCGGGCTGGATCTTCAGATCATCAGCCATGCCTATCTGGTTTTCTGGGGCATATTTCTGATGGGAGCGACCCTGTTCAGCCTGTACCGGACGCTGCGGACAGGCATCTACAGCAAGAAGGGACTCGGTATAATACTGAGTGGCTGGGGAATGCTCCTTGCCATGCTGTTCGGACTGGTTCTCTATAAGGGGGCTGACTTTTCTGAATTGAATATTTATATCGGTGTGTTCCTGGCGGGATTACTGTGTATTCCCCTGGCGAGCGTGGCCTGGGCACCCTTGTCTTTCGCAGCGTTGCGGAACCAGTGACCGTGGCAGAAGGTTCAACCGTGCCGCACGATCCCCAGAAGGCGAGTATCAACGAACCCTCGTGCCTCGGGATCGTGCGGCACGTCCGACATCGATCATCGTGAGCAATTTTAACCCCGCCCCACTTCTTGCCTATGAATCCTTCTATGCGGCCCCTGTGTGTTGCGGGCCGCTATTTCAGTTTCTTGGCACGGGCTTCCAAATACCATTCGGGTGCGGCCTTCATGAAGACCGCCTGCATCTCTACCAGGCCGCTCGTCAGGCGGGGCGGACCATCGTAGTTGTCGCCCAGGGAAAGCAAGGCATCCACGTCTTCTTCGTTGTAGGGCAGACCCCGGAGGGCTTCACGGCGTATTTTGTCGAGTTTTGGACCGGTCTCTCCCCAGAGCTTCACGAGCTGTCGCTGTTCCTCAAGCGTGGGACGTTTCAAAGTGGTCTTCCCAATATGGTCCTGGCGCGTGTGGGCGTCTCGGTATCGTCCCGCAGGGCGCTCAATGTATCAAGCTGGTCTAGTATGTGGTCTTCATCGAGTGAATGCTGGCGCGAAACGATACTCTCCGCATCGGTCCAATCTCGCGGACGCCCCGCGAACGCCTTCATGATAAACAAATCTTCCGGGGTACAACAAGGTATGTTGAAGCCTGATGAAAGTGAAACGCTCACGGCGCGTTCCATCATGGACTCTTCAAAGGGAAGCGCGCCCAATGCAACATCCACATCGCGGCCATTGCTTGCACGTAGTAGCAGCACGCGCTGCGCCAAAGCGAAGTCATGGGCATCGGAGATCCGGGACTCGAAACGTTCGAGGAGCGCCTTCACGTATGGCTCTTCCTCTCCCCACCCAGTCAACAGGGTGAAGTCCGCATCTAGCGTCGTCCTTGGCTCACCCCACTGTTGCACGGCCAGTCCGCCAATCAGACAGAACTTCCACTGGCGCTCCGCCATGAACTCGGACACTTCACGGGCCGCTTCAAATAGTTCGTTCATTCCTTCTCCTTGGGCTTATAGGGTTCGCGGTAGTGATAGAAGACCTCCAGCTTGCTGGGTATACCCTTCAGTCCGAAGGCGTTGCGTATCCGCATTTCGAGTCGGTTCAGGGCGCTGGGGTAGAGGCTCCAGGTGAAGTCAGCGGGGCTTTCGTTCCAGCCGCTGCCATTGATGTTGACCTGATAGATGTCGAGGTTGGGGGTTTGGGTGGTCATGTGGATGTTGATTTTGCCCTCGGTCTCACTGTGGGTCGCTGTGAAGCGGGCGCGGTTGAGCGTGGGATAAAAATCCGCCACCCGGTCGCTGTGCAGCGCGTATTGGAGTTTGCGCGGCGTGGCGGCGTCGTACCAGCAGAGATAGCCGCTCCAGGGCCAGTAGGTCGTGCCCTGGGCGACGGGCCGGGGGGTGGGCCGGGTGAGAAAGTCGTTGCGCGGAATGAGCCGGAAAAAGCCGGCGAGGTTGTGTTGGGGCGGGCGTTTTGCCGGGTCCGGGTCATTGATCCAGTCGGTGAGGGTGGATACTTCCAGGGGCTGGGGCGTTTCGGGCTGGCCCGATGCCGTCCAATTGCACCAAGGCTCGGGACTCGCCCAGGGGATGGGGTTGTCGGCGGTGAAGCCATAGCGCTTGAGAAAATACCCGTGTTGTTCCAAGGCGCTCAGCGGTAGGCCCGTTTCGGTGTTGAACTCGTAGGAATCGAAAACACTCTCCGCATCCACGACGACCCACTTCTCCAACTCGTCGATGTAGACCTCGGGCATTTCGTGGTTAAACACATTCACGTGACGGGCCTGATAGCCCAGAGACTGCAAGGCCTGCACAAACACGATGGTGAATTGGATGCACATGCCGCCATGGCCGTAGCGGTACTTGCGTTGGAGGATGTCCAAGGCGTTCCATTCGGGATACTCCGGGTGGGGCGAGCCGTGATACCACAATTTGGACACATAGTGGCGAAGGTGGTTTATCTCCGCAAATTGTCCGTGGGTGTCCCGCACGAGCACGTTGGTGGGTAGGGTATCCTTGAGCTCGGCGAGTTGGGGCGCGTTTGCAGATTCAAAGTACATTTCGTGGGAGGGATAACGTATCGATGGGTTCACCAGCGTGCGCACATAGATGGTGTTTTTCGGTGGTGCCTCGCTATGCACTTCTCGCTCAATCTGGAGTCCGCGAAAGACGGGGCTGTGCAACGGCGACACGGTGCTCAGCGTCACCCGGACCTGCATGAATCGCTTGCCGGTGTCGGGCAGGGCTGCGTTGAGGCTTGCACCTTCCGCGACGAGTTCAAATGCGTCCCAGGACTCGCTCGTGGGGTCGGGCGTATCGGCAAAGCGCACCGCCCAGGAAAGGCCCGTCCCTTCCGGGGTTTCGCCGGTGCCGGTGATGCGTAGTTTTTTTGCCATGCTGGCGCCCACGATGCTGCCCAAGTCATCTCGGTTCGTCCAGAGGTCGATGGGTTGGGTCAACAAGGCCCCCGTGGCGTGGTGCTGTTTGAGGTTCAGACGGATGACGTATTCACCTTGCACGTCGGCCTCCGGTCCGAGAAGCATGTTTTCCCAGGATTGCCCACCATCCGTCGAGCGCGCGGAGGTCTCGCCCACGTTGATGGGGGTGAGGCCGTCCAAGACGCCGTTGTCCGGGACCTCGACGAAACCAGACGTAAGCAAGCCCGTGTGTCCCTGGTAGGTGTTGGCACCGCCACCACGCTCATATTCGTCGGCGCGGGCGAAGAGCAGGTTATAGCCTTCGCCTTCCGGCGCGTCACAGACAAGGACAATCTCATTGTTTCCTTGCACCAGATAGTTTACCGGCACTGGAATCCACCACCAGACCCGTTCATGCCAGGATTGGAGCACGCCCTCGACCCGGTGTCCATTGACCAGCAAATAGTAGGGGGCGGGATTGGCGGGGTCTTGCGGATCCATATAGAGCACGACGTGGGCTTGCTCCGCACGCGGATCTTCGACATGCAGTGTCTTTTTCACGCGCACGCCTCGGTGAACAGATTCGATGTGGACACCCTTCTCGCTCTTCCCCGCGCCGGGCGCGTCATTCTCGATGAGGACGAGGTCGTTGAGCTGTACGCCCAGCCGGTCGCGGGTGCGCATTACGTCGTAGGCTTGCCCGGTTTCATATATTTTGTTGGCCGGGAGTTGGGCGGTCAGCGTCTTTGTGACGGATTCCGCCCAGACACCCGTGGCGGTGAGCGCCAGACTGGCAAGCAGAAGCATGGTGCACGCTACGCGGCAACTATGGTTGGGCATGGTGTCGTCCTCGATATGGGTGCGAAGTATGGGTTTCAGGATACGATCCGATAGCGGGGATGTCAAAAGGGCGGGTCGTATCCTGAAAATTAGCAGAATGATCCTTGGATGCCTTGGTCTTCAAGGAGGCCGATATATAACAGGAAGTTTTTGGGTGCCTGAAAAAGATCACACGCAAAGGCGCGAAGACGCAAAGAAGAGAAACATTTCACGTAAGTGTTCACAGTAAAGGGGGGGGTGGGCATTCCTGCCTGACACAAGGGGGACGTCGGACATGAAGCCTACTACGGGCACGTGTAGGTCCGTTGAATTCCAGCAACGAAACACGATGCGCCGTCTTGGACAATCAATGTGTCATCACAAACACTACGTGCGCTCTCGACACCCACCGTGCGCGTTATGTCGGGCAGGAATGCCCAACCCCCTTTGCCTCAGAACCTGAAGCAGACGGTGAACGCTTGCCCTTGCCCGTGCTTGAAAAACATGTTCGTCGTACAAAGAGAAAGTTTTCGGTCGCTCCCATATTCCCACACGGGTAAGCCCTGAGAGGCCTACCCGTGGCACCCAGACGGTCTTGATGGGAGAGCTAGATTCCCATAAGTCGCGTCGCCGAATTGAACTCGCCTCTCCCGGCGACTATGATGCTTTGATGTTCAACTTTCGTCTTTCCAGTCTCATCTTGGCTCTCATAGTCACCCCGTTGGCCCTTGCGCAGGATTCTCCAACTACCCGTGCTGCCGTCACCCAATGTATGGGGACGGCCACGGACTTCTTATTTGATACCCTGTCGAATCAGGGGGGCTTTGTGTGGTTTTACACCATGGACCTGGAACCCTACGGAGAGCTAAAGGCCCGCCCCAGCATGATTTGGGTAGAGCCGCCGGGCACGCCCTCCGTGGGCTTGGTTCTCCTGGAGGCGTACAAAGCGACCGGTAACACCGCCTACCTGAAACGGGCGAACCAAGTGGCCGAAGCCTTGACCAAGGGGCAGCACCCGTCGGGCGGCTGGAATTATTTCATCGATTTTGATCCAGACGGCCTACTCGCCTATTATGCGTCCTTTTTCTCTAAATGTTGGGGCTGGCAGGAGTACCTGAAGCAACGCAACAACGCCACCTTCGACGATTATTCCACGACAGAGGCCACGCGCTTTTTTCTCAGGCTTCATGCCGTCACCAAAGACGCACGCCATAGAGGGGTGCTGGACAAGGCCCTCGATCACATCCTGCGCGCCCAGTATCCCGATGGGGGCTGGCCCCAGCGTTTTCCCGACGCGGCGGCGGATCATGACTATTCCAATGCACGCACCTTCAACGATGACGTGATTTACGATTGCATTCAAGTGCTCTTGGAGGCCCATGGACGGCTGGGTAATGAACGCTACCGCGAGGCCGCCATTCGAGGCATGGACTTTTACCTGCGGGCACAACTTCCCGCTCCCCAGGCGGGGTGGGCGCAGCAGTACGGTGCGGATCTGAAGCCGGTGTGGGGACGTCCCTTTGAAATCGGTACGGTTTGCTCCACGGAGACGGTGGGCAATATCTATCAGCTTTTTGAGTTTTATGCGATCACCGGGGATAGAAAATACCTGGAGCCTGTGCCACGGGCCTTGGATTGGCTGGAGGCTTCGCGTTTGTCGGGTGCCGAGGGCTACACCCACACCGGTTTCTATGAGATGGGAACGAATCGGCCTATTTTCATTAAGCAGACAGGAACGAGCATCGAAGATGTGCGGTATAGGCCAACCTATGAGGAGGCGGGGTGTTATCCCTATGCCCACGAGGTGACGATCAACGTTGAGGCACTGCGCAAAGAACACGCACGCCTGGTGGCCCTGTCACCCGAGAAGGCCATGGCAGCTTACCGGGAGCGTAAACAGAAGCAGTTATTGCCGAAAAACATCCGGGGCGGCCATCTGGCGGTGGCCCTGAGCAAGACTTCTCAGACGCCGGAAGGCATTGCCGCGATCATCCATGGTCTTGATGAGCGTGGCGGCTGGCGGGACCCGGTAACGCAGTTGCACCCGTTCCATCCTTTCACCGAAGCGCCTCTGAAAACGGAGGCCTATATCGTGGGTGGCTACATTGCACGGATGTATCGTTTGATTAATTATTTGAATGCCAGCTAACCCGGATGGACCACAATTCGAGGTCGTCATCCTCGCGAACGCGGGGATCCAGAAACGCGAACGCACAAACCCCTGAAACGCACTGGATTCCCACGTGCGTGGGAATGACGGACGAAATAACAGAGGAATTGTCGTGAAAGCAAATATCATCGGCACAGGCATCATGGGTTCGGCGGTGGCGCAGGTCATTGCACGGGATCCCCGAATTGAATTCACGGCCGTCTGCGACAAGATCATCAGCAGGGTCGAGCCGCTGGAGCAGGGCTTCGGTATCGACGGCTACAAAGATTACATCGAAATGCTGGACGAGGAGAAGCCGGACATAGTGTTCATTGCCACGCCAGACTGGGCGCACTTGGATCCCGTCATGGCATGTCTGGAACGGGGCATTCACGTTTTTGTGGAGAAGCCGCTGACGACCAACGTGGCCGAGGCGAAAATCATCACGGAGAAGGTGGCCGAGACAGGACTCAAGCTGCAAGTATCCTACAATCACCGCTGGCTCGCGCCCTATCACCTGACCTACAAGAAAATTCAGAGCGGCGCAATTGGCCGTCCCCTGATGGGCTATGCGCGGAAAAACAATCCTATTACCGTGCCCACCCAGATGTTGGCGAGTTGGGCGAAAGACAGTTCGCCCCTGTGGTTTCAGTCCTCCCACGATATTGACCTCATGCTGTGGTGGTTCGACGACGAGCCGGTGGAGGTGCTGTGCTCGGGTGTCAAATCGGTGCTCAAGGCCAAGTATGGCTGGGATACCTGGGACGCGCTCCAGGGCCAGGTGCGATTTAAGCAGGGCGGTGTGGCGACCTTCGAGGCGGCCTGGATCTATCCCGAGGGCCACCCGTCAATGCCCGATTCCTTTATGTCGGTGGTGGGGGAGCACGGGCACCTTCTGGTGGACCGTAAGGACGAAGCTGTGGAAATGAGCAGCGAAGATGGTTTCTCCTGGCCACGCTCACTGCTGAATTCACAGGTCTATGACCGCTGGATAGGCGCCTTTCCCTCGTCCATCGCGAGCTTCATTGACGCCATCGAAGATGATCGTGAACCCTACGTTACGGCGCGGGACGGCTGGCGGGTCACGGCGGTGCTGGATGCGCTGCATCGGGCCGCCGATTCCGGCGGCGTGGTGAAATTGCCGTCGTTGGCGCTGTGAGGGGGAGCAGGGACTGACGCGCCCCGAGCAGCGTGGTGTATTCTCGTTTACTTAGGATTCCAAGAATTTCCTTGGCTCAAGGTTAGATACTTTTAACGGGCGTGGCTGTGCCCGTCATTTGCGGATGAATCGTCGCTCTCTTCACCAACGACAGGACAGCCACGGACCTTGAAGTGGCCCTTGTTTTCGCGAGATACAGCCTGTAAAGCCACGTTTTTTCCGTATACCGTAGGCGCTTGGTCCGCGTCAGTCCCGGGGACTGACGCGCCCCGAGAAGCGTGGTATATTTTCGTTTGCTTGAAATCTTGCGAATCATCTCGGCTCAAGGTTAGACACGTTTACTGGGCGTGGCTGTCCCGTCGTTGGCGGAAGAATCGTCGCTCTCTTTGCCAACGACGGGACAGCCACGGACCTTAAAGTGGCCCTTGTTTCAAGGAATACAGCCTGTAAAATAAAGCTCTTTTCACATACCTGAGGGGCTTGGTCCGTGTCAGTCCCTGCGCACAAAAAAAGGGAGACGACCTGCTGGCCGTCTCCCAAATTACTACAATTTCATGTGCGACTAATATTCCTGCACGTTGATGTTCTTAAACGAGAGGTCTGTGGTTGGATCGTGGCCTTGCAGGTGGATGGTGCCGGGTCCGGGGACGTAGCCGTTCTTGCCGTCGTTGTTGTCGGTGGTGGGACGGGAGTCGTAGAAGTCGCTTGTCTGGTATCCGTTGATCCATATGGCGGTGTGGTTGCCTTCGCAAATGACCGTTTTCTGGAACCATTCGCCATCGGTGGAGACGACCTTGCGGGCTGGTACGTTGCCGTAGTTGCCGCCCGTGCCGAAGTCGACGGGCTGGGTGCGGTCGTCGCCCTTCCAGTGGTTGCGGACCTGGGACTCGTAGCCCTTCCAGAACACGCCCACAGGGCCGCGGTAGAACACGCCGCTATTCAGTTCTTTACCATTGGAGATGATGTCGAGCTGGAGGACGAAGTCCTTATAGACCCCGGCGGTCTCGATCTGGCCATTGCCGTCTTTGATGTTGATGGCACCGTCTTTCACGGTGAAAATGGAGGCGCGGTCCGGGATGATGTTCCAGCCTTCGAGGGTCTTGCCGTCGAAGACGGGGCTAAGGCCCAAGGGGCGGAGCTTCACGTTCTGTACCTGGAGGCCAAACTTGTGCTTATTGAAGCGGTGGTAGCGGTGGAACTGAATGAGCACGTAGCCCTTGTCGCGGCTGGCAGAGATATCGACCTTTTTGCCATCAATGGTAGCATCGATGTTGCTGCCGACGGCCTTCACGTGAATCGTATGCCACTTCTTGTCGTTCTTTTCATCGCCGAAGTAAATGGTGGCGCCGCCATTGTCCATGACGTGGCCCTCAAGGCCGGCGCGGACCGCGAGGCCCATGGAGCCGGGACCGTCCATTTTTACTTCTGCCGTCAGTTCAAAATTCTTGAACTGGGATGTCGAGGCTAGCCAGCCGCCTCCGCCAACGCCCTTGTCCGCGCTGGCCGACAGGACGCCATCGCCGGCTTCCCAGTTTACATCGCCAAACTGGGTCCAGCCGAAGAGGCTCTCGCCGTCGAACAGGTTGATCCAATTGCCTTCGGCCACATCGGCGGCGAGGGCCGGGAGTGTCAACACGGCCATCGTGGCGAGTGTCAGGGTTGTAATTGTCTTACGAAACATGGTTTTCTCCTATGGGTAATGGTCTTGTTGTGGGTATTGGGGGGAATTGCCATGGTGCAGGGCTATCTCCTACAATGGCAGCCTCTAGACTTACTAGAAATCAGCCCGGAAAGCAAAAATATTATGACGAACGCGTCTCTCTCAATGCTTGTATTGATGACCCTTTCTTTCGTGGCATCACCCATTGCTGCGGCGAATCCGGCAGAGGGAGAGGAAGTTTTCGGGACCCCCGTGCCCGGTTATCGCGGCATCTGGTATGCCGTCGAGAAAACCAATAACGAGTACGTCTACAAATACAGCGGGGGGCTGGGCACCTACTGCGCCAAGCACATCCCCATGGCCATTTATGCGCCCGAAGTGGACAAGACCTTCTTCGTTTACGGCGGCACCTCAAAGACAGGCGACAGTCTCCATGTGATGATCTCCTACTACGACCACAAGACCGGCCAGGTGCCTCAGCCGGTTCGGATTATCGATAAGAAGACGAAGGATGCCCATGACAATCCGGTCTTGTCGATTGATGCCGAGGGCCATCTCTGGGTCTTCGCGAGCGCCCATGGTCGCAAGCCCAAGTCCTATATATTCAAGAGCCTTCGACCCTACGACATTACGCAGTTCGAGAAAATCGCCGACTACAATTATTCCTATCCCCAGCCGTGGTACATCGAAGGAAAGGGCTTTCTTTTTCTTCACACGTGGTACGGAGGGGGGCGCGGTTTATATTTCCGCACCAGTACGGATGGCCAGGAATGGAGCGACCGCGTCTCGATGGCCCTGATCGGGCAGGGCCACTACCAGGTGAGCTGGCCCTGGAAGGGGCGTGTGGGGAGCACGTTCAACTACCACCCAAAGAAGGAGGGGCTGAACTTCCGCACCAACCTCTATTACATGCACACGGCGGACATGGGAAAGACTTGGACGACTGTGGACGGGAGAGCACTGTCCCTTCCCCTTAACACAATTGAGAATGCCGCGCTGATTCACGACTATGTGTCGGAGAATCGCCTCGTCTATATGAAAGACCTTAATTACGACGCGGATGGCAACCCCATTATTCTTCACCTGACCTCGGATGGCTGGGTTTCCGGTCCTGAGTCCGGCCCGCGTACCTGGCGCGTAGCGCATTGGACCGGCGCGGCATGGGCTTTTCACGACATCACCGAGTCTGACAATAACTACGATTCGGGTTCCATTTTTGTTGCGGAAAATGGCGAATGGCGTGTGGTGGGGCCAACCGAGACCGCTCCCCAACCCTATAACCCTGGCGGTGAGATGGCGGTCTGGGTGAGTACGGACCAAGGCGTGTCTTGGGAAAAAGAGCACCAATTGACCACCGCAAGCCCGCGAAATCACACCTATGCGCGACGGCCTCTGGGGGCGCAGGATGAATTTCAGGCCTTCTGGGCCGATGGACATGGGCGCGAGCCGTCTACATCGCACCTGTTTTTCTGGAATCGCAAGGCTGGGGAAGTGAGGCAGATGCCCTATGTGATGGAATCAGAAATGGTGACCCCCAAGGTGCTGAATAGGGTTGAGTAACTACGACAAATGGGAGCTGTTGGTGGAGCCAATCTCTTTATCACCCTCCTCGGAGGGATTAGGGGTGGGTTAAATCCTTACACTTGCCGAAAACAACCCACCCCCAGCCCCTCCAGGGAGGGGAGCCTTTCGATGCCGTGAATGGCTACGAATTTTGATTGGCGGGGGATTCTTGCTATGCTGGTTCTTCCATGAAGGGCGCGGTGCTTCACCGCCCCGGCACAAGACAGGAGTATAAAGAGTGAAAAGCACAGTTGATTGCCTAGCAGTGGTGCGGTGGGTGCTTCCCATCGTCGTCGGACTATTCGTCGCCACGGCGTACGCTGGACCCGCGATCATGAGTCCAGCGCCGGTCTTTGATTTTGGAGAGATGGACAACAGCCAGAAGGTTCTCCACGATTTTGTGTTGAAGAATGTGGGGGACGAGCCGCTGGAGATCAGCAACGTGAAGACCTCGTGCGGCTGCACGGTGGCCAAACTTGAAAACAAGACACTGGAACCTGGTGAGGAGACCAAGATTTCCGCCACCCTGAATCTCAAGGGGAAGCAGGGTAACCAGTCAAAAAAGATCACGGTATTCTCCAACGACCCCGAGGCACCCAGTTTTTATTTGGAGTTCAAGGGT
>JAJRPE010000338.1 GCA_024280935.1 Candidatus Hydrogenedentota bacterium
ACCGGGGAAAAAAGCAGCGTGAGTTTGCCTTTGCTGTAGTCGAGTTGCATGGCGAATTCGTCCGTCGCAAAGTCCACGTGCTTCAGGCCGCGGACCATGTTCAGGCGGTAGCGCGTTTTCCACGATTTGCCGGGGGCAAGCAGGAAGGGCGTAAAGGCAGTCTGTGCGCCCATTTTGGCCGTGGGTTGCGTCGAGGTCGCCGTCGCGAAGGGCTCCGCGAGAAAGGCGTAGGTGTCGTCGGCATCGAAAACGGCGTAGAGGGATTCCTGTTCGATGGGGTCCGTAAAGGCGACCCAGTTTCGCGTGGCCGGGTAGTAGGCGGCGCTCTTGGGTTGGATGATTCCCTGGGGCGTGGGCACGTCGAGCCGGTCCCGTTCGGACACCGAGCCGCCGGGCGTTACGTCATTGCGGACCCAGGGGGAAACCCACTGCCGCTCGTCCCCTTCATTCTTCACGGTCCACGTAACACGCACGGACGCTTCATCGGGGAGCAGCTCCAGCCGACGGACCACTTTCAGCCCGCGAATGTTGGGGCCATCGCAATCATAGCTGTATTGCAGGACAGGCCGGTCAACGATGCTGTCCAGGGCCTCCATTTTTTCATTCAGGCGTCGGTTGGGCACATAGAAGTTGCCCACGCCAAAGCCTTCCTGGAGAAGGCCATTGTCCCCGGCGAAATTGGTGGGCGTGGCAAGGAGTCCAAAGGTGTGGAGCACACCCCCTTCATCGGGACTCATGCCGAGTTCGATGAAATGGCCCTGGATTTCGATGTCGTCATCGATGACAGCGGCTTCGGTGAAAAGGGGGATGGATAAAAGTGCGAGATAGATGAGGAGACGCATGCTGTACCTTTATTCTGTAAGGACTCACGGACCACGGCAAGGGTGCCACCCTCACACGCAGCCGGTTCCCGGCCAAGTTTGCGGGTGTGTGGGTTTGCAGGAAGTCGCCATTGTAGAGTAGCGCCGTGTCGCATTGCATCTTGGCGGAGCACAGGGGCAAGAGGGAAGTTCCCTGATTTCAAAACGTCACGGCGGGCAGGAGGTCGGACATTCCTGTCCGGCGCAAGGGGCACGTTGTCCTATACCGCCCGCGTAGTTTTTTGGGGCAGGCTCCATGGCCCCGTAGTGTTTTGGTTGTGAGCGAGGTGTAAGTGTTGGCACTGGGGCTTCCTTACGGCGGGTAGGAAAACCCGCCCTCCTATACCGCGTTGGCCCAATGTCGTGTTGAAGTTGAATAGGAGTCAATCCGTTTCCGGGGACGATGATGCCATCCCAGCTACCCGCCCCAACACAATCCACATCCCCAACGTTAGCAGCAGCCCGCCACCGCTCACCAGCAGGCCGTAGTAAAAACTCTTCGGCCAAAAGACAAACGCTACCTCGTGTTCCCCTTGTGGAACTACGCAGCCCATGAAATCGCCATTCACCCGCACGAGAGAGCGGGCCTCGCCATCCACGGCCACGCGCCACCCTGGATGGTAGCGCTGGGCGAATACCAGCAGTTGCGTCGTGTCGGCGGTGGTCTCCAACAGGACATTTCCCGGTTCATTCTTGAGCCAGGTGACTGTGCCCGCCTCCTCGCCGGACACATCCACCGCCTCCGTCACGATGGCCGTTGTGGCTACGTCGATGCGTTCTATGGCGTCGCGGGGCGTGTCACTTGTTACCGTCTGCGTGACCAGCCGCGCGATGGGGAGGGCGTCTTCGTGGACTGTCCAGTCGGGATTCGACAGGGGGCGCTTTTCCCACCGCACGCCCGCCACGCGCTTGGTAACGTCGGCGTCGGGGTCGAGTTTCCAGGCGGGCGGCAGTCCCACGTAGCCCATGTAGCCCGCGAGGCCCAGTTGACTCAACCGGGCCGTGCGCCAGTTCCCGTGGGCGCGGAATTCGCCGCCAAAGGGTACGAAGGCGGGGTCATCGGGCAGTTCGGGGGCCAAGGACGCTGTAAGGGCCGCGTAGTTGGACGACTGGGGCTTATGGTTCCAGACGAAGGGCATGGTGTAGAAGGCGGCATCGAGGGTGGCGAATATCAGAATGGCGGCAACCCCTGCTTTTCGCCATCGCTGCATAGTGTAGACAAGCAAGGCAGCCCCGGAAATCAGCAGGGGTCCCACAGCCAGCCGAGGCCAGCTATCGGTGAAGGCGTTTTGCAGGTCGGCTCCGCCAAATTTCTGGAGCATCATTACCAGCAGCAGGGTTGCCCAAGCGGCGGCAATAAGGCCGAGCAGTACGCCATCAGCACATGGTGGAAGCAACGTATTTTTGTTCCCCTCCTTGGAGGGGAATATTGTCATTCCCACGAACGTGGGAATCCAGAACGCGGTCGAGGGAGACCGAGCCACCACTGGATCCCCGCGTTCGCGGAGATGACGGCCTTTGGCCTTGGGCTGTGGGCGAAGTTCGCACGAGGGCCAGGGAGGTCCTAACCCACCCCCGGCCCCTCCGAGGAGGGGAGTTTTGTCATTCCCACGAACGTGGGAATCCAGAACGCGGTCGGGGCCGACCGAGCCATCACTGGATCCCCGCGTTCGCGGGGATGACGGCCTTTGGCCTTGGGGTGTGGGCGAAGTCCGAGCCAGGGCGACGGCGCTCAGTATGGCCACCGCAAAATGCACCAGCATGAGGTGGCGCGCAGGGCATCGGAAAGCCCCCATCACGGGCAGCATGGCGATAAAGCGATAGACACCGCCGAATTCCCCCAGGGCAAGGACGATCATAATCGCGGCGAGCGCAGCCGCATAGAGGCCCATGGGCTGCCACCTGCCCAGGCCCTTGAAACGCGACACGCACCAGAGGGAAAGCACCAGGGGTATCGCGCCCGCGTAGGCCGCGTATTCCCAGGATGGCGTGCCGTAGGAAATACCGTTGCGGAACCAATAGGGGCCGACCCATTGCAGTAAATTCAAGGGATGGAGGGAGCCATCCTTCCAAAAGTCCGTCAAATCCTGGCGCTGGGCGTAGCCGATGAGATCGAAGGTGGGCAGTACCTGAACCCCGGCGATCATGAGGCCGAGCAGCATGGCGGACACCACCGCAGCCATCCGCGCCACAGCCCCATGCCCCCGCAGGTAAAAGAGCATGTACAGTCCTATCGCCATGAGGGTAAACAGGACGTATTGGGGATAACCGGAGAGGAGTTGGGAGGCGACCAGTCCGACGAGGGCCAGCCAGGCCCGGCGCAGGTGTTTTTCGTTGGTCGTTGTCAGCAACACATGGAGGGCGAGCATTATCCACGGCAGGTGGCTCGTTACCCGAATCGCCTGGATGTGGGTGTAGTGGAAGAGAACGAATCCCGAGAAGGTGAAGAGATTCGCGCCGAATAACGCGGCAAACCAGGGCAAACGCCAACCGCGCAGGAGGGCGACCATGCCGCCATAGAGGAAGAGGTAGCTCGCCATGAATTCGATGCTAAAGGCCCGGTCCAGGGGGAGGAATCGGTAGAGG
Source organism: Candidatus Hydrogenedentota bacterium (assembly GCA_024280935.1). Taxonomy (GTDB): domain Bacteria; phylum Hydrogenedentota; class Hydrogenedentia; order Hydrogenedentales; family JAEUWI01; genus JAEUWI01. The sequence goes on from JAJRPE010000338.1 coordinate 3,447, forward strand.
CACCACTGGAGCGGATGAAAAAAAGCGCCCTGTCCTTCGGCGTGGAGGTAGTAGCCGCAGAATTCCTCGGGCCACCAGAGAAAGCTGAATCCATGCTGGAGGCAATAGCTGTAGAAACTCCGATAGGGGAATTGCTGGGAGCCGATGTCGCTTCCCTGGTAGATATTGCCGCGCAACAGGGGGTAAAAGAGCAGGAGAAAGAGCATAGCTCCTGCCAACCCGACAAGGAGCGTGAGCCAGCGCGTTCCACCGTCCGGTTTCGTGGTGCCTTTCTGCGCTTGAGAATTCAACATGGCGCGATTATAGGGAAGCCGCTGCACGTGCGCAATACGCCGGTCAGGAGGCCGGACTTTCCTGTCCGGCGCAAGGAGCACGTTGGCAGCAAAGGCCGCTTGTCCTTTTCCATGATCTGCGGACATTGGCTGGCTTGAAGCATTCGGCAAGTTGACAGCCCCCCCCCAAGGCCCCGATACCATGGGGCCTCTTTGCCGACCCCGATAGCGAAGTTATTACTATTCAACACTAACGTGCTTGAGAGTACCGAATTATCCGACTACTTTTCGATTTTTTTCTTCGTCTTGAGCTTGCATAATTCGATGCCAAGTTCAACCCACTCTCCGGTCAATTTCTTGAACTTTCTGTAGTTGGCAATCTGCCGCTCGACCTCTTCG
>JAJRPE010000012.1 GCA_024280935.1 Candidatus Hydrogenedentota bacterium
CATTGCCCATCGGGAAGGGCGCTCCCGAAGTTGCGGCACTGCATCCAAAGCCTTTGGCCGCGTTGCCCACGCCGGTAATGGAGGCGGTGATCAGCCCGTTTCCATCCCCGGAGTAGGTGATGGTGGCGGCAAAGCTGGTGGTTTCGTTGGGTGAGAAGCGGACCAGGAATTCGTGGGTTTCTCCGTGGGCAAGGCTGTAGCTGGCCTCGCCGATGATCGCAAATACGCCTGTTGCATCGCGCAGTTCCACGGTGCCAACCAGTTGTTCACCGCCCGTATTGGTGACGACGATGCTGCGTTCCACGGACTCGTTGACCATCACTTCACCAAGATCAAAGACTTCAGTGCTGACTGGGTTGGTGACGAGGATGGGGGGCTTGAGCGATTCGAGGGCAACGACGATGCCGATGCTGGTCAGCTCCGCCTGAAGGGTGCTTCCAGCACTGGCCGTGCCTTGGCTTGTGCCAGAACTCCACGTTTCCGAACCGGGCACCACCGCGAAGCCGGCATCGGGGTCGTCAACCACAAGGGCGCTGTGCCGGTAGAAACGGGCTTGGTCTTCTGGAGAGAAGGTTAGACCGTTGAGGCTGATGGCGACGGGGCGTTGGGCCAGCCGGGCATCGCTGAGCGGGGTGAAGTCCACCTCTCCAATCGTGCGCACGATGATGCTGATATCGATCCACGGTGTTCCCGCAACAGCATCGGTGGGAAATTCGTCGAGGTCTTCGGCCTGTTGCCGGGTGAAGAGGCTTTCGGCGTCGCAAGCAATGGCGACGATGAGAATGCCTTCTTCGCCTTCATTCAAGAGGCCATGGGGGACGACCAAGGCGACTTGTTGGGCCGCATTGTCGGGGTTCTCCAGCGAAAGCTCAATGGCGGATCCCGGGATGTTTGTGCCCTGCCAATAGTGCATGGCTACGGCACGATCACAGTTTACACTCTCCACAATATCCTGCCAGCGCGAAGCGTCGTTTGACAGGTCGGTGAAGGGGGTATCCAGGAAGCCGTTGTTGTTGTCATCAACGCCATTGCGGATTTCAAAGGTAAAGGACTCTGATTGAAGCACCTGATCGCTGCCCTCCAGGGTGGCCGTTGCGCGGACGCGATAGGCGTTGTTTACCGGAAGAGTGAAGGTGGCGGGTTCAAGGCCGCGCAGTTGTTTCTGCAAACCGCCCAAGGGGAGCGGCGTGGCAAAGGTGGGCGTGTGCTTGCCGAAGTCGTTTGCAGCCTGCAACTCATCGGGGGTGACGAATTCATCGCCATCAGCGTCGAGATTGGCGAAGCGCGTTTGGGAGAGGCCGGGGAGCATGGCGCTGATTTCATCGTGGGTCAGCGCCGTGTCGATATTTTCATCCAGTGCGGTGAAATTGTTCTGGAGGTAGTCGGGCAAGTCGCTCTCGGCTTCCAGTTCCTGTCGCGTTAGCACCCCATTGTTGTTGAGGTCGATGATGTTGTAGCGCAGGACATCCAGATCGATGCCCGCCGCCTGGGTCTCGGCGAAGGAAAGTCCGGTGCTGTTGTCGCCATTCAGGACGGCAAAGTCATCCAGAAGTATCGAAGCGAAGTCGGACAGGATGACGGCGGCCTCCAGTTCTTCGTTGACGAGGAACCCATCGGAATCGAAGTCAATGACACCAAAACGTTCGTCCGTAATGCCTATTCGGCTTGAGGCGACTTCGTCGAAAGCGAGGCCGCCGTCGAAGTTTGCGTCGAGGGCCGCAAAATTCTGAAGGAAATACTCGGCCAGGTCGGTGATGAGTATGCTTTCGGCACCAATATCGTAGGTGAACGTTACGTCGCCCGCACTGCATGCGCTCTCGATGTTCACATCGACTTCCGCGTTGAACGTAACACTGAGGAGCGTCGCCGCCGGGGGGGCCAACAGGTCGCCCGTGGGCTGGATCAAGACCACGGTGCCTTCCAGGAGCATACAGGTCACTTGTGACTGCAATTCACGCCCGGAGACGCCTGCGTTCGTTTCCAGCGCGTCGAAGCGGGTCAAGGAGACCGTTTCCACGCCGTTGGGCACCTCGTCAAAGGTCAACTGACCGCTGCCATCAGCGTCCAGCGTGGCGAACGCTGCCAGCAGGCTGCTCAAGTCGGCGTTGAGGAGGATCGCGGTCTGAAGTTCCGATGGTGTGATTTCACCGTCGCCGTTCAGGTCCATGTAGTCAAACGCCTCCTCGGCCAGGCCCGGAATCTGGCTGCGGGTCTCCGTCAGGCTGAGTTCTCCATCTTCGTTGGTATCGGCCAGCTCGAAGGTATCGAAAAGGCGCGGAGCATCCGCAGTCTGCTCGATGCCGGTCTGAAGTTCTTCGGGGGAGATTTCTGTCTCCACGTTGAGTTCGTTGAAGCGCTCTGCCGTAAAGCCGGGCAGGAGGCTTTGGGTCTCCTCCAGCGTCAGCACGCCGTCGCCGTTGGCATCAACGTCGTCGAAGTTGTTCAGGAGAACTTCCGAAGCCACGCTGTTGTCTTCGTCGTCGGCCTGGTCAAGGATGGTGATGCTGAAGGCGCGTTCTATCGTATCGCCCTCGGGATCGCGGCTGCGCACCATGACGGTGTAGCTATCCCGTGTTTCGAAGTCAAAGACGACGCTGCTGACGAGTTGGTTGGCCACGATGGAGAAGAACTCATTGTCGATAAAGTCGTCGTCGTCCGTGGTGGGATCATCCTCAATGAGGCTGTAGATGTGAAGGTCGCCCAGATCAGGGTCGCTCGTGCTCAGTTGTCCCACGACCGTGTGGAGTATCTGGTTTTCCAGAATGTTATTGTTGTCGAGGGCAATGCTCGTGGGTGGATCATTAACCCGCGCCACGTCGATACGAATCTCCCATACATTACTGTCGATATTGCCATCGCGCACCGTCACGGGAACAAAGAGCACCCCGGTGAAGTCCTGATTTGGGATGATGCTGTTCCCATCGCGGGTGTAGTTGGCACCTTCCGGCAGGGGTTGAAAACTCAGCGTGACTTCGTCGGGGAAGTTCAGCAGGGGCGCGTCCACGACGAGGTTGTCGAGGATAATGGTTACGGGCGTGTCTTCCTGGGTCGATACAGGATTCTGGTCCACGATTCGCGGCGTTTGATTGCCGGTCCCGAACAGGGTGACTTTGGAGACGATGGGGGTTCCCTGCCCCTGTTGGTTGGCTTCGATGCGAAGGGTGCCGACCTTCATGCCGGGGGTGGAGGGGTTAAATACCACACGAACGAGGCGGGACTGGGCTGTTTCGAGGGAGTCTTCACCAGAGTCGGAGAGGATCTCGAAGTCGCATGCCGCGCTCAGCTCGTCCATGTTCAGGCCTCCGCTGCTGTCGGCATCAAGGCCGTCAAAGTCCGCCAGGATGCCTGCGCCCAGGATGGAGGAGACAGCGCTCAGCTCTGCCGCGGTGACTTCCCCATTCTGGTCCACGTCGATTACGGCAAAGCGGCCTGGTGTCAGCAGCGGGCTGAAGGTGCTGATTTCTGTCAGGGAGAGGCTGCTGTCCAGATTCAGGTCGAGGCCAAAGAAGTCGATGTCCAATTGGGTGGCGATGACCGACAGTTTCAAGCGCTCATCGAGTTCGCTCGTGCTGATTACGCCGTCCTCGTCGGCGTCCAGGGTGGTGAACTCAGCTTGGGTCAGGTCCGGCAGTATGCGTTGGGCCTCGGTGAAGTCGAGTCCCTCAGGCGCGGTGGTATCGAAATCGGTGAAGCTATCCAGAAGGCTGCTTGCGAAGGTTGCGAGGGCAAGGGCCTGGGACAACTCCGCCTGGGTCAGGCCGGTGCTCAGATCTCCGTCCATCGTGTCGAAGCGCGCTTCCGTGAGGAAGGGGAATTGCTCTTCCACCTCGCCCGCCGACAAATCGTTGGAAGCGTCACCGTCAAATCCGTCGAAGCCATCGATAAGCACCTCGGCGATATCAAAAAGGTCGATTGCGTTTTCCAGTTCCGATTGCCCGATTCCCGTGGTCAGTAGTCCGTCACCGTTCAGATCGAGTTCGTCAAAGCGGGCCTGGGTCATCACGGGAAAGATGTCGGGGCCACAGGCCAGGGTGACGCTATCCAGCGTCAAGTCGCCGAGGCCGTCATTGATAATGCTGACGGACTGCGGATCGCTCGGTCCGGCAAGCAGGTTGCGTTTGCCGAAGTTCAGCGTGGTTGGGGTTACGCGAATGTCGCTGTCCAAGGCGCGCCCGGAGAGGTTTACATCGACAGCAGAATCGTTGGGGTCATTGGACTCAACCCGCAGGCTGGCGATCTTATTGCCGATGGAGTCTGGGTCAAAGGCCAGTTCGATAGTGCGTGTCTGGCCGGGGACGAGTACGGATTCCCCGGTGTCGCTGACGACAACGAATTCGCTGAGGCCAGCGCCTTCGAGGCCGACAAAGCCGAGCGTTAGCTTCGCTGTCGCCGATGTGCTGTTGCTGATCACGACCATGCGTGTGGGCGTTTCCCCGTCATCAATATCCTGATCGCCGAAGTCAATTGTTAGAATTTCGGGGGTGATTTCGATTTTGGGAAGGGCGCGCACAAAGGTCTCTGTGGCATCCAAGGCGCTATTGATGGTCTCTGGGTCATCGGATGGGACCGGGTCGAGGGCATCGCTCTCCACCGTGCCTTGGCACCGAATCGTGTTTACGCCGCCCTGGAGAACGTCGTTGAGAAGCACCGTGAAGTTGATGGTGATGATGGGGCCGTTGGTAAAGACCGGATTGCGTCCATCCAGCGCGCCAAGATCCAGGAGCAACTCTGTGGGGGTGCCCACGTTGGCTGCGGGGTTGCCGTCAACGAGGATGGAATCCTCCAGCAGGGTGAGGCGGGCGTCTGAGGTGTCCAGTTCATTAAACTGGGCCTCGGTCAAGGCGAAGAAGGACCCGTCGAGTTCTTCTGCGGAAAGCCCTTCGCTGTCATCGGTATCCAGCGCGTTGAAGTTGGAGAACAACGATGCGGCCACATCGCTTAACGGATTGCTGCCGTCTACTTGCTGAAGTTCCTGTTCGGAAATTTCGCTGTCGCGGAAGGGGGTCCGGTAAAAGAGATCAGCGGCACCCCGATTACCTTCGTTTTCGATGGTGACCGTGTACACAATCGTGTCACCCGGACGTTTTTCTTCGTCCCGGCCAATATCATCGCTTTTGAGTACAACCAAGTCCGGCGCGGCGACAGCGCGGGTGACAGTCGGGGCGGGATGAATTACCTCGCCATTGCCATCGACGGGTACGACATCCGAACCTTCAAATGCGACTGCATCGGGGTCGTCCGTGAGCACGGGATCCGCCGTTTGCGGCAGTTCGTCGTAGCGAATACTTCCCTGGCATACGAGGAAGTCTTCTCCGGGTGGCAGCGGATTGACCACGACCACGTCGAAGATGATAGTGGCCTCGTTGCTCCCGTCGCCGGTGCCGTTGTCGCCCTGGATGCCGCCGAGATTGATGGTGACGGCACCACCATCAATGGCGATGCTTTGCGCGGCTGGTGTGCTGGATATGGAATCTTCGAGAAGACTTCCGTTGGCAATGGCCGGGTGGCTGTACACGACGCCATTCGCGCCGCCGTCTCCATTGTTCACCAAGTGGACGGTGTAGCGGATGGTGTCGCCCGGATTGATGACTTCATCGGCATTCTGGTCAACGAGCAGCGTGTCTACCTTGGTTGCCGTGAAATCGATAATCGTGCTGATGGTCGTGCATACGTCCTGGGCGGGCTCGGCATCCACGAAATTCACATCGGCATTGCCCGCTTCACCGAAGAAGCGGTCCCGTGTACAGACCATTTCCAGGCCTTCGGCGGGGAAGGGCGCGTTGACCGTGACACTGTAGGTGATCTGGACGGATGCACCAAGCGGGAGCGTGCCGATATTTGCTGTCACCGTGGTGTCACCGCTGGTGTTGCCATCAACGACTGTTCCCTGGCTGGTCGTGACGCTTCCAACGGTCAATGTCGTGTTCGCGTCCGGGGTGTCGCCAAAGAAGACGCCGCGCGCATCCGAGGGACCGTCGTTTGTGGCGGTAACGGTGTAGGTTATGCTGTCCGCAGGCGCAGCCTCATCGGGGGTCGCCGTCATGGTCACACGCAGGCTTGCTTCGGGCATGAGGGGCACCGAATCCGAGGCGGTGTTGTTACTGGCGTTGGTCTCAAAGACCAGGGCCGAGCCATTGACGGCACCGGAAACCACCAGGTCAGCGGTTGCGGACGGGGCAACGAGCGCAGTCAGGACGTATTCGACGGTTTCGCCGTTGGCCAGGTCGATGGACTCATTGATGTCGCCTGTGCCGCTGGAACCGCACGCTGCGCAGGACCACGTGGTGTTTTGCAGGGCGGCGGGCAGGGTGGAAGTCACCGTTGCGCCTGTTACGGGGCTGGGTCCAAGGTTTCGCACCTGGAACGTATAGGTGACAGTTTCTCCCGGTACCACCTGGCTGGGGGTTCGGGCGATGAAGAATTGCAGGTCGGCCACCGGTCGTATGCTCACACTGTTCGATTGGACCTCGCTCCCCGCAATGAGGCCGTCGCCGGGCACAACGCGGAAGAACCAGACTTCTTCTTCAATAGTGGCATCCATGGGTACGGTGAGCAGATCGTTGTAGACTGTCTGGAGGTCGCCATCGCGATACCAGCGTATCGTAGTGCCGCTTTCGGGATCGGTATCCACATCGAAGTATGTGTAGGACACCGTCAGGTCTTCGCTGCGCAGTGGCTCCGCAGGCGACAGCGTCACCGCGCTTGCTACTGGCGCGTCGTTCACCGGTGCCACCGTAATGGCAACCGTGTCAACGATATCGCCACCACCGCCCTGGCCCGTGTTGCCCTGGTCGTTCAGGGTGAGTGTCAGGGTGTCGTTTCCGTTGAAGTCCGCGTCGCCCTGGTAGAGCAGTCCGTTCAGCGCATTGTTGATATCCGCCGCCGTTCCCACGAAGGTAATGGAGGCATCGTTTGTTCCGGTGGCGGGCGCGGTGATGCTGAGGCCGGTCGTTTGCGCGAGCGTCACCGTGCCCGATGTGGCGGCGATGGTCAATTCCAGACTGCCCGCCGACTCCGCAACATCAATATCCGACACGCTAAGTGTGCCGTTGAAGGCCAGAGGCGTATCTTCGCCAACGCTCTGAGTTCCGGCTACGGTCAACGCAGGATCATCATTCTGCGCTGTGATGGCGATGCCGACGCTGGCGGTGATGTTCGTTCCGCCGCCTTGGCCTGTGTTGCCCTGATCGTTCAGGATGATGCCGAGGCTTTCGGATTGTCCCGCTTCCGTGTTGAAATGCTGGTCGGGTTGGTAGGTCAAGCCTTCCAGGGCACTGTTGACGGCAGTGGCGGTGCCGCTGAAGGTCATGGTGCTTTCATTGGTCCCCGTGCCCGTGACAAGGGTCAAGCCGGAAGTGGATGCGAGGGTCAAGCGTCCGTTCGAGACCGTGAGGGTCACACGAACTTCGCCGGAAGATTCGGCGACGTCCACGTCGCTTACAGTGATGGCGTTGGTATTGGCCGTGCTGAACGTAAGCGTGGCCTCTTCATCAATCGTTTGCGTTCCAGGGATTGCTACGGCGGGATCGTCATTCAACGCAGTGATACTCAAGGTCACCGTTTTTTGATTCGTCTGTGCGCCGCCCTGGCCGGTGTTTCCCTGATCGGACACGTCCACGGTGAGGGTTTGGCTGTTTGCGTTATCCTGCGTGGTGCTAAAGGTGAGTGTGGGCAACGTGTTGTTCAGTTCGGTGAGTGTTCCTGTGAGCGAAATGCTGCTGGAGTTATTGTTGCCGATGTCCAGCGCGTCAACGCCGCCGCTTACGATCTCGTTGACGGAGAGAACACCAGAAGCGACGCTGAGGGTTAGCACGAGATTGCCGGTGGCCGCGTCGACATCGCTTACCGTGATGCCGGTAATGGAGGCAGTCTCGTCTTCATTGATGTTTTGCGTGCCGGGAACGGTCAGTTGAGGCGCATTGTTCACGGCAGTGACGGTGATGGCCACGCTTTCTGCAGCCATGCCGGTGGCACCACTGCCCGTATTGCCTTGGTCATCGGCGCTGATGTTGAGCGTATCGCCGCCGTTGAAGTCCAGCGTACCCCGGTAGATGAGTCCGTCCAGCGCTGTGTTCAATGCTGCCAGCGAGCCAGTCATCGACAGGCTTGCGGTTGCGTCGCCACTGAAGGTGCTCAGGGACATCGAATCGGCCAGCGTCAAGGTGCCGTCGCTGACGGAAAGGGCGACCACCAATTCGCCGGGAGCTTCGTTCGCATCAACATCCACGATGGTGATGGCGTTTCCGTCGGTGGCGCTGAAGGGGAAGTTGGTGTTTTCGTCGGCGGTTTGGGCACCGGGGATGGAGATTGTTGGTGCGTCATTCACCGGATCAATCGTTATGCTCACGCTCATGGAGACATCGCCGCCGCCGCCAGTACCCGTATTGCCCAGGTCATTGAGGGTTACGGTGAGCAGGTCGCCGCCGTTGAAATCTTGCGTGCCGAGGTAGGCCAGGCCGTTAAATGCCGCGTTCAAGTCGGTGGTTGACCCTTCGGCTGTGATGGTGGCTGTCCCGTCGCCACTGACCGAAGCGAGGCCTGCGGTGCCGTTCAGGGTGAGGGTGCCGTTGCTCACGGTGAGTGTGGCCCGAATGACACCCGTCGGATTGTTTTCCTGGTGATCCACATCGGCCACCGTTATACGGTTCCCGTTTGCTGTGCTGAACTGAAGCGTCGTGTCCTCGTCCACGGTCTGCGTGACGCCGGGGAAGTTGCTGAAGGAGGGGGCATCATTTTGCGCCGTTACCGAAATGCCTATGTTGCCGGAATCCGTTTCTTCGGGCCCACCCGAATTTCCGTTGTCGTTGGCGGAGACCGAAAGAGACTGGTCCGTCACATTGTCCTGTGCGGTCTGGAAGCTCGTGGTAGCCAGGGTGGCATTCTGCTCGGAAACCGTTCCCAGGAGCGTGACGGTGCTGGTGCCATTGTTGGTGATTTGCCCGGAAGGAACACCGCCAGCCGCAGCGGTATTCACAGAAATTGTGCCTTGTGCGACACTCAACGTGATCGTGATATCTCCGGTACCGGCATCGGGGTCGGCGACAGAAATTCCGCTGATGCCTGTGGAAACATCCTCGTTTACCGTTTGGGCACCGGGTACCGTGACCACGGGCGGATCATTGGTCGCTGCGATATTCACCGCGATTGTATCCATTTGTGTCAGCACGCCGCCCGACCCGGTATTCCCCTTGTCGCTGAGATTGATCGTAATGGTGTCGGTGCCATTGACGAGCGCATCGGGTGTGTAGAGCAGCCCGTCCAGCGCATTGGCCGTGTCGGCAATGGTCCCGTCGAAGGACACCGTGTTCGTGGTATCGCCCGAAACGTTGGCGAGGTTGGCGGTGCTGGCCAACGTAAGGGTGCCTTTGGTGGCGCTGATTGATACGTTGACTCCGCCTGCGCCGCCACCGAATACCGTATCGTCGGCATCTACATCCGTGATGGTGATGGGGTTTCCCTGTGCGGTGCTGATGCTAAGCGTGCCCCCCTCTGCCACGTTCTGCGTGGTTCCTGGAACGGTCAGCCCCGGCGGGTCATTGACAGGGTTGACCGTTACCGTTACCGTAGCTGGCGACGATGTGGATCCCAGATTGTCATCAACGGTGTATTGGAAAGTATCGGTTCCGTTGAAGTCGCCGTTCGGTGTATAGGTAACTTCACCGTTGCCCGTATTGACCATCGTGGAGCCGTTGCTGGCTGCGGAACTGACCGTGACACTCGCAGGTACCAGGGTGCCATCGGAGTCGGTATCCCCGGTGAGCACGACAATGACGGTGGCCGCATCTTCATTGGTGGTCGCGGTATCGGTATCGGCGACCGGTGTGTCGTTGACGCTTACCTGGAAGGTGTCTTCCACGAAGGCACCACCGCTGTCCGTTCCACGTATGGTGACCATATTCGTGCCGGGCGCATTGACGCCATAGGCGAGGGTCAGGTTACTTCCCGAAATAGTGGTACTGCTGAAGATCGCATCACCTGAGGTTCCAGCTACGGTATACGTGAGTCCGCCCGCCCCATCCTCAAAGTCGGTAAAGTTCGTAAGAAGATCGATTACCGTGTTGGAAGCATTCTCATTGACCTGTACATCCGCGATAGGGGTTGGGACGGTCGGGGTCAGATTGATCGTGATGTTGAAGGTCGCGTTGCTGGTCGTAGCGGCCTGATCGTCCTGCACATTGAAAACGAAACTGTCGGTGGTCGTGGTTGAATTGTCGTGGGTATAGGAGAGGGCGCTGGTGTCAATACTGTTTTGCGTAAAGGGGGAGGCCAGGTTGAGGCTTCCATTGGCGGGCGGCGTGACGATGGTGTAGATCAGGGTGGAGTCGATGTCGTCAACATCGGTATAGGCCAGGAGTGAATTTGTAATGAGGGCCGGGTCGCCTTGGTTTACGGTCAGCGTGTTGTTGGTCGATTCGGTGGGGGTGTCATTGGTGCCCACAATGTTGGTATTGACGGCGCGGGCTGTACCACTGATGGCCGTCGGATCTCCGTTGGTGGAGGTGTCCAACGTCACACGGTTCTCGGTGCCCAGGGATTTGTCGGAAAAACTGCCGCCATACGTGTCGTCCAGCGCCCGTACCGTTATCGCGGTCACGGGGCCGTTAAACTGGGCTGCCGGCAGGAAACGAACGTCGGTATCCGCACGTAGCACGAGGGCATTGGGTGCGGAACTGGTGTCGGTTACAGAAGCAATGTCGTACCAATCATTGACATTGCCTGAGGGAGGGCGGTACTGCCAGCTTCCTTCACTGCTCAATTGGGGATTGGATACCACGGCAACGCCGAAGAAAGTGCCGTCTACATCGGAAAAGGATCCGCCGAACAACGCCGTTACGGTGGCACCAGGCGGATTGCTGTCATCCTCGTTTACATCCGCGAGGGTCGCATTGGAGATGGTGGGAGCATCGTTGACGGCGGTGATGTTTACCGTGATGTTCGAGGAGGCTGAGTCTGACACACCGCCCGGATCGACGACCACATAAGGGATTGTCACCGCCGTGTCACGGTTTGCATCGGGGGTAAAACGGAGATCCAGGTTGCCACTGCTCAGGGTCAGCACCGTGCCCGCGCCGCCGAGTACAATGGCGGATCCATTGCTTTGGGTTACGCTGCCTCCCGTGAAGCTGAGCAAGCGTATGGCAGTGGGGGTTTCGCCCGTGTCGGGATCACTCAGTATGGTGGGGGTGACGCGAATGTTGGCGGAACCGGGGGTGGGGTCATCTTCGGTAATGGCCGTTGCGCCGCCCCCCGGCGCGGTCGCCGTGATGTTACCGCCTGCTATGGGGGCATCCGAACTGGGCGTGATATTAACCGTCACGTTAGATTGGGCGGAATCGGAAATGCTGCCTGGGTCAACGACGATATAGACAATGCTTGCCGCCGTATCACGATTGGCATCCGGGGTGAAGCGAAGATCAAGGCTGCCGCTGCTCAGGGAGAGAATCGTGCCCGAGGCCCCCAATGTGATGGCGGAATTATCGCTTTGTGCCACGGTGCCGCCCGTGATGGAGATCAGGCGGATGCTGACCGGGGTTTCACCGGTGTCAGGGTCGCTCAGGGTGGGCGGAGTAATTCGAATGTTGGCGGCACCGGGCGCGGTGTCGTCTTCGTTGATGCTGGTAGCACCGCCACCGGGAGCCGTTGCGGTGACATCGCCCCCTGCACTGGGCGGATCCGCGCCTGGTGTGATGCTGACGGTGATGTTGGAAGAGGACGAGTCGGTTACGCTGGACGGGTCCACGACGACGTAAGGAATTGTGACATCCGTATCCTGGTTCGTAGCGGGGGTGAAGCGAAGATCAAGATTGTTGCCGCTCAAGGTGAGGACCGTGCCCGCAGCCCCCAATGTGATGGCGCTGCCGTCGCTTTGGGCTACGCTGCCGCCCGTGAACGTGAGCAGGCGAATGGCTGTCGGAGGGTCATCTACCGTGTCAGGATCGCTGAGTGTGGTTACGGTCACGCGAATATTGGCAGCTCCCGGTGCTGCGGCATCTTCGTTGATGCTGATGGCCCCGCCGCTCGTGTTGGTGGCCGTAAAGCTACCACCCGCACTGGGGGGATCGTTGTTGAGCGGGGCAATCGTTACCGTGATCGTTGATTGGGCGGAGTCGGTTACGCTTCCAACGTCGACGACCACATACTGGACAATGGCGTCGGTATCCCGGTTGGAGGCGGGCGTGAATCGCGCATCGTAGTTTGCTCCAGTGAGCGTCAGCACCGTGCCGGATGCCCCCAGTGTGATGGCACTTCCGTTGCTCTGCGTGACCGTGCCACCGGTAACGGAGATGAGGCGGATGGCGACCGGGGTTTCACCCGTGTCGGGATCGCTCAATGTGGTGGGTGTTATGCGGATATTGGCGGCTCCCGGTGGCGGGTCATCTTCGGTGATGCTTGTGGCCCCGCCTCCCGGGGAAGTGGCGGTGATATTGCCGCCTGCGCTGGGGATATCCGGGCTTGCTGTGATGCTGATGGTGATCGTCGAGGCCGTTGAGTCTGGAGAGGCTCCTTCCGGGTCGATCATCTTGTAGGTGATGGTGACATCGGTGTCGCGATCAGCATTGGGCACCAGTCTAAGATCAACCATGTTGCCCGTAAGGTTGACGGCACTCCCAATACCCGATTCTCCTATGGAGATAGCCCCGCCGCCCGAATCCGTTACGGTGCCGCCGCTGATGGCAGTGAGCCGAATTTTTGAGGGCGTTCCGCCGTCGACATCATTCAGTGTGATGCCACTGACACGGAAGTCTGTGGGCGACACGGTGTCCTCTGCGATGCTGAGCGCTCCTCCCGAAGTGTTGGTTGCCGTGATGTCTCCACCGGGATCGGGAGAGACAGCATAGGCCGATGCGCCGACGAGAAGCGCTGTCACACACAGAGAAAGACTGGATATCAGACGCGGCCAATTACGAACCCGTCCACCAGAAAATAGAATCATTTCAAACTCCAGCAATTATGTTCGAATCAGGGGCATGCATACCGTGTACCCGTTGCTGCACAGTGATGGGATACGCTCCCAACCCAAGGTACCGTATTCAAGCCTGGTCTTGTCCTCGCCGCCAACAGCGTTGAGGAGAAGACACTAGATTGCACAATTGTGTTCCAAGATGCTCCGCCATGGATGCAGGAGACGCGCCTGATGCTGGTTCCTGCCAACCAGCATAATTACATAATACCTGTATAGACAGGCCTTGTCTAGCGTGATGCCGTGATCTATCAGGTATATTTTCGGTTCCCAAGTGTGTTAAACATAGGGTGTGTCGAAAATCTGGCAGTTGCGTGAATGCATTTTTTTATTGGCTACTGAATGGGCCTGAGGCAGGCCGCCGCCGTCTGCACATCGATCTTGACTTGCTCGGGATTTTCAGGTTTAATCATTGAGTCAACTGAATATCGCGTCGCCCCGGGCAGGGGTGCTTGCGTCGCTGCTCGATTCGTATAGCGTCGGTTCGGAATATCTTCCAGGAGACCCCATGGACGTAGAAGAGTTGTTAGAACCCATATCGGATGAAATGCCGTGTGGTGAAGAGGGTTCGCTGTTTGCGCTGGAGGAAATCGTCAAGGAGCACGGCGCGGGGATAGTCGCAGGGGCGGAACTGGAGACGGCGGAACCCAACTGGGCCGAGCTTCAGGAACAGTCCGAATCACACTTCAAAGAATGTAAACACCTCCGCACCGCGCTTTTTCTAACCCTTTCCGGCATGAATCGCGGCGGCGTGGCGGGTTTCCGCGATGGCCTGTCCCTTATCAAAGGACTCATAGAACGGTACTGGGATACCATGTACCCCGAGCTGGATCCCGATGAGAGCATGGGAGACCCCGATGGCTGGATGGAGCGGGAGAATATTCTCAACGACATGAGCGCCCCCTTGGCAACGGTTGGGGATACCATGAAGTTTATCCAGCGGCTTCGCTCCACGCCATTGACGAATTCGCGCCAGTTGGGATGTTTTTCCCTGAGGGATATTCAAGCAGCCATGGCTGCGGGTGGCGGTGATGGGGATGGCGAAGGGGGTGAGGGCGACAGCAGCGTGCCCAAGATGTCCCTGATTCAAGGGGCCTTCGAGGACACGGATCAGGACGAGATCGAGGTGATGTACACCGCCCTGACGGAGGCTTCTGAACTTTTGGACGGAATTCGGGAAGCCCTCTCCGAGAAGCTCTCCCAGAGTGTTCCGCCCACGTTCGACAATATAGCCAGCATGTTGAAAGACATGGTCAAGCCGCTTCACAAGGAACTGGATCGAAGGGGTTTCTTTGATGAGGAGGATTTTGGGGACGATGATTTCGGTTCCGACGAGGATGGTGACGGAGAGGGTTCCAGCGATGGTGATGGCGGCGGATCGGGGGGGGGTGGTCGCCGTGGTGACATGGCCAGCGCGGGAATCAATAGTCGGGAAGATGTGTTAAAGGCTTTTGGCCTGATTTACAAATACTACAGCAAGAATGAGCCGTCGAGTCCCGTTCCCCTTATCATGAAGCGGGCCGAACGATTGGTTACGGCGAGTTTTTACGACATTATCTCTGACCTCTCGCCCGGTGCCGTCAGTGATATAGAAAGTATCACGGGGACTTCCTCCAGTGATACGATGGACTCGGACGATGACGATTTCGACTCGGATACAAGCAGTGACGATGATATGTAAGCGATCTTGCGAGGCAAGTGGGTCGTAGTCAAGTGGGTCCTAGTGGACTAAAAGCGGTGGGCCACGACCAGGATCTACGGTCTTGGTGGCCCCGCGACCCAGAAGGTGTTTTGTTTTGATGGGCCTTTAGAGGCCAAGGCACTAAAACGGTAGTAATGCTGACATCCTGGTGGATGACAGGAAACTGGAAACAGAAAGGGTACAGGAGCACCATGGCAACACCAAGTGGTCAGAAATTTATTGCTCGAAACAAGGCACCCCGGGTTCAGATCGAATATGATGTAGAACTCTATGGCGCGGAAAAGAAAATCACCCTCCCATTCGTTATGGGTGTTATGGCGGATCTTACCGGGAAGCCCGCTGAGGCCCTGCCGCCAATTGCGGACCGGGATCTGGTGGAAATTGACTCCGAGAACTTCAACAGCCGCCTGAAGGCCATGAAGCCCCGCGTTGCCTTCCAGGTGGACAACAATCTGTCGGGTGAAGGCAACCTGAGCGTGGAGATGACTTTTGAGTCCATGGACGATTTCTCGCCCGGCAAAGTGGCGGAAAACGTTGATGAGCTCAATGAACTCCTGACGGCGCGCCGCGAAATGTCCGACCTGCTTTCCTATATGGACGGCAAGATCGGCGCGGAAGATCTGTTGGGTAAGGTATTGGGCGACAAAGCTGCCATGGAATCGCTCGGCGGCGGCGCAAGCGAAGGAGGTGAGTAATCATGGCTGATACTGTAGAAGAAGGCGCAACACTGGATGTCGCACAATTTGGCGACATGCTCGATGCTGAATTCAAGCCGAAGACGGCTGCCGCACGCAGCACGATTGAGAAAGCGATCGCGACGCTGGCCCGTGAGGCCCTCAAAGAAGGCGAAGTGGACCCGTCCGACGCGACGGCCACGATCAAGTTTCTCATCAAGAATCTTGATGACCAGTTAACAAAACAGGTGAATTTGATTATTCACCATGATGACTTCCAGAAGCTCGAAGGCTCTTGGCGCGGTCTCCAGCACATGGTTTCTAACACCGAAACCGATGAGCAGCTGAAGATCAAAGTGCTGAACATTTCCAAGAAGGAAATCGGCAAGGTTCTCAAGAAGTTCAAGGGAACGGCCTGGGAACAGAGTCCCCTTTTCAAAAAGCTCTATGAAGAAGAGTTCGGTACCCCAGGTGGCGAACCCTATGGCTGTATCGTCGGCGACTATGAGTTTGACCACAGCGGACCGGACGTGCAGGTTCTCCAGGGACTTTCTCAGATTGCGGCGGCGGCCCACACGCCCTTCATCTCGGCGGCTTCGCCCAAGCTGATGAACATGGATAGTTGGCAGGAACTCTCCAACCCCAGCGATATCAACAAGCTCTTCACTTCGCCCGAGTACGCGCCGTGGCGCTCCTTGCGCGAGTCCGAAGATGCCCGGTATTTGGGGCTGACCCTGCCGCGCTTCCTGTCGCGCTTGCCCTATGGCGCGGATACCAATCCGGTGGATGATTTCGACTTTGAAGAAGAGGTCGAGAACGATCAGGCAAACTTTACGTGGGCCAACGCCGCCTATGCCATGGGAGCGAATATCACGCGCTCCTTCAAGCTCTATGGCTGGTGTTCCCAGATTCGCGGCGTGGAAAGCGGCGGTTCCGTCGAAGGCCTGCCCTGCCACACCTTCCCGACGGATGATGGCGGCGTGGACATGACCTGTCCGACCGAAATTGCCATCACCGACCGTCGTGAAGCGGAAATGGCCAAGGCCGGCCTGATGCCCCTGTCCTTCTTCAAGAACACGGACTACGCGGTCTTCATTGGCGCACAGTCGCTCCAGAAGCCAGCCGAGTATGATGATCCAGACGCGACCGCCAACGCGAATTTGAGCGCACGCTTGCCCTATCTCTTCTCCACCTGCCGCTTTGCCCACTATCTGAAGTGCATCGTGCGCGACAAGGTCGGCTCTTTTGCGGAACGCGCCGACATGGAGACGTGGCTCAATAATTGGATTCGGAACTACGTGGAGCCGGATCCGTCCAACGCTTCCGATGAGGCCAAGGCCCGCCGTCCCCTCGCTGCTGCCGAAGTGGTGGTGGCCGAAGTGGAAGGCAACCCGGGATACTACTCCTCGGTCTTCTATTTGCGGCCCCATTATCAGTTGGAAGGCTTGTCGGCCTCCTTGCGCTTGGTTTCCAAGCTTCCGACCGAGAAGTAAGCGTGACTGCCGGGATGGGTTCCGCATTTAGATTCGATTGAAATAGGCCTTGCCTCCCGGCGTTGGGAGGCAAGGCACTTGAAATAGGAAGCGCGTTGCGGTGTAATGGCATGAAGTTACGGTAGCGCGGAAAACAATCACAGCGTATAAAAGAGGAGATAAACGGCATGGCTAATGCATTTTTTTTGAAAATTGACGGGGTTACCGGTGAGTCGGAAGACGAAACCCACAAAGGCTGGTTGGAAATTACCGAGTTTGGCCAGGAAATGACCCATGACCTTGAAGGCGGCGGTACGCCTTCCGCAGCGGGTGGTTTCTCCACCGGCGGTGCGACCCTTGAGGTCATCACGTTCAACAAGTCGATGGACCGTTCCAGCGTCCAGTTGTTTCAATATTGCCTGACGGCCAAGGTCATTCCAACGATCACTATCGAAGCGGTGCGGCCAACGGAGAAGGCGGAAGTATACTTTCGTGTCACCCTGACCAACAGTATTATCGCCAGCATTAATACGACCGGCAGTGACGGCGAATTGCCCACCGAGGAAGGCTCCATCGCCTTTACCACCATTAAGTGGGAATACACGATGGTCAAACCCGATGGTAAGATGGGCGACACCTTCAGCTCGACCTGGAATCGTCTCACCAACCGCCAGACCTGATCGGGTCTCGTTGATCGTGATTGAATGCGACCGGACTTGCACGGAGCAAGTCCGGTCGATTATCTTGGGTCCTGTGGCTGATACTGTGGTCCATCGTGTGAGGTTTCTTTCGTGTACGTTCGATATTTGCCATCTCTCATGGACCGGCTCACCGACCACGAACCGGGGAAACGGCTGGAAGCGCCACGTCCGCAAGCCATGAGTTTTCAGGAGTATCGCGCAGGATTCCAGCGGGATCTCATGCGCCTGATGTCCTATGGACTCCAGCCCTCCATCGGCGAGTACGGGGGGCACCCCGAGGTTCAATCATCCGTGCTGAACTATGGCATGCCCAATCTTCTCGGTCTGGCCGACATGGGGGCCAAGCCGGCCCTTGTGGAGCAAAATATCGTCGAGGCCATTAAACGATTCGAGCCGAGGGTCAATCGCGACTCGCTGCGTGTGGCCGTATCGCGCCACGAGGATCCCAGTGACAGCACCATGAAGAATCTGGAAATAGAAATCCACGCCGAGTTGTGGGCCAAGCCCTATTCAGAGCACGTTTACCTCCTGACCAGCATCGATCTGCACAATGCCAGCGTGAAGGTAAAGGAATGGCGTAATGGATAAGAAGTCAGCCAACCGCCGCCGCCTGGACTATTACAACGAAGAACTCCAGTACCTGCGCGAAGTCGGGGAGGTATTTGCCAAGGAAAACCCAAAAGTCGCGGGGCGCCTCGGCTTGGAATCCTTCGAGTGCGCCGACCCTTACGTAGAACGCCTCTTGGAAGGCGTCGCCTTTCTTACCGCCCGCGTGCGGATGAAACTGGACGACGAGTTTCCCAATTTTACCCAGAGCCTGGTCGAGACGGTATATCCCCACTACCTTTGTCCGACCCCCGCCATGACCATGGTGCAGTTTCAACCGGATTTCGCCGAACCGGCACTGGACGAGGGCGTGGTGGTTCCAAAGAACACCATGCTTCGCAGTGGCGGTGGCATCGGGGATGATTTGTCGTGCCAGTTCCGCACAGGCCACGATGTAACGCTGTGGCCCGTTTCGCTGGTCGAGGCCGAATATTACACGCGGGAAATAAATTCTATTGGCTTGCCAGACCGGCGTGACATGGCGGCGGGGATTCGCCTTCGCCTCAAGACCATGGGCGGGCAGCTCTTCAGTGACATCGACTTAAACCGGCTGAACGTTTACATCCAGGGAGGCGGCGATTTGGGTGCCCGGCTCTATGAGGCGATTTTCTCCCATGGAGTGGGTGTCGTCATGCGGCCTGCGGGCGACCCAGTTCCCTGGCAGCGGACGCTTTCCCCAGAGCGCATTCGCCAGGTTGGCTTTGAAGACAATGAGTATCTGTTGCCCTACGGCTCCCGGTCATTTCAGGGCTATCGGCTGCTCCACGAGTTTTTCGCATTTCCACAGCGGTACATGTTCTTCGAGATCGGTGGCCTCGGAAAGTACATGGGCAACGCGATCTCCACCGAACTCGATATATTTATTTTGCTCAAGCAGGGCGATCCGCGCCTTGAAAATGAAGTGAGTGAGTCCAACTTTGTGTTGAACTGCACGCCCGCCATCAACCTCTTTCCCCTGGAACCAGACCGTGTCGATGTTTCCGACACCCGGTCACGTTTTCACGTGGTCGGTGATCGCACGCGGCCCTTGGATTACGAAGTCTACCAGGTGAATCAAATTACTGGCCATGGAACAGAAATGGGGGACAAGCAGGTATTCGAACCCTTCTACTCCGCCAAGGGCTACGATGCCGAGAGCCGGGCGTACTTCAGCACGTACCGAATCCCACGCCGCCTGTCGGAGCGCGAACTGAACCATGGCACCCGTTCGGGGTATGCCGGCAGCGAAGTCTACGTGTCGTTGGTTGATGCCAACGCGGCACCCTATAGTCCCGATATTCGTCAGCTTTCTCTCCAGACCTTGTGTACGAACCGCGATCTGCCGTTGCTCATGCAGCCCGGCATGACCAATTCAGACTTTGTTATGGATCTGAACGCGCCCATCGAAGGCGTGCGCGTAGTGGCCGGTCCCACGCCGCCCCGCGCGTCCCTCGCCGAAGGACCCTACACGTGGCGGGTCATCAACCACCTTTCCCTGAATTATCTGTCCCTTATGGATACCGAAGAGGGGGACGCTGCGGCCACGTTGCGAGAATTACTCGGCCTTTATGGCAATATTTCCGACCCTGGCACCCGCAAGCAGATCAATAGCCTGCGCAATGTCCAGAGCGCACCCATCACACGGCGTGTTCATGGTCCCGGCCAGATTGCGTTTGCCCGGGGCCTCGAAATCCTCGTTACCATGGACGAAGAGTCGATTGAGGGCGCGGGCTCGTTCCTGCTGGGGGCGGTACTCGAGCGATTTTTCGCCAAACATGTTTCATTGAACTCATTTACCGAGACCGTTATTCAAACGGCTGACCAAGGAGAAATCAAGCGTTGGCAAGCGAGATTGGGACAGCGGAAGCTGGTATAAAAGACCGTCTCGCCAAGCAACCCGGCACGGTTAACTTTTTCCAGGCGATACGTCGCCTGGAGGGCGAGGAACCCGGGAAGGCGCATGTCGGTTTTTCCCACCACCTTCACGACGACATTCTTCGGTTTGGCCAGAATCTGGGCCTGACCTTCGAAGCCGCACCCGTCGAGCATTTTGACGAAGATCCAGAAAGCACCGCGCCGCCCAAGATGAAGGTAAACTTCATGGGACTCCTTGGGCCGAATGGTCCCATGCCGCTCAATCTTACCGAGTCCCTCTATGAACGGCTGCTCCACGACAAAGATAAGAGCCATCCCGAGTTCCTGGATGTCTTGCAGACACGCATAATCTCGCTCTTCTATCGGGCATGGGCCGAATGCCAGACCACAGCATCCTACGAGCGCACCCGCCACGGGTCCTTTTCAAAATACGTTTCCAGCCTTATTGGCGTCGGCTCCGAGGCCTTCGTCGAGCGCGATTCTATTCGTGACGATGGCAAGCGTTACTATTCGGCGTGGCTCGCGATGCAGACCCGGGACTCCGAAGGTCTCTGCGCCATATTGGGCGACTATTTTGGTGTCCCCGCATCCGTTGAAGAGTTTGTGGGCCAGTGGATCGATGTCCCTGACGACTGTTGCTGCCGATTGGGCGAGAGTCGGAGCACGGGCAAGGTGGGGCAGAACGTGATTCTGGGAAGCCGATTCTGGGATCGCCAGCAGAAATTCCGTATTCGTCTGGGTGCTATGGATTGGCAGCGTTACCAGAGTATGTTGCCTTCCGGCGACCATCTGGAACACCTCATCGATTGGGTGCGGAATTATATCGGCGAGGAGCTTGAGTGGGATGTATGTCTCATTCTCAAGCGGGACGAAGTGCCCCAGACTTGTCTGGGCGTGCAGGGCCAACTGGGCTGGACTACGTGGCTGAAGGGTGCGGAGGCGGGCTTTGATCACGACCCGGAGGACTTGCGCATGGACCGCATGACCTTGGTGTCCCGATTTCGACAGTTGTAAAAAGCTAAGCACCCGTATACAGTAGAAAGTCGTAAGGTCTCGCCGAATCTACGTTGCAAAAAATTGAACAAACAAGAATTGAACCACGAATAGACACGAATAGACACGAATTTTCACGAATTAATAAACAATAGGATTGGCGTGTTTTTTTGTAGATACAGACGCTGCGAAATCCGTCGTTTTGAGAGTTGTTCTTTGGCCTGAAAGGCCTGAATAGGTTAGTCAGGGCAACGCCCTGGGTCGGTTGGCATCACAAAACGAAACGCCCTGAAAGGGCACAATAGAGATGTGTTGGTATGTTGTTATGCCCTTTCAGGGCGCAAGAGAATGCACGGCCATTAACCCAGGGCGTTGCCCTGGGCTAACCTCTTGTGCCCCTTCGGGGCGCTGGACCGTAACCGACCACGTATGTTTTTCTGTCGTTCCTACAGGACTGAATTGATCCGGTGCGGTCAACGACTTCGTTAAGTAATCAGAACAAAGCCGTGAATTTTCAACGTTGGACGGTGCTAGACGCAGGCAGGTATAGACACAATGGCTAGAACGCAAGATACTCGTTGGGCGAGCATAGAAACGCCGCTGGGCAAGGATAAGCTCCTCTTTCGCCGCATGGCGGGCGTGGAGGAGTTGGGCCGTATCTTCCAATATGAGTTGGAGCTTTGCAGCGAAGACACGAACATCACCTTCGACGACATCATCGGGCAGAATGTCACCATTCGGATGAACTACGCAGCGTCGGATGCCCGCTTTATCAACGGCGTGGTGAGCCGCTTTTCGCGCACCCAGGAGGTGGAAGACCTTACCTACTATCAAGCCACGGTGGTCCCCGCCGCCTGGTTTCTTACGCGCACCGCCGATTGCCGTATCTACCAGAGTATGGATGCGGCCGCTATCATCAAGGATGTCCTGAAGGAACAGGGTATCACGGATGTGGAGTACAAGCTTGGCAGCACCACCTATCCTACCCGCGAATTCACCGTCATGTACCGGGAGTCCTACTTCGAGTTCATCTCACGGCTGATGGAGCAAGAGGGCATTTATTACTACTTCAAGCACGAAGACGGCAAGCATACCATGGTGCTCATTAATGCGAGCAGCCTCCACGAGGCACAGCCCGGCTTCGAGGAGATGGAGTTTAACCCCCGTGACCCCGGTTCCATCGACCAGGACAGCATCTTCTATTGGGTGGAAATGGGACTTTTTGAAAGCAACCATTTCACCTACGCCGACTACAGTCTGGAAACACCCAAGAACATTATGTTCGGTGAGTCGGAGGTGTCGCGGGGCAACGCCAAGGCCAATCTCAAGCGATTCGACTATCCTGGGCGCTACAGCGTGGTGGCTGATGCCGCCAACTACGCCAAGTACCGTGCGGAGGAGTTTCAGGCGGGTTACCAGACGTTTAAGGCGGAATGCGTCATTCGGGGGGCGGCGTGCGGCGCGCTCTTTGCCATGACGGGCTATCCCCTGGCCTCGCAAAACACGGACTACATCATTACGTCCACCACCATCAATGTGGTGGGCGATGACTACACCTCGTCGCCCGTGGAAGAGCAGAAGCTGGATCCGTTCAAGTGCAGCTTCATGGCCATCAAGAAGACCGAGCAATATCGCAGCGAGAGTGTAACGCGCAAGCCTTTTGTCCACGGTCCCCAGACCGCTATTGTGGTTGGCCCATCGGGCGATGAAATTCACACCGACGAGTATGGCCGCATCAAGGTTCAGTTTCATTGGGACCGCTACGGAAAGTCCGATGAAAACAGCTCGTGCTTTATTCGTCTTGCCCAGAATTGGGCCGGGAAGAATTGGGGTGCCGTGACCCTGCCCCGAATCGGGCAGGAGGTGGTGGTGGAGTTTCTCGAAGGCGACCCGGACCGGCCCATTATCATCGGTTCCCTCTACAACGCCGACAACAAGCCGCCCTACGCCTTGCCTACCAACATGACCATGACCGTCATGAAAAGCAACACCAGCAAGGGCGGTGAAGGCTTCAACGAAATTCGCTTTGAGGACAAAAAAGAAAACGAGCAGATTTTTGTTCATGGCCAGAAAAACTTCGACAAGCGTATCCTGAACGATTCATTCGAATGGGTTGGCAATGATCACCATCTGCAAGTGATCAATGATCGCAAAGAGAAGGTGGACAACGACAAGCACGAGACGGTGGGGCGTGATCATATTGAGCTTATCGAGCGCGACCACAACGTGACGATCAAGGGCAAGGAAGCCATTAAGATCACGGACAGCCACAGTTCCACCGTGGAAGGGGATGTCATTGAGGTCTACAAGGCGAACCATTCGGAAGAGGTGACGGCGGACTACTTCCTCAAGGGTGATAATATCTGTATTGAAGCCGCGACCAATGTCACCATCAAGGTGGGCGATTCTTATATTGCCATCGAATCCGGCGGTGTTACCATTGGCACGACGGGCGATATCGAGCTCAAGGCCGATGGTGATATTGTGCTGGAAGCGGGTGGCGATTGCACGGTTACGGCAGACGGCAATATAGAATTGGAATCCACCGGCGATACGACCATTGCGGCCACCGGTTCGGGCGAGTTCTCCGGTACCGGCGGGCTGACCCTGAGTTCCGACGCAACGGCTGAAATGTCCAGTCCAGCGACGACGGTAAGTGGTGATGGCAGCCTGACCCTTGAAGGCGGCATGGTCAGTATTAATTAGCGGAGATTGTAACAATGCCCGATCCCAAAGATGGTGAAGCTGGTTCCGCAGTAGAACCTGCCGAGGCCGTGGCTCCGGAATTGGCCGACGAGGCCGATCCGGGCCAGGTGGCCGAGGTCAGGGCCGAGCAGATAGAGGCCGAAACCGGCAAGTACGGCACCAAAAAGGTGTCGCCCTACAAGGCCCCCACGGCTGATGAGCAGGAGGCGGAGGCGAAGAAGGCCGAGAAACAGAAAAAGAAGCAGAAAAAAGCCCGAAGCGAGGCTGACGAAGAGATTTCAGAAGAAGCCGCCGAGGAAGAGGCCCGGTCAGAGCAGCTAATGGTTGTCCAGGAGACGACGGTAAAGAAGACCGTCGATTGGATTGAGATCGAGTTGGTCGGTATGGACGACAGTCCCATTGCGGGCATGCCCTACGAGGTTATTCTGCCCGATGGAAAGACGGTCGACCGAGGCACTCTGGACACCAAAGGCAAGGCTAAATTGGTTGGCATAGCTTCGGGAAATTGCCAGATTAGCTTTCCAGAATTGGATCAGGAAGCCTGGGAAGAGATTTAGTAGGCGAAATTCCGTTCCCGAATAGAAGAAAAGCCTTGACATGGGCTATTGGTCGCTGTGTACCATGAGGGTCTATTCGACCATCGGGCATGGTCGGAACCTGTTTTGATTGTTGCGGATAGGACCCTTCTTGGGAGGGTCGCTCAGGCTGTGTGTTCCGGGCTGGATTTATCAGAACAGCCAGGTCGAGATTTGCGAAGGAGAACACGTTGTACCGTTGGGCTTGTATGACGACATTGGACGTCGGAAGTGGTGTGTCTGGGCGCAGCCCTGGCCGCGTTCGTGCGGGCTTGCGTTTGCTCTGTCTCGGCACCCTCGTGGCGGTGGCCGCAGGCGGGATAAGTGGGTGCGCCTCCAAGAAGCGTGATGCCTTCAATGTTAAACTCACCATGGACGTGGAGTCGTTCCGGAGTCCCCAGACGGGTGAGTTGCCGTCCATCGATGTGGATATATTCGCGGCAAATGCCTCCGAAGAGGGCGTTCTCAAAACCCTGAAGGTGCGCGAGTACTTCGACACCGACAATGCCTATCGCGCAGGCGTGGGTGCGTTCAGCGTCCGCTTTACCAACCAGGATCTGGCACCGAAGAAACTGTCGCGGCGAAGCCATTACTGGAAAGAATGGAAGCGCAAGGGTGCCAAGACGATTTATATTATCGCCAATTTGCCCGAGCGGCCCGGTGAAAATCCGGAGTTCGTTCAGATCCGCTCGGTACTGGCCCTGCCCTTGGACCGAAAATTGTGGCCCAATGGATTTTTCACACCACGGACCAAGACGCTCAAGATACTCGTTCTGCCGAGCGGCCTGGTCAGCGAGACGACCCAGCGTCGCCAGTAGGAGAGGGTAGGCCGGGAAGATGCCCTGGTGGCAACTTCCGGCGCGAAGATAGAGAAAGACAGCGATGACGCAGCATATTCACTGGCATGAAGGGCTTTTCTTACAGCCCCACCACATGCAACAGATGCAACAGAACATCATTACCCAGATTCGCGCCGAGCGACGTATGGGATTTGCCTACGGGTATGGCGTCATCGAATCGGAGTTGTCCGATGACTCGCTGCGCAACATGCTCGTGCAGTTCAAGCACCTCCGGGTGATCATGCCCAGCGGCCAGGAAGTGGAATACCCCGCCAGCGCGGACTTGCCGCCCCTCAACCTTCAGGCCGCCTTCGATTCCGGCGCGGAAGCGGTCACCGTGATGATCGGCGTGCCCCTTTGGGATCCGAACGGGGCGAATGTTGTGGCGAGCGACAATGATGACGGTTGGCGGAGCCGCCGCATTTACAAACTCGACGAAATCGAGCGGCCTGATGAAAACACCGGGGTCCATTCCCACCCCATGCTGGTGCGCCGGGTCAATGCCCGTCTGCTCCTCAGCACCGACGACATTGGTGGTTTGGAAGTCTTGCCCTTGGTGCGGATTACCCGCTCCACCTCCGACAGTGCGGGATTGCCTGCGCTGGACCCGCTTTTTATCCCGCCGTGCCTCTTGCTCCACGGCTACGCCCAACTGCTGGCGATTGTTCGCGACCTCTCCAATCAGGTAGACGCGAATCGACGTGATTTGGTGACCCGTGTGGCCCGTGGTGGCTCCCGTGGCGACTCCGCAAGGGAGGCCAAGTTTCAATCCGAGCATGTGTTCTTCCTTCAGACCCTCAATAAGTACAGCGGACGTTTGGCATCTCTGATTCGTGTGCCGGGCATTACGCCCTTCGACATGTACCTGACGCTGCGGGACCTCCTCGGCGAGTTGGCAACCCTGGTGCCGGGCTACGATGCCATGGAGGTTGCCCACTACGACCATGATCGCCCGGCGGTGGTCTTTGGCGAATTGAGCGACAAGATTCGGGATCTCCTCCAACTCATCGCCAACCAGCGCTTCCGCCGCGTCGAGTTTCGCGAGGAAGACGAGTTCTTCGTCGCCGATCTTTCGTCCGTCGAACTCAGCGAGGCCTCGGTCTGCTATCTGGCCGTGGAGACCGAAGAAGATCCCCGCACCCTCGTCAAGCTGGTGGAGGCCCAGGACCGCTTCAAGGCCATGGCCAAAAGCAATATCCACCAGCGTGTGCGCGGCCTGACCCTCCGCGAGGAGCGGGAGGTGCCCCTCGATCTGCCCGCCCAGCCGGGGCTCCATTATTTCCGTATTGAGCCGGACGACAACCGGGCGCTGTGGCGGCGCATTATCGTGGAGAATTCCATGGCGATACGCTTTACCGTCTCTGATCCGGTGGACTATAAATTTACCCTCTACACCACCTACACCGATGTTGGAGAGTAGGCCATGACCCTGGTGGAATTAACCGAACCCCTTTTCCTCTACGTCGGGTGCCTTACCCGTGCGGCGGAGCACAACACCCAGTTTGAGGTGGAGCAGGTTCGCCGCGAGATAATCAGCATTTTTGCCGACATACGCATCAAGGCGGAGGCCCACCCGGCCCTGGCCTACCAGTATGACCGGAACATCAACCTTATCCTCATATTCTATGTCGATTTCATGATCAAAGAGAGCGACCTGAATATCGCCGATGAATGGGTGGAATTGGCCTTCGACGAGCAGGAACTGGCCGGTGACGAGCAGTTTTTTGATCTCCTTGAGCAGACCTTGGCGCAAAATACCGAGGTGGCCCTCCAGCAGTTGACCGTCTTCCGCGAATGCCTTCGCTTGGGTTTTACGGGCTGCTACGGCGATGACTGGAAATATATCCGCCAGAAGCATTCGGACATCGACAACAAGGTTTTCGGTGAGCGCTTTGAACTCTCGGCCCAGTTGAGTCCCACCGCCTACGAGCATGTGGATGAGAAGGCCCTGGTCTTCCGAAAGCTGAAGCAATTCAAGTATCTGCGCTTGGCCATGGCGGCGCTGGTTTTCCTCGTTATTGCCGTCAATATCGGCCTCTATTACAAAAGCTCCGGTGCCCTGCGCCGCACATTGAATGATATCCAGGAAACCGCCGAGACCGGGGCTGCCCGGATGGTGAATCCTGCTGCGGTTGAGGAGTAAGTACGCTTGAACCCACTACAGAAAATATACGAACTCTTCTCGAAGCTCGGCGACCTCAAGATCATGCTGGTCCCGGTCATGTTCATTCTTGCGGGCATTGCCGGTGTTTGGTACAAGGCCAGTGAGTATATTCCGGGTTGGGCCGTTGGGCTTATTATCATCCTGATACTCGTTGGTGGTGCTGCCTACTGCTACATAAAATACATCCGTCCGTGGTGGCTGAAACGCAAAGCTGCCGCCGCACCGGGCGAAGAAGCCGCCGAGGAAGAAGTCCCCGAGATATCGGACGAGGAATTTAAGCTCGCCCTCAAAGAAAAGTTTGCCAGGGGCGTGGCCGATCTCGCGGGCTTCCGAAAAGATGCCGACAAGTTGCCCCTCTACCTCGTGGTGGGGGAAAAGGGTTGTGGTAAATCAGAAGCCATTCGCCGCAGTGGCATTGGCTTCCCCGCCGGACTCACCAACACGGAACAGGGCGTGGGCGGCACGGAAATTCTCGATTGGTGGATCACCAACCGCTCCGTACTGCTGGATCTGCCGGGCGAGCATTTCTTCCGCCGTGGCGGCAAGTCCGAGTCCCTGGCTTGGAAGCTGCTCCTCAAACATATTGCTGATTTCCGGCCTGCCAGTCCCCTTAATGGGATAATTCTCACCATCTCCGCCGAGCAACTTTCCGCCGATACGGACGAAGAGATCAATACCAAGTCCGCCCGATTGGTGGAGCACTTTGAGAACATTCATCGCGCCCTTGGTACCCAAGTGCCCGTTTTTGTCCTGGTGACCAAGGCGGACCGGCTCTGTGGCTTTTTGGAATATTTTTCAGGCCTGAATGATCAGGGGGAGCGAGACCAGATCTTTGGCTGGTCCAACGCCGATGATCTCGAAGAACCCTTCAGCCCCGAGAAATACCGCAGCGAAGTGGACGACATTTATAACCGTCTGCGTCAGCGGCGGGATTCCCTGCTTCAGTATTCCATTGAGTCCAAGAGCCTGGGCTACAAGCGCCGAGTACAGGTGAACCACCTCTACGAGTTTCCCCGCAGTTTTCAGGCGACGGCCAACCGGCTGGGCCTTTATCTGGAGCGCATTTTCGAGGGCAACTCCTGGTACTGTGATCCCTTCTTTCTTCGTGGTGCCTTCTACACCTCGGCTATCCAGCGGGAGACCGAACTCGACCCCTCGCTGGCCCGTGCCCTGGACAAGCCCCTGGCGGAATTGCCGGCTGCCGAAGCACGCCATACGGAAGACAGCTATTTCCTCAAGGAGACCCTGAACGACAAGGTCTTCTGCGAAGGCGGCCTCGTCACATGGAATCAGGATCCCCGCTATCAGAAGAAGCGTTCCCGTGCGCGGCTGGCGTGGGTTATGGTCGCGGTTCTCGTGGCCTTTACCATCTACACCGCCTATGTGTCCACCGACTGGCAGCGGCGCATGGAGGGCAAGCGAAAAGACTGGGCGGCCGTTCAAGCGTGGCTTCCCGATGCCGATGATATTGTTGCCCGGAAGGCGGGATCCTACACCTACAACGGCGGACTCGCCGCCGTCCTGCAAGGGGTTGATATTCCCGATGACATCAGTGTGAACAACGAACTGGATCTCTACCAGGTGCCTGAATTGTTGGGCGGTCGCTGGATAGTGGATGTGAAGACGCCTTGGATCTTTCGCCCCATTGATCTCTTCAATCGCAAGCTGAAGTCGGATATGATCGAAGCCTATCAGGGGATCTTTGAATATCGATATATTACGCCTCTCGTGGTGGCTACGGAAAAGCGCATTTTGTTGGAAGAAGACCGGTGGACCGACGAGGCAACCAATGCCTTGGGCCAACTGCTGCGCATTGAGGCCATGTCTGCCGAGAAGGGGCCCAAATTGGGTTCCCAAGTCCGCAAGGTAGACCTCGACCACTACTTCAAATACGTCTTGGACGATCAGAGTATTTACTCCGAGCACGTGAAGAAGTATAACGACTATGTGCGGGGTATTTACCACGAGACCAAAGACGCACCGTGGCCCCCGGACGCGCTTACGAACGAAGATGCCCGCGAGGGCCTTGAAGGTGCTACGGAAAGCGGCGTGAAGCAGTTCAAGAAGGCCATGGACTTCTTCGTTTCAAAAGAGGGAGAGGCTTTTGCGGACTTGCGCCTGCTCCTGGATGCCCTGGTCGGTTTTCGTGATGGGGAGTCCTTGCTCTGGAAGAATGCCATTGCAAGCGGTGATCCCGACAGCGTCCATCAGATTGACGTGATTCTGGAGTCGTGGTATCGGGATGTTGGCCTGCTTTCCCAACGCCGCAAGACCCTGGACGAAGTGCTCACGACCCTTTTTGACAACGAAGATGTCGATATCGCCCTGCTCTGCGACAAGAAGCGCGCCGACGTGCTGGATCAAATCCAGGAGCGCTACTATGTTCTGGAAAAAGAACTGGAGAACGTCCCGCTCAAGGCGGAAGATGAATCGGCAGCCCACCATATCGAGGGCGTGAAAGAGACCCTGACCGCCCACCTGGCGGAGAGCAAAGCACTTATTAAGTCCGAGGTTGAGCAGTACCTGGCGGATTTTGAAGCGCTGCGGGCGGACCGCGAATACCTGGCCATGACGGACTACCAGGATTTGCGCCGCTATCAGCTCAGGAACCACGTCTATGGCTTCCTCCAATCTTCCGAATATGTAGTTGGCGAGGACATCTACGATCCCTTCGACTATCTGCTGGATCTCGAAGAATTGCAGAAGACCTTCGACGAGAGCGTTCGTGAAATAGGCGACTTCGATACCAATTCCGACAGCTTCAACAGCGGGCGGGAAGCGGCGGACAAGATGCTCAGTCTCATCTACCGCCAGCAGCGTTACAAGGTGGTGGAGCAAATTGTACAGGCCCTGCCTATTTCCACCAGCGACTTTGCCCGCATGGTGGCGTCCCGCGTGGAGGCCCAGTGGCTGGAGCGTCCCGAAATTCCCCTGACGGCGCAGGGCGACATGCAGCAGTTCGACGATGGCTACAACACCGAGGTGGTCTACGACCTGCTTACCCTTTGGGACCACATGGACGACATCTTGCGCCAGGAACGCCTGGGCAAGGACAGCCTGCCCGATGTGGAGCGGCTGAAGCGGAGCTTTAAGGAAAAGGATCAGGTTTTTAACAACTACCTGACCGAATATCTGAATTACTGGACCCGAACCGTGGACCAGAACACGGAGATGATTCAATACGGCACGTGGAAGGAATTCCACCGGGCCTTGAGCGATTTGGAGGTCTACAACGTCAACCATAAGTTGCGCATCCTCTACGAGACCGCTCTCTACGCGATGGAAATCGTGCCGGCCACCCACGCCGGTCAGACCGATGCCCACCTCGACCTGTCCCTCAAGATGAAGGGCTTGAACGAAGATTTTGATGCCGAGTGTCTCCGCGTGTTGAACACCTGGAAGGCGATCAAGAAGATAGACCGGAATGTCATGAATGAGATCCTGCTCCTTTCGGCGGCGGATTTTAAGACCGACTATCTCTCCCTCTTGGACAACAATGTGAACAAGGCCAATTTCGCCTTCTGGAACAGCCTGTGTACCCAGGCGGTGCGCTTGTTGGCCGATGAAGGCGAGCATCTTTCACGCTACTACCTCACCAATCTTGCGACGCGCTATCGCGGCTTCCCCTTGATCAATGACATTGCCACGCCCGCCCTGTCGCCCGAAAGTTTCGACGAGGCCCTGGAGCTGGTCCGTCACATCAAGCAGGCTCCGGTGGAGGAAAACCCCGATACCATGATGGGCGGCGACCGTACAGGCTGGCCCGATGTGGACAAGGAACTGGATCGCCTTCAGGGTGGCTCGGTGCTGCGGACGGAATACGAGCGTGACTGGTTTGCCCAGATGGTGGCGGTCATGGACTTCATCGAAGGCGATGAACCCCTCACCTGTGAATTGATTGTGTTGCCCCGGGAGGCACAGGCAGTACGACCGCCACGATTCCCGGCACCCCGGCCTACCAGCAAAGTCTATGGCGGTGCTACCTGGGTCTATCGCTATATGCGTATCAACGGTATGGCCTTCAATACCGAGCCGACCACCTACATCGTGGGCCACGAAGGCAAGTCCTACCCCATGGCGCCCATCGCCAACAAGCTGGCGATTCACTTTTACTATACGTCGGAAGATCTTAATCCGGGCGTGAACAGCTTTGCCCGTCCCAGCGGCGTGGCCGGGTTGGAGATGGATTGGCTGCCCCTCGTGGTGTTGCACATGGGCGATTCGGTCGTGCTGGAAGACAAGATGACCTGCGCGGTGCCGTTCCGCGTCGTGGACAACGCCGAGCACAAGGACAGCGAGTATTTTTACTGGATTGGCTTCCGCTTTAACAAGGAAATCCCGGATCTGAAGCAATGGCCTTCCCCGCATAATTGGCCCCACCTGCGCCGTTCGTCCCGCGATCTTGGCGGCGCTTATCCCATGGATCCGTCCGGCGACGACCACCTTTACCCCGCAGCCCCCTTGCTGCCCCTCGTTCGCGACGTGACCACGGTCGAGCCTGTCCAGACCAACGCGCCCATGGTGCAAGTCAGCGATAAAATAAAGCAAGTGGCCACCACCACGCCGCCGCCTATGTCTGCTGCACCGCCAGTTGTTGTGCAGACAGCCCCCTCCCCGTCGGATGGCGATACCTATCTTTACGCCCCGGCGCTACCCGCCGATCCTCCCGCAGAAGCCCCCCCGGTGGCCCAGCCGTCTCGTGTTCCCCTTTACTCCCCAGCGGCAGGTCATGATGCCGCTACGATTTATCGGGCACCCCGGCCAGAACCACGGTCGCGCACGGGGTACTCTCCGTCGGCCCGGAGCTACACGCCGCCCCAAATGCCGGTGATGGCCCCGCCAACGGTGGATGCCACCCCCCCGGCGCCGCCCGTCGTTACGGTGGAACCCGCTGCGGTAGTTGTTCCCGCCACACCCCAGGTTCCAGTGATAGAACCGACGACAATCAAGCGAAATCCCCCCATTGTGCCTGCGCCGACACGACCGCTTTACACGACCGAAGTGACTTTTACCCCGCCCCGCCCCGCCAAGACGGGGCCACCCGTGCCCGGCGCTAACGCTGTTATTGGCACGAAAGTCCCTGCCACGCACCAGGATTCGGTGGTCACGCCCTATGATGTGAAGGAGGGCGGTGGCTACGAAGTGGTGAAACGTAAAAAAAAAACGCGACCCGCGCCGACAGCGCGGCGGATGAACCGGGGCCGTCGCTGACCCTTGTTGAAGTGACAATGACCCAGTCCCCGGCCCGGGGCGGGAATCGTCGGCTCGACAACCCCAGTATCGTTAATCAATTTGACCGGCCCAAGGTGGTCGTGCGCCGTGCGCAGGACCAGCCCGCCGAGACCAACGTCCTGCCCATCCGCTTCGATATTCTCTTCGATGAACCGGTGATCGATTTTCCCACCGGGATAAACAGCGGAGGCATTGTGTTTTCTGGAAGCGCTACCGG
This sequence comes from Candidatus Hydrogenedentota bacterium, assembly GCA_024280935.1. Taxonomy (GTDB): domain Bacteria; phylum Hydrogenedentota; class Hydrogenedentia; order Hydrogenedentales; family JAEUWI01; genus JAEUWI01. The sequence continues at coordinate 32,697 of JAJRPE010000012.1, forward strand.
GCTTCGCTACGAAGTCACGGGAGAGAAGGCGACCTACCAGCTAACGGTCCGGTCAATCGTCCAAGACGGTGATTTGGTCCTTTCCGTGCCCGCAGAACTGGCCGCCGACCTTTTTGGCAATCTGAATACCGCCTCAACCGGCGAGGGCGCTGTCGTTCAATTTGACGCCACACGGCCCCGCTGCGTGATCCAGAGTGCTCAGGAGGGCGTGATGAACGATGCCCGAATGAACATCGCCCTGGTCTTCTCGGAGCCGGTCTATGGCCTTCGGGACAGTGCGCTGACCCTGGAAAATGCAAGCATCGAGCGCGTTGCGGGAAAAGACGGGGACAAACAGTACCACTTCGTGGTGACCCCTCGGGCGGATGGGACTACGGCGCTTACCCTTCCGGAAGATGCCGCCACCGACGCGGTGGGCAATGGCAACACGGCTTCTCCCGTATTTTCGCTCATTGTGGACAGCACCGGACCCACGGTGCTTCTCAGCTCCTTTGAGACCCCCGAGGCATCGAACAGTTGGCTTATGCGCGTTCACGCTGTGTTCAACGAGCCTGTCTTTGAGTTCGAGAAGGACGATGTCGTGGTTCAGGGGGGCTCGCTGCAAAACTTTACGGCCCGTGACGATGGTGTGACCTGGATTTTCGACGTGAAGCCCACGGAAGGCGAGGTCCGCCTCTCCATTCCTGCGGGTGCTGCCCGCGATGTTATCGGAAATCCCAGTTCGGCATCGGGGGTATTTATTCGCCAGATTGATCGAAGCCGCCCGACCGTCCAAATTAGCGTTCTGGAGGGTTTGACGAAGGCCGGGCAACCCGTCGTCGTGGACGTGGTATTTTCCGAGGAGGTTTACGGCTTTGATGCCGAAGAACTCCGTGTTTCACGCGGAACCACCCACCGGATCAGTGGGCGCGATGGCGATGCGGTCTACCGTTATCTGGTGGCACCCTCGGGCAAACGCGCCGTGGAATTGCGTGTAAAGTCGGGTGTGGTGAACGATTTGGCGGGAAACCGAAATAAGGCGGCTACCGTGCGCTTTACACCGACAGTTTCAGAGCGGCACAACGGAGAGCCGGGCAAGGCCGCGCCGCCCCTGACGCAGTAGTTGGCGCCTGGTGGTATTACCGCGATAAGGAGATGTGGCCCATGGGCCTGCGACAACGGGCAAAAAAAGCCTGGGAAGATCGTCAGCAAGAGATCCTGGCAGGAAAAATCAAAGCAACACGCAAGCTGCTGCGCGATAAATTCGGCGTAAAAGACGAAGAAATGGACACCTTCGAAACGGCTGCGACGGGACTCTGTGGTGCCAACAAGACCATCCGCGTGGAGGACCTGCTATTCATGGTCGATGATGATGGCCTACTTTTTGTCCGGGACCAGCGTGCCACCCTTCAGACCGACAGCCCTTGGAAAGAGGTAGAGAACCTCGCCGACCTCGGTGCCATTGCGGCCAACCAGGCCAGCGCCCCCCAAACGCCGCAGATTTAGGCGCGCCTGAGACTCTATTTTTCCTCATGAAGCGGGCTGACGGTCCAACCAGCGTCAGGCTCCGGTGGCTCAATATCCTCGGGCTCGTCGTAGAATTTTTCCAGCGTCTTCCACCAGCTTGGAAGTTTGTTGGTTTCGCACCCGTAGGCTGTTGCAAGTTTGTCCATGCCGCTCCCATTCAGGCGTGGTTTGACATTCAGGAATGTAAAGGCATTTTTTGACGCCCAGCGTTCCCACACCTTCATGCGCTTCGGCTTTTCCACGTCTGGGACATTCTCAAAGAGGGCGGGTTCTATCTTGCACGCCTTCTGCACGAGCCGCCAAAAGTCACAGGGACTCAACCCCGCCAGTTCCGTCATGTACCAGTCGGTGCCGATCATGCACTTGTCAAACAAGCGCCCGGCGTCTGCCCGCTGGTTGAGGGCATCTTCAAAGAGGGGGCCGATGATGTCACAGATTGAATCACCGTTCCCCGTGATGAAGGAGAGGTCGGCGTAGACGTTGTCGTACTTGGTCACCAGTTTTGTGATCCGGGTGTTCCAGTCATCGGGATAGGCTGTCTCCCATTTGTCCACCCAGTTGGCCCAGTCCGTGCCATTGGCAAATAGTGTGTCCGCCGCCTCTTGTGCGTGGTCGTCGTTTCTGTTGAAGATGGCACCCTTCTTGAAATAGTCCTTGAAGGTACGATGGCCCGAGGCCCCTGCGATCATCGGGTTCTTAATCAACAACGTCTCGCAGTCTTCTCTGGCCGCCTGGGAGTCGACCTTGTAGCGCGGATGGGCGTAGACACCCAGTTTGGATCCAAAGTGGGCTAGGCACAGGCGGAGTTTGGGGTACTTCTCCAGCACCGTCTCCCAACTGTAGGGCGATGTTGTCAATTGGTCGTAGAGGCAATAATAGGCATAACTGTTCAACTCATAGGTCATCTTATCAATGGACTTTTGCTTCTTGGTCCGGCCTTTGACAAAGCGGTCTGGCTTGACCCAGTTGGTCGGGGGATACGGCACCGGCGAAAACGCCTGGGCCTCCTCCCTGTCGGTGTCGCTGGCGTCGGGGGTCATGCGCCATGGGAAAACCAAGGCACCTTCTGCCGGGTGCCCCGTGGGGCTGGTGTGATTCAAGATGGGGATGTCGTTGGCCGTGACGTAGGTGTAGAATTCGTCGAGGCGGTCATCCAGTATCTTCCCCACCTTTTTCCCGTGAAGTATGTCATTGTCGTAGGGCATCCAGCCACAGCGTGCATAGAGTTTTACGCCCACATAGGCCTGCGTGTCCAAGGCTTTCTTGACATGGTCGAGACAGTCGGGACGACGCGGGTCATAGGGGCAGAAGGGCATGATTTGCCCTGGCCACAATTTTGCCATGAGGTGGAGTACCTCGATCTGGTGCTCAAAATGCGTTGTGTCGCGGATGAAGAAACGGTGGTTTTTCTGGGTCTTCTCATTTTTCGAGAAATAGAAAATGCCCGTGTCGGTAGTCTCTTCTTCTCGCGCTTCCGATTCCTTCATGCTATTGCCCGAACGTCTGAACTTGGAACCCTTGCTGGCGCTTGATGTGCCCAGCGGGGTATATGCGAAATCCAGGAGCATGGGAGATATGACGACGGGATGGGCAATGTCAAATTGGTCTGTCTCGTCTTGAAAACGTTGCGTGCTCTGGATGATCTTCTTCGCCACCCAGGGATCGTTCCCGAAATTCCAGTGTGCGAAATTGAGCAGGCCGCCCTGACTACGGTATTTTACGGTCTTTTGATGGTAACTGGTGACCGACTTTATATAGGCCTTGCGCTTCTTCTCTGTGCTCAAGTCGTTGCCGTTGAAAATACCATGCTGTTCGAAACTCTTCAGTGATGCCTTGCTCCTGGAAAGGCTCATGCCGTGGATATGGCAATGCACATCAATGATGGGCAGGGGCGGAAGCGGATCATCGAGCGTCGAAGCCGTGTTACTTGAATCATCGGTGGCGCGCGCAACGGTCTGAGTGCTGCTGCCCTCCTCCGCATCTACAACATCCTCGTCATCCCGAAGATCGTCAATGTCGAGCAAGAAGTCACTGAGTATCTTATCAAATAATCCATCGGTGTCTGTTGACTCGGTCAGATCGAAGAGTTCTTCTTGGTCGTTATCGTGCGACGAGGAGCCTGTATCGTCCGTATCTGTGCTTGTGGGGCCGTTATCCATCGTGTATCGCTTTGTCTTTCGGTTTATGCCTCAATCAGGAAAAGCCGCTATAAACAACGAGAAACCTCACGTCATTCCCACGAAAGTGGGAATCCAGAACGCGGCAGGGACAAATCGAATCACCACTGGATCCCCGCGTTCGCGAGGATGACGGTCCTGGTTGTGGCCCTGCTACTTCAGGAACGGTGTACCTCGACGAGTTTCTGGCGGGTGGCGTCATCCGCCTTGCCCGTTTCGGGAAGCTCGTGGTCTTTCTGAAAGTTACGCAATGCGTTGCGGTAAACATCGGTGATCTCGTCGTCGAGGAAGCCGCAGCGATAGCCTATGTTCTTGAGCCGTTGCTTCACCCCCTGGATGCGCTCCACCGGCATGGTCTTGCCCAATTGAAGCCGATACATTTTTTCGTCTTCCGGGGGGCCAACCCACAACTTGCCCAATTTAGCTTTACAAGGGATGTAGATATCCACGAAGCCATCGCCATCCGTGACGCCCTTGGTGAGCGTTCCGTCAATATCCACCCGGTAGGATTCATTGGCGCGGGGCTCACCCTGTTTCAACAGGCGCAGGTGGAGCTTGGCGGGCACGCCCTTACGGCGAAACCGATAGGATGCTCCGGTGCCCTTGGATACCGATTTTGCGGTGATCGGCGGGATAGTCACCCGATCACCCGGCATCAGCACGTTCGGATCCTTACGGGTCTCCTTCAGCGCGGCATTGTCGATGTGATTCCACAACGTGGACCAGAAATGGCCCGAGTCTTCGGAAATGGAGGACATGCAGTCGTCATCTTGGACGACGTAGTCACCCTTGCCCACGGGCTTGGTGGGGTCTGTATTGGTTGCCATAAGATAATCTCTTCGGTGACAAAATTCGGAAAAACCGCTATAAAAACAAGAAAATTAATAGACAACGGATGACAAGGACCATAGATCTTGGTTGTGGCCCTGCCACGTTGGTGGTTGTTCCATACTGCCAGCTACACTATACCATGCAAAAAAAGGGCGGTGTATCAGGGGTCCGATACGTCCGTCAGCCCGCGTGTATTGAGGACCACGCCCCGAATTGCGGGATTGCTGTATTGATTTGAAGCAAAGGTTTCTACGACATGCCACTTGCCGTGCGCGTCCATCAACCGGTAAGAAACAGTCTGCGTCGTTTGGAGTTCTTTCTGGGCGCGTGTGAAGTAGTCTTTGACCCGAATGAGGTCGTCGTCATGGATGCCTTCGTACACGCTTCTGCCAATAAGTTCTTCTCGTGACAAGCCCAGCATGGGGGTGACGGCAGGGGAGATAAAAATAAAGTTTTCCTCCCGCGAGATGATGCACACCATCTCGAAGGTGTTGTTCAGCAGTGTAGCGAGACGTTCCTCGGCCAGGATCGTCGCATCCGCTACTTCTCCCTTTTTCAGTGTCGCCGTTTGTGCCCGGGCTTCTCTCAGCGCCCTTGCCAGGGATCGTTGTTTTTCTTCAATGGCGGCTTCCCGTTGTGCCGTGCGCCACCGTGTGAAATAGGTCAAGACCACGAAGAACACGATCATGGCCGCGAGAACAGTTGATACGAAGGCAACAGCCCGGATACGGCTTTTCTGGTGCGCGTTGTGGTAGGCGTAGCTGAGTTGCGCGATGGTGCCGCTCAACGGCAACGCCGTGATGTCGCGAAGGTGCCCGGTTGCCTGTTGTTCATAGTGGACAACAGCGGCCGTCCGTTGCGCGAAATGTTGCAAGGGTGTGGTGTCGTCCGCCTCGGTGATTCCCTCCAGACGCTTGGCGATCAGGTCCAGTTGGGCCAGCACAACATCCAGATGATGTGCTGCCGGGTCGTCGATTAATACGAGCATGTTGTTGAGCATGTCCGAGAGAAAGGCCTTGGAAATCTGGCTGCCTTCCGGGCTTCGTCGGACCTCATTGGCGAGGGCGGGTAAATTATCCATGCCCACGCGCTGGGCTGCGAGTGCCGACTTGAAGTCCTCAACGCGGTCCAGTTTCTGGTTCACGAGTGCGGCGAGCTGGGTGACGAGGTCATTCAATTCGGTGAAATCCTCCACATGGGCGGGGAGGCGGCTCAGTTGGTGCTCGGCCTGGCGGAGGCTTCGTGCGTCGGCGACGAGGGCATCATAGTGGGAAAGCCCGCCTGCCTGGAGGCGATAGAGGTCTTCTGTGAGCTGACGGTCGGACATTTCAAATTCGAGCAGCGCGACACCATAGCTTCGGTGGGCCTTGGGATTGGCGCTGTACGCGAAGTAGCCGATTATGCCCAGCGTGACAAAAAGCAAGGCGGCCAGAATGGCATCGAATGTTCGGAATTGTCGCAACATGGCCTTGCCTGTCATGGTGACTCACTAAGAAGCGCGTTCTCTCGCCAACCGGTGAGGGATTCCAGAAATGACACGATTTGGTTGTTTTCGGTACGTGTCAGGGAGCGTCCCAGTTGATGCTGGGCCATGGCCTCAACCGCGTCGGAGAGCGATATCGCGGAGCCATCGTGGAAGTACGGGGCGGTCACCGCGACATTGCGGAGGCTGGGAACCTTTAACTGGTACCGGTGGGCTTCATCCTTCGTGACGTTATAGCGTCCGTAGTCTGTATTTCGCTGGGGTTCTCTGGATTCCAGGTAACTGCGGAAGGAGGCATACATGTTGCCCCCAACGCCCGCGCCCTGATGGCAACGGATGCATCCATAAGACTTGAAGAGCCGGTATCCTTCTTTTGCGTTTTCAGACAGGTTTTCGCCATTCAGCCAACGGTCGAATGCCGCGTTGGGGGTTGTCAGGGAGCGCAGGTATGTTGCCAAGGCATTCACGACATTTTCCTCGGTGAGTCCGGTGTCGGGATAAGCGTTAGCGACTTCATTGCTGTACCCGGGATCAGACGCGAGACGTTCCAGTATGATGCGCCACGTTCCATCCATGATGTTCTCTGCCTGTATGGAAATCTGAATTACCTTCTCCAGGCTTTGTGCCCGTCCATTCCAGAAATAGGCAAAATGCTCGCCCACATTAAATATCGTGGGGACGTTATAGCGGGATGGGCTGCGGGAGCCACGGGAGTTGCGGAGTGGGGCGATGATCGCGGGCACCATGCCCGGACCGTCTACCGGATGGCAGGTCGCGCACGATAACTTCTGTGTGCCAGAAAGTTGTGTGTCATGATAGAGCTTGCGTCCTAGCGCAACAATGGCCGCAGGGAGATCCTGCTCCGCAGCAATTGGCTGGATGGGTTCCACGCTAGCCTCGAAGCGTTCGGGAATCATCAAGTCTGCCGTTCTGTCACCGGCATCGGTGGGGGAGGGGGCGCATTGGCAGCAGCATACCGTGATGACGAATGCACATAGGATGTTTCGTTGCATGGTAATTAACCTGAGTTCCTTCTGTATTATCACGTACAGACGGTTTCGTTTCGCCGGGAAAGAGGAACCCTTTTCGTTCTGCAGATCCGTGCCGGGCGCTGCGCTTTGCCGGTCCTCTGCCTGGGGACTAAGATACAGGGTTGGTGCCACAATTGCAAAGGCGAAGCCAACGCCCCTGGCTCCCCTCCTCGGAGGGGGCAGGGCTGGGTTTGATTCGGCACGATGGCGTTAACCCATCGCCCGCCCCTCCAGGGCGGGGGGGCTTTCGGGGCCGGATTTTGCCAGCCGTCTGTGGTTGACAACAGGCGTAGGGACGCGATAAGGTTTCACTTAACTATTGGGTCGCGATAGGTCACGTGAGAGAGGAATGCCCTTTGGGTTTGCGCAGTAGCGTTCCTTCTCTTCCTGTACCGGTTCTCCTCTCAGGTGCAAACGGGCATAAAGCACCGTTGTGTACGTGTCGGGCGGCGGTTTAATCTCATCCGACCACCAAAATGGCGCGGGTACGTGGCGTTGCCCTGAATTCCGAAAGGGAACAGAATGCGTGAGAAGCTTTTCCTAGGCATGACCTGCCTGATCGTGTCCATGTTCATGATGGGTTGCCCCATTTTTGAAGGCCCGGAGGCGGCGTTTACCGCGACGCCCACCGAGGGGAACGTGCCACTCACCGTTCTTTTTGTGGACCAGACTCAGCCGGGTTCAACCGGTATTACCGACTGGTTGTGGGACTTCGGCGACGGCCTGAACAGCGCCGCCCAAAACCCGAGCCATATTTATAGCGCCCCCGGTGTCTACCGAGTTACCCTCACGGTGACCAGTCGCCTCGGAAACGACACGGAAACGAAGATAGACTACATCATCGTCCGAGAGCTGCCCCAGGCCGATTTTACCGCCTCGCCCCGCACCGGCGAAGGCCCCCTTCAAGTTACGTTTACCGACATCTCAATGGCGGGTGCCGCTCCCATAACGCTGTATGCCTGGGATTTTGGCGACGGTACGACCAGCGAAGAGATCAATCCTGTTCACACCTATGAAGATCCGGGCGTGTACACGGTCAAACTCGCGGTGACGACAGAAATTGGCGAGGATTTAGAGACCAAAGCCAACTACATCACGGTCCAGGAACGGCCGGTGGCCTCTTTCTCGGCATCGCCCACGGCGGGTTCCACGCCCCTGGTGGTTCAATTTACCGACACCTCGGATTCTGGCTCCTCGCCCATCAGCGCGTGGTTCTGGAATTTTGGCGACGGAGCGACCGATACACGGCAAAACCCTTCCCATGTGTACACCGAAGCGGGCAGTTACACGGTTTCCCTGACCGTCACGACGGAGGTCGGTGTAAGCCCGATCACCACGCAGATTGATTTTATCGAAGTGGAAGAACTTCCCATTGCGAATTTCAGCGCATCGCCTACCACAGGTTCCGCGCCCCTCAATGTAAATTTCTCCGACCTCTCGACGGGTGGTTCCGATACGATCACGGAATGGCTGTGGGATTTTGGAGACAGCACAAGCAGCACGCTCCCCAGCCCCAGCCATCGCTACGCCAGCGATGGTGTCTACAATGTGTCTCTTACGGTGACCACCTCCAGCGGCGCTAATAATACATTGACCCGGACAAACTTTATCACGGCGCAGCAGTCGCCCGAGGCCGCCTTCAGTGCAACACCCCGTAACGGAGAGGCCCCGCTAACCGTCCAGTTCACGGATCTCAGCGATCCCGGTTCTGCTCCCATTACGAGTTGGCAGTGGGATTTCGGCGACGGTTCGACGAGCACCGACTCAAACCCTTTTCACGCCTATGCGCAGGCGGGCCGGTACAACGTTACGCTGGGTGTTTCTACTGCCGTTGGAAGCGACACCTTGACGCAAGTGAATTATATTGAGGTGGAGGAGAAGCCTTCCGCCGCTTTCACGGCGACGCCCACGAGCGGTGCGGCACCCTTGGCGGTGCTCTTCGCTGACCAGAGCACTCCGGGATCCTCTGAGATAACCACTTGGGCCTGGGATTTCGGCGATGGCACGAGCAGCACCCAACAGAATCCTGCCAAGACCTATAGCCAGGCGGGCATTTATACGGTATCCCTTACGGTGACATCGGCCGCCGGCACGAGCACGGAAACCAAGGCGAACCACATCACGGTGCGTCAGCTTCCCGTGGCGGAATTCTCTACCAACGTGACGACCGGTGCGGCGCCGTTGACGGTTCTTTTTGCCGACGAAAGTTCTGCGGGCAGCGAAATCCTGACCGGGTGGCAGTGGGACTTTGGCGACGGCTCAACGCCCAGTACCTTGCAAAACCCGAGTCATGTTTATGCCTCACCGGCCATTTACACCATTTCGCTTACCGCTGCCTCGACCGTGGGTAGTGATACGGAAACCAAGCAGAATTATCTCACGGTCCGCCCCGCTGTGGACTTTGTGGCCGACAATACGACGGGTACGGGAACCTTATCCGTTTCTTTTACGGATATTACGTCACTCGGCCAACTGAGTGTTGCATCACGGACTTGGGACTTTGGCGACGGAAGCGCTACCAGCGGTGATGCGAGTCCGGTTCACATTTACAACGCGCCTGGTGTTTACGATGTGACGTTGACCATGACGACCAGCTTGGATGCCCAGAGTGATTCACGAACCCGCTCCGGCTATATCGTAGTGCAGCCTGAACCCGCCTTTACGGGAGATACGCTGAGTGGTGATGGCACGCTTTTGGTCAACTTCACCGACAATACCGACTTGGGTACCCTCGACATCATCGGCGTTCTTTGGGATTTTGGCGACGGGAACACCACCCAGACATCCAATCCTTCCAACACCTACACGGAACCAGGAACCTATACGGTGAAATTGACCGTGACCACGGCGGCGGGCAGCCAGACCACCACGGAGACGGATTACGTTATCGTACGCCCTGTTCCCGCATTTTCTGGCAACACCACGACTGGGTCTGCGCCACTGACCGTAACCTTTACGGACACGACGGATATCGGAACGCTTGCGGTTACCGGTCGTTTGTGGGATTTCGGCGACGGCTCCACCATCGCGTCCACCAATCCCATTCACGCCTATGCAACGCCGGGCAACTACGACGTGACCCTGAACCTGACGACGGCGCAGGGCGGTGTTCAGACGATACAGACCGATTTTATCCAGGTTAGCCCCACCGTGGCCTTCACGGTCGATACGGCGACGGGGAGCGCTCCGCTGACCGTTCAGTTTACCGATGCCACGAGTGCCGGTTCGCTCACCATCTCAGGTTATTCCTGGGACTTTGGCGATAGCTCCGCAGTAAGCACGGATACGAACCCCAGCCACATCTTCACTACGGCTGGAACCTACGATGTGAGCCTCACAGTCACAACGGAGCAGGGCAACACAACATTCGTGGACACCGGGGCTATCGTGGCAACGGCGAAGTCCGCGCCCTTGATGTCCAGTAACGGGATCGAAGGCGTGGCATCGCTGGCGGTCATGTTCCTGGAGGGGGCGGGCGATGGCGATATTGTGCTTAGCACGGGTGCTTGGAATTCTGCCGATGACACCGGGCACGCGCTCCTGGAGACGGCTGATGGTGCGATTGTCGTGGTTGGGGCCACGGATACCGGCGGCCCGGACGGCGTTGACGTTGTCCTTATGGTCGCCAATACCGATGGCACCCCACTGGCGGGATGGCCCAAAGCATATGGCGGCATCAACGCGCAGCAGGCCTTTGATGTTGTCGAAACGCCCGAGGGCGGTTATCTGATTGCCGGGCAGACCGACACGGGCAGCGCCAACGGCGTGGATGCGTAC
>JAJRPE010000339.1 GCA_024280935.1 Candidatus Hydrogenedentota bacterium
AGGATCTGGACGCACGCCTGGGCATGCTCCGCTCCTACCTTGATATTTGCCAGGCCATGGCCTACGCCCATTCCAAGGGGATCATCCATCGTGACCTGAAACCCTCCAACATCATGATAGGCGAATTTGGCGAATGCGTTGTCCTGGATTGGGGGCTCGCGAAGGCGCAAAAGGATGTGGATGCCCACCGGGAGGCGATGGAGAAATCCATCAGCCAGTTGAAACTCGATCCCGAGAAACTTGACGGCCTGAAAACGAAGTCAAAGGAAGTGCTCGGTACCCCCCTCTATATGTCGCCCGAACAAGCCCGGGGCGAAGTGGGTGCCATTGGCCCCCATTCCGATATTTACAGCCTGGGGGTGATCCTCTACGAAATTCTAACCGGCGACGTGCCCCATAAGTGGACCAACTCTGCGGACACCGTCCGGCGGGTCGGAACCCTGCCCGTGCCCTCGGTCACAAAAACTGCGCCCGATACGCCGCCCGAACTCGCGGCCATTTGCGACAAGGCCCTCCAATTCGAGGCCGAGAACCGCTACCCGTCGGCCCGAGAACTCGCCAAAGATATTGAGCAGTTTCTGGAAGGAGCGGTCGTCGATGCCTATGCCTATAAGGTTTCCGACATCCTCAAGCGGCTCTACCGGCAGCACAAGACCCTGATTCTCGCCACCTCCGTCGCAACGCTGGCCGTTGTCGCGATTGGCTTGATCTCCTACGTGAATATCTACCGCGCCCGCGTCGCAGCCGAGGCGGCGCGCATCGTCGCCGACGAACAACGTGGCATCGCGGACGACGAACGCACGGAAGCCGAAACCCAGCGCGAAGCCGCCGAAAAACAGCGGGTCCGCGCCGAAACGGCCGAGGAACGGACCGCCCGCGAGAAATACGTCTCCGACATACGCCTCGCCGATGCCTACGCCCGTGACTATAAATTTCAAGCCGCAGAAGACACCCTCCTGGCCACCGACCCGCGCTATCGGAACATTGAGTGGGGATATCTTATAAGCCAGTGCAACCAGGAACTGGCGACCTTGCGGGGGCATACAAACGTCGTATTCAAGACCTTCTTCTCCCCTGACGGCAATACCATCGTTACCGTATCCGGCGACCGCTCCGCACGCCTGTGGGACGGAAAAACCTACGCGCTCCTCCACGAATGGCGTTATCCCAAGGCCCGACTCCGACACGCCGTCTTTGACCCGACCGGAGCACGGCTGGCTCTCTGTCTGACCGACGGCTCCGTGCGCATAGTCAACCCAGGTAGCGGCGATGAACTCTACGCACTCAAGGGCCATACCGCGCCCGTAAATTTTTGCGCCTTCACCACAGCGGGGAACCGGCTGCTTAGCGCCAGCAGTGACCGCACCGCCAAACTTTGGAACCTGTCCACACAGGAAACCCTGCTGACACTGAAAGAACATCCCGATGAACTTAAGGCCGCCGGATTTTGTGATGAGGAGAAAAAGCTCTATACAGTAACCGCCAACGAACACATCCGGCTCTTTGATGATAAGGGCGCTTTAATCGCCGAAGCACCGGGTATGGGTGTCAGCGCACCGGAAACCGGTGCCCTGCTTGTTGCGCGGCAAGGCAACAACGCATTCCTCTACCGAGGAAGCGATCTTACTGAAATCCTTCGCCTCCCCCACGAAGCAGCCGTCCAACGGGCAGCCTATTACCCCGATCAGCAAATCGTGCTAACCGCCTGTGCCGATGGCAATGCACGAGTATGGAATGCCCAGGATGGTACGCTCGCACAGGTCTTCAACGTCAAAGAAAGCCTGAGAGATTGCCAGCTTTCCCCCGATGGCCGTCTGTTGGCCGCCATGGCAAGCAACGGATTAATCGTGGTGTGGAACCTGGAAAGCGCCCAGGAGATCAATCGATTCAGCGGACATCGAGGTGCAACGGCCCGCATGGATTTTGATTTGAATGGCGAGCGGCTACTCACCTGTTCCATGGACGGCACGGCAAAACTCTGGCTGACGCGGGGAGGCCCTCTTCACCGCACCATAACCACCATGACGGGTGAGTCTACAGGCATTTCACTCGCACGGGAGGGAGCGCGGCTAGCTGCCGCTTCGCGAAACGGACAAGCCATCGTTCAAGATCTTCGTAGCGGAAGACGCTTCTACACCGCAGCCTTTCAAGAAAAATCGGGCGGGATGAAGGTAGCCATAGCCTCAAAGGGCAATCGTCTGGCGGTGGTTACTGATCGTTTCCTTCCCATAATTCTCAGCGTGCCAGAAGGCAATATACTTCATCGGCTCGAAGGACACAGAGGATACGTCACCAGTGTGAGCTACAGCCCAGATGGCACTGCAATTGCAACAAGTTCCTGGGACACGACAACCCGCTTGTGGGATGCCGATACGGGTGCCTTGCAAGGTATCCTCGCGGGACACAGCGACACGGTATACCACACGGCATTCTCCCCGGACGGGAAGTACGTCGCCACCGCCTCCAACGACAAAACCGCTATCGTGTGGGACCGGGCACAACAAACGGCCCTGTTTCCCATTCGGCATAAGAGCCGTGTCGTCCACACCGCCTTTTCACACAACAGCGAGCTCATCGCCACCGCCTCCAACGACGACACCATCCAAGTATGGCAGATCTCCAGCCAACGGAAACTGCTTGACCTTTCCGGACAGCTCTTTGATGTCATCTCGGTAGCGTTCAGCGCAGACGGCAAACGGCTTCTCTCCGTATCGCGCGGCAACACGGTACGAATCTGGGAACTCGAAACCGGGGCCGCGCTGGTGAATATTGATACCGGAAAAGAGCGTGTGTTCGATGTCGGTTTTGGAATTGAAAATGGCACGTTTCTCATCGCTATGGAAAGCGGTGCTATCGAAGAAATCTCAGGATTCCCGGTAGACACAACCGACCCTGTTCGCGATCACGAGACGCTGCAAGAACGCGTGACCGCCTACAAGGCAGCCCGCCTCGAAAGACTGTCGCCTCCGCCCAACCCAAACCCGGATCCCCCAATCAGTCGCATTATTTCCAAGTCCCAAGCATCCGAAGGACTCGCCGCACTCGCTACAATGGCGGAAACGACACCGGCCAACCAAGCCCTGATCGTCACGGAGGAAATCGAGGCACGCTGCTGGCCCTTGGGAATCCAAGTGGGCGACAACCTCCTGAACCTCAACGGCAACGCCCCCGATGCCTTTCGCGATTACGCCAGCACCTTGGCGAGCGCTGACGTTGCCCCCGACGGACTTCGTTTCTATATCGATGTCGTGCGTAGCAGGACACCCCTGCGCCTCACCGCCACCATGCTACCTACCACGAAAAACATAAGAAACATAACCCTGCCCCACGCACAAGCCAAGGCATTGCTGCAAGAAGCACTCAAGGCCCTTCAGCTTAATACGGAGGCCATTCTCCAAGTAAATAAGCGCTGGGCAAAATATGCCCGGAAGCCCCTGAAAAATCCCGACAGCCTCGCAGGGCTATTGGTCAATGCGCCCAGAAATGCCTTCGGGCGCGGCCTCCTTGAAACGGCAGGCCTCCAGCCCCTGGAGCGCATAATCACAATCAACGACACGTCCGTAACGTCTTTGAATCAACTAATCACGCTCTGCGAAAACGGGCTTCGACACCTTGAATATAACGAAACTTTCACCCTGATATTCAAAATACAACGGGGCGGCTATGAAACCCGCACCGTCACCATTACCCATCAACCGTAACCAACAGGAAGGGAATATGAAAATGAACTATTGGAACTGGGATGTCAAGGATACTTTGTCAGGTGGGAGTACTATGTCGGATACAATAGGTACCCGTTCGATCAACCTCATGGCCTATTTGCTACACAACCTCCCCTATTCGACATTATATAATGACCACATCGAGAATGTAGTTCACCGACTCTTGATCAATTTGGACCGATTTCCGAACTCATTGAAAGTAGCTGCCGATGGAAGCGCCAATGATGTGGGTGCAACATTAGCGACTGAGCTAAGAACAATAAGTCTGCTACTTCCTAGCCCTTGCTCGGGTTCACCGTCAGGAATAAAGCTCAGACAGTACTTCGAACATCAGGGCGCTCCCCACACATCCGGAGTGCGATTCGAAATCGCGGATGTCTTGAGGAATCTGCCGCGCGAGCTTAACCACTTCTGCATGCCATTTCTTCCCATTTACGATGACTCCACCAGGCGCGTACCCGAATCTCGTATGGACACCTACCTCCGAAACCTGGGCGCATTCACGTTATTTGACATCTACACCCTGAGTAATTCAACTGGAAGATATCCAGCCCAAAAAGCCGAAGTAAAAGCTGCCAAGAGCGATAGAATATTAACCTTCACAGACCGGACTTCACCTGACCTAGCCCTCACGACAACAGATCCGGAAAATGACTTAAAATGCAACGTGACCGGCGATGATTGTGACACCTCACCAGGTGACTGGTGTAATTTGGACGAAAACGGAAGTTGCACAATAGGGAGTTGACCATGACTCAGGGAGCAGCTCCACGATACGCATCCAAAGTCATGCACGCTGGTGTCGCCGCTCCAGAAACACTGATATTTGACCACTCACTCATCATTGACACTACCCCATTGTCTCATCTAATCGATGCAGATAGGCAACTGCTATTTCAGAGCTAAGGAATTTGATCGAAATAAACTTGCCAAGTTTGTGTGTTGGTATGTGACGATGGCCCTACAATGATCTCCGCCATTCGCCGATGTGAAGGCCTGTAACTGTCAGATGGAACCTATCGCGGCTTGGCAATATTAAATTAGTCAAAAGACTTACTATTTTTCAACATCATTTCGTGCGGGAAGGCCTCGGTTTTTCCGCACGGAAAATGAGGGACAGGCCTTGGGACGCATACGTGGTGTTTGTTGGCGAAACACATTGATTGAAGTCTCCGAGAAACGACCTTACTGACAATATGGATGCCATGGTATCTGTCTTGACCAATGAACAGAAAACGGCCATTCAGCTCGTTCCGATCCGTCTGGAACCTGTGTCCCTTCCCCCTCCAGCACCACCACTTCGCTGACATCTCGATTCTCCCCCCCCGCAACAATCGGTAAACCACCCCCACAAAAGCAGTGCTTTTCCGGTTTTTGGCAGTCGGTTCGCACAAACTTTTCCCACATCGGGACAAACTCAAAATCAGGTCGCTGAACGCCTTGTCTTTGCTGCAAGATTCGACTACTATCAGTGTGTGCTCACGACTGCGTCCTTCGGGTGAATTCCCATGCGAACCTACGACCTTATCTTCGGAATACTTGCCCGCCAACTTCAGCTCGTAACCCGTGCGTCCCTCTCAGAGTTCAGCGAGGCCGTCGAGGGCGGAGCCGACGTGTCCCTGCCAGGCTTTCTCCGCGAGGCCGACCGCCTTTCGCAGTCCGACGAAAAACTGCTCCAGCGCCTGGTGGACAGCATCATCCACGCCCACCGGGGCGACGAACTGGCGGCCCTTGAATCCGTTGGGGGTTCGGAGGCCATCGAACACA
>JAJRPE010000340.1 GCA_024280935.1 Candidatus Hydrogenedentota bacterium
CGGACGGCCACAGGGCTCACCCCCTATGTCCGTGAGAATAAGATTCAGTTCGGAAGGCTGCGCCAAACCGCTGCCGGAGCCGCCAAAAAACTCACCGTGGGCATCGATAGACAACACTTCAACCCAGGTTTCAATAGCAAAGAGTTCGCGTAAATTGATAAATTCGCCCGTAACCGCATTGACCACGGAGTTCCCCAAGTCCCACCGGGGGCGTACGTGCTCACCCAGAGGCGTATACATAACGGTGGCATGATTCACACGGTTGTAGTTAAGGTCTTCAGCGGCGGTATCCTGGAATTTGTCCCAGCCCGAGGGATCCCACACGGAGAAGCTGGCGGAATAGCCCGCGGCTTCAGATTCCGTCTCACCCTCGAAGAAATTCGGGGTGTAGGTATCCACGAAGCCACTGGCGTTGATGGGCATGGGGCCTACGAAACGTCCTTCGTCAAACGCGGGATCGGGTATGTAGGGCTGCATGCGGGCGCCGGTGACGATTACGCCCATGTGCTGCGCCGACTCCCAATTGCTGGCCAAACGAACCACAACGATAAAGCCGGTGCCGGGATCCGCCGAGGAGAGTATCCAATCTTCGAAGGGAAATTTCGGGTTGCGGCCCGTCGCCAACGGAAAGTCCCTGAATGGTTCGTTGGGATCAAAGTTCGGGTCGTTGGGGTCAAAGGTAAAGTTCAGGTCATAGACGGCATCATCAATGCTGTAGGTGTGGCCCGATGGCCCCACAATCTGAGTCCCTCCGGTGGGGCCGCCGGTCCGAATCGGCATTTCATAGGGGTAACCATGGGCATCCCACGTATATATCGGCTGGCCCGTGTCCAAATTATCGAACACACCATCGGGACCGTCATCACCAAAATCGCGAATCAAGGCAAACTCCAGAAAGTTTGCTTCCCGGGCAGGAGCACCGAGGGGATAGGGTGGTGGCGAACTGTGAAGATCGCCGGTAACCTTAAACTGAAGGTTGGTTAAGGTCCGTGGCGCCGTTTCGGCATAGCTCATAGTAAAGGAGAAGAGCGGCACCCAGTCATTGAGCGGCACCAACCCCGTCATATCGCTCAGCCCGATCATCGAAGTCGCGGTAAAGGTCGCCGGGGGCGGCTCATCGCCTTCCGCAGTAACGTTGATTTCACCAACAAACACGAAGGCAGGAGGACAGTCGGTTCCGTCCGCGAATCCCAACTGCATGTAGACGTTGTAGTCGCCTTCCTCCAACGGATCGGGGTCGCCCGCATCACCCGTAAGGTTGACAGAACCATCATTGTCAGCATCGACGATCCGCGAGGTCTGGAACACGACTGCGGTATTGCCCGAGGTGTCGGGTTGTGTTTCGACACGCCAACGCACAACCGCCAATTCCAAGGCACCAATCACGGTCGTGTTGGAGATCCGTGTCGTGAGGGGAGCAGGTCCGATCGGTGTCTCTATCTCACCCTGCACCGTCAACACACCACAATTCACCTGCTTCTGGTCGCCTATCGCTCCGGGCAGGGCAAATTCCGCGAGAGCCACTTGGGCCGCGCTGGAGGCCAGCTTAATTTCGGGCACATCGAGGTCAACACTGGGTGCTTGGTCAACGGCGACATCGATATCCGGCAAACGCGGATCCCGGGCGCTGCGCTTTATCGGCATGATGGTCATGACCGGCTTCGATGCCGGAACATCCGAATTCGCCACCGGGATCGGATCCGGGGCCGGCGTAGCCACAACTACGGCGGGCCGGGGCGTTGCCGCCTTCGTCGCTGCCGCTAAAACTTGGGAAGTGTCGTGATTCCACGCCACTGCCCCAATTACGAAAATACCCATAAGGGTTAAGCCTGCCAAGGCGCCGTGCTTCATGCTCACGTTAAAACTCTCCTCCGGCGGAAAAGTAAGACACCCTGCTGCCGCGCAGCGCGACAGGGGTGTGACATCGTCTCTTTATAAAGGGGTTTACCTGCATTCTGCAACACAACGAAAGGTACCGCGCCCGCCCCAAGCGGGCAACGCTGCCAAACGGATCCACGACCAGCGCCGGGGTCCAAAACACCCCAACCCTCGGAAACGAATCATCAAAGGTTGCAAAACCATAAATTTCCCCAATTTGTTGTCCCGTTGTTTATAGCATAGCGGAGCGAGCGTGTCAATAGTAAAACCCGCTGCAATTCCCATTGCCACCAGAAGTTAGGGCCACACCGGCCATCACGCCGACACCAGTATTCTTGCTTTTTGTCAAGTAAATACCTTATTTCGCACCACCAGACTGGGTGCGAATTCCACCCACCGCAGCCTGTATTGCCTCGATAAACGGTTGTCCGATTCGGAACACACCATCCCGCGTGGCGCTCTGGGCAAATCGCTGTTGAGCAATGCCCGGCACCACGCCGCCGACAGTAAGCGGCCCAAACATTTCCGCCTCCCCGTCGGCCTCCAAGGGTGCCAGGGTCACAGTAAACACGAACCTCGGATTCGAAAATCCAAACTCCGCAGACCCGCTGTCGGCGGTATCTTCCGCCCCCACCGTGCGGAGCCCGGAAACCGCGTCCAACAGATCGGCGGCATCCCGCTGGTTGGGCATGAAGTGTCCTTCGGGGATGGTAACCAGCCATCGGTTGTACTTTTTTTCCAGGGTGTAGTCTGCGCCCTCATAGGAAAAGTCCATCCGAATCGCCCGCTGTTGATCAAAGCGCAGGAGCGTCCGATCACGGAAGGCCTGCGCGTCCGCCAAGAGAAATTGTATATGCTCCTCGGGCAGCGAGGCCACCTCTCCCGCATCGGTCAACACATAGTAATGCCCTTCAACATCGGCACTGCGCGCCAGTCGAATTTCGATAGGCTCCGCTTCACCCGCCAGCGTCAGCCGAAAGATTGCTTCGGGCGTATCAAGTCCATACTCAGCGGGTTTACCGGGATAAAAGCGCACGCCCTCCAGCATTTTGAAGGCGCTGATAAACTGGGAAACGTAAAAAAGATCGGTGTCATCCAGCGGAGGATCGACCATTTTCCAACGGTTGCCCTCTTCCAAGGCGAGGGTGTAGCCGCCATCGGCAAACACGCATTCGATCTTGCTGATCTTGGTGGCCCGCGTAAGCAGTCGGCGTTCCCGCAAGGAATTCGGCCCCCGAGGGAAAAGGGTCAGAATGTGAGCATCCATCAAAAAAACAGAAGGCTCGCCTTCCTTGCGCACGTAGATCCCCCCTTCTTCGCCTTCCGATACCGCCTCGCCGAAATAGAAGGTCTGGGGATACCCGTCCCCCCCATCCACAACGGTAATGCGGGCGATAGCCGGGTCAAGGCCATAGTCGGATAACGACTCGGGCGCATCAATGTGGCTGCGACCACGAGCATACTGAAGTTCATTGACCAATTCGTTGACCGCGTCCTGCTTCGCGGCAACATGGACCGGAGACAATTGCTCCCACGGGCTTTCGCCATCGGCCCGTTCCAATACCATGACGAAAGACTCCTCGCCAATGCGGTCAGGCTCCTCTCTGCGTTCAGCCTCTTCCACCGACATGTATCGAGCGTACTCCAAGCGCACTATCGGGGCTTCCCGGTCGGTGACAACGAAGCTGTCCCGCAAAAGGTTCAGAGGGCGATCCAACTCGAAAACAACGTCCTTGCTTACGAGAAATACCGCGCCGCCATCCAATTGGGCATAACGATAGCTCTGGGTCGGCTCAAGATAGCCAAAGCGCAGCGTAAATTCTTTTCCCGCCGCTTCCGCCATAATTGTCAAACGGGGCACGGTCAGGCCATAGGTATCCAGGTCCATCGCATCGCCGGGCAGGGTACGTTCGTCCTTCAGGGCCGCCAGATGCTCCGCTACGCGGTCCCAGAGTGTATCGTAGGCCCGAATAGCCGGGTTGGGTTCTGTAATCGCCCAGGAGCCATCCTCCTGCCGCACGCCCACCGTAGGCGCTTCATCCAGACGATGTATCGTGAGCGTATGGATATCTTCCAAGGTGAAGGAGAAAACTTTCTTGGCCTCCTGCACCATCTCGTCACTCTTCCGTTCCAGCAACTGCTGCCCGAAATAAAGCGCGACCAGCAGCACCAGCGCCGCGCCCAACTGAATCGTATTGCGAAACTTCATCGGTATTTCCTCCGCAGCACATAGACCACCAGGCCCGCAGCAACGACCAATTGAAGGGTCAACAGGGTGCTTATCCAGACGATCGCCCGCTCTTCGCCCTTGGAAAGCACGAGGGGAGGGTCGGTCTTGCCCGAGGGGCGAATCGCGATAAGATCCTGGCGCTCGCCGAGCCAGGCGATGGTGTTCAGCAAAAAATTAAGATGGCCCGACAATTCGGCGGTGGTCAACTGGCTATTGGCCGCAAAATCGGAATCGCCCACGACGACCACGCGGCTGGTCACGGGCTGGCCCGTTTCGTCCAGCGCTTCGGAGCGCCGCACCGCAGCCACCGCGAGCGAAATCGGCCCGCCAGCTTCCTCGGTTTGCTGCACAGCCGTGCCTTCCTTCATCAAGGTCGCCATATCCGTTTCGCCCCAATATTCCGGGGTGCTCCGCAGCAATTCCGTGACCACCACGTTGTCCGGGACCTTGTCTGCCCGCGAAACGGAGCGGACCATCTGGAGCAACATGACCTGGTCAAAGCCCTGGGTGATGCCATGCCCCTTGTTGTAGGCACCACTGAATTCCATAAAGTCCTCGTCCACGTCGGCAAAGGGACCATCATCATTGCGCAATTCAAGCCGAACAAGACGTTCCTTGTTCTTCGACGCGACCATATCGCTGCCCACGACAATACCGAATCGCTCTTCCAGCCACGGACGCAGCTTTTCGGAGGGCAAGGACTTCCATGGGTCAAGCAGGATCAAAAGCCGCCCGCCCTGCTCCAGATACGTATCAATAGCCTTGAGCTCCTGAGGGTACAAATCGGCAAGCGGCCGGTTGATCACCAGAATATCGCAGTCTTGAGGCACTTCGGGGTCGCTGATCTTGATGGCAATCCGCTCCACAGCATAAGACTCGCCCACCAAGAGGTTGGCGAAGGCCGATGCGCCTGCCTTGGGATCATCGTCGATTATATCGCGCTCTTTATGCCCCGTGAGGAAACCCACTTTTTGCTCGCGATCACGAAGCACGTTGATAAGGGCGTTGGTGAAATCGCGCTCTTCCAGGCGGGGACTTCCCCCCGAAAGGGTAATAACCCGCTGGCGACCACCTGCCCGAATCACAATCGTGCCCAGCGTCGATACGTGGGTCACCTTCATGGCTTCCAGGCGGTGCATTTCCACCTGCGGGTCCATCACCTCCACCTTGAGCAAGCCCGTGTATTTCTTGCAGCGCTCCAGAAAACGCAGGGTTTTGTCCTGCGCGATCCACACCAACTCATCGTCCACCTTGAGAAAAAGACAGAAAATCTCCACCTCCTCGTTCATGCTCTGAAGAACCTGGACGGTCTGGGGCGCGAGCGTTCGGCGACCTTCCTGGGTCAGATCCCAGGAAGCGTCCCAGCCGGCCGTAAAGACATAGAGCACAATGCAGATCCCCAGAAAAAACAGGGTGGACAGCGCCGCATTCACGCCGCCGGCCGCCCAGCCTTCCCAGCCCGCGCTCCCCGCCAGGCCCAGGGCCGCCTGGATACCCCAGACAACACCGAGCACCACGCCGAGCAATAGCAATCCCCACGCGAGGGGCATAGAAGCCGCCTGCTGCCAAACCAGAAGATTGGCCGCCACGGCAATAGACACAAGGGCGGCAAGGCCCGTTATCATTCGAAGCTTTTGCACGTTGCTAGCCCCTCCAATTCCGACTTTCCAAGGC
>JAJRPE010000013.1 GCA_024280935.1 Candidatus Hydrogenedentota bacterium
CACCTTCACCTTCACCTTCACCTTCACCTTCACCTTCACCTTCACCTTCACCTTCACCTTCACCTTCACCTTCACCTTCACCTTCACCTTCACCTTCACCTTCACCTTCACCTTCACCTTCACCTTCACCTTCACCAGGCTTCGTAGGCTCGGAGGCAGAATAGGGATCTGTACCATTGTTCAGTTCATCGATGTTGAACACGCCGTCCATATCAAAATCGCCGCCTGGGTCTTCACACGCCAATCCGGTATCAGAAAATTCAACAAAGCTCGATAAATCGCTTTCGCCATGGTGGTACGGGACGTTACCATTGTCGAACAAGGCTTGTAGATCGGTACAGAACGCATTTTGTCCCAAGAGGTTATAGCCTAACGTAAAGGTGATTCCCATCTTTCCTTCGGCACGAACCAGCAATGGCGTCGCGTCTTCAATTCGATTGCCATCGAGCAAGATGAAGGCGTTGCTATTGAGCGTTGGCAGGGGCAACAGATCGACGATCTCGTTCCCCCTCAGGTCCAGCAAGGAAAGACCCGTCAAGTGGGACAGTCCGGTGAGATCGGCAATACCGGCGTTAGAGGCATCTAGCTCCGTCAGTGCTTGGAGTTCCGAAACATAGATCTCGCCTTCGGGCTTCGAGAGCGCTTCCCGAAAGATTCTCTCCAAATTGGAATCAGGAAAACTGACCACTTCCCCGTAGAGAACACGCGCCAATTCTTGTGCACTCAACGCCCTGTCCTCATTAATATCCCATTCATCAAATCGGGATTGTGTCAACGACACGTTCGCGGCAGACGCTTCGGAAAAACTCAAGGCACCGTCATTATCAGCGTCTGCATCGACCAAGCCATCGAACAGCGCCCGTGCAATCTCGCTCCCGCCCCCAACCAGATAATCGATTGAAAACCCTGCGCTCTCCGTATTGCCGTTACCCGCGACATCCTGCACGGCGCCGACTGCAACCATAACAGTGAGGATGCCTTCACTATCCGGAATTAAATATCCACCAAAGATCGTGCCGTCGCCGCTGAAACCGGTCATCGCCGCGTTGGTTACAACCAGGTCTTCAGGCGAAAATCCGGTGGTGGCTTCACTAAACGTAAAGGTGATGGGCACCGTGTCCAGGTTGGTGGGACTACTTGCCCCAGAACCTATCATAACCGTTGGTGGGGTCAGGTCGATGGTTAACTCATCGGCGGTACTATCCGATCCTACATTGCCTGCCAAGTCGGTCGCTATTGCCTTCACGTCATAGACGCCTTCAACCAGCGCTTCGCTCACTGCCACTTCCCATCCGCCGTCCTCGCTGATGGATGCCGCATAGGTGGTTTCGTTGACCTCCACTGCAATACTGGAGATTTCGGACAGGTCCGAAACTGTACCCGTCACCGTGGGTGAGGGGGAATTTGATAACAGCGTGTCAACCGTCACGGTGGGTTCCGATGTATCGATTTGTAAAGCACCGGGGAATGTATCGTCGCTTTCTCCCGCGTCATTGCTCGCGACAACTACGACATCATAGCTACCTTC
This sequence comes from Candidatus Hydrogenedentota bacterium, assembly GCA_024280935.1. Classification (GTDB taxonomy): domain Bacteria; phylum Hydrogenedentota; class Hydrogenedentia; order Hydrogenedentales; family JAEUWI01; genus JAEUWI01. The sequence goes on from JAJRPE010000013.1 coordinate 1,529, forward strand.
ATCAAGCACCTCCCCAATGACAATCGACCAAGTGCCTCCAGATGGCGTTGTGGTGTAGAACACCCCATTTACGGTTACTTGAAAAGAAGAAATTGTTGTGTTGCTGATCGCAGTGCCGGAAAGAAGAGGACTCTGATCGTTGGTGATCAAGCCTTCGAATCCCACCTCAGTCAAGTCGCCATTGACACTCAACTCGTCGGTCGTTTCATCGCTGGCCACGTTGCTCGCCTCATCGCTTGCGGTTGCCACGACATCATAGGTGCCGTTGGACAGCGCATTGGTGACCGCGGCGCTCCAGATGTTCCCCGTGACATCGGCCACGTAGGCGTGCCCACCCACGCTGACAAGTACGCCTGTATGCGTGGCATCCTCAACGCTACCGCTGAGGGTTGGCGTACTATCGCTGGTGCTCAGGCTGGTTACGCTCACGACTGGTTCCACCGTGTCGACCGTCAGCTCGTCGGAGGTACTGTCCTGAGCCTCGTTACCCGCCGTATCGGTGGCGAGGGCCAAGACCTCATAGGTGCCGTCGGACGTGATGTTGGTGGCCTCAATACTCCAGGTGGCGTCAACCACAACGGCACCGTAGGTAACACCGTCTACCGTAACGTCCACGTTGACGGCCCCAGCGTCCGAGACCGTACCATGAAGGGTTGGTGGCACTATCCTGGTAGTGAGGCTCTCCACCTGGACAACCGGTGGCGCTGAATCAATGATGAGCGCTGAGCCGAGGCTAACGTTCGACTCGTTTCCTGCGGCATCCGTCGCAACGATGGCGACATCGTAGCTTCCGTCAGGAAGGACGGTGGGAACACTGCCTTCCCAGATACCACCACTCACCGTGGCATCGATTGTTTGCCCGTTAACCACAATCGTTATCTCGACCGAAGTTGCATCACTTACGGTGCCCGTCAAGACTGGCGTCGTATCCTGCGTGATACGTGGGTCAATGGTGACTGAGGGGTTGGTGGTGTCCACGGTCAGAACGCCCGTATCGGTGACGCTATTGATATTACCTGCCGGATCCGTTAGCGACAGCATCACACTGTATACGCCATCCTCGAGGGCGGGGCTGATACTGTTGTCTGGGAGGGTCCAGGTTGAGTTGCCATTATTTACACCGGGTATCGTCTGGCCACCGACTTCAATAGAAAGCGTGGCCGTGGGATCGTCGATATTTCCTGCCAGGGACGGTGTGTTGTCACTGCTGATGGTCGAATTCGTACTTCCATTTGGCGCGGTGTTATCTACCGTAAACGTCCCGCTCGGACCGGCCGATGTAGCGTTGTTCCCCACAATATCTGAGGCGGAACCCGCAGCAATGCTGATACCTAATGTGCCATTGCCCACAATATTGCTGATAGTCACCGTGGGTGTGCTCGTCGTGCCATCGCTCACACTTACGTCGCCCATCGCGCCTCCCGGCGTATTCAGCGCCACGTGGCCCGTGGTCAAGTTCACCGAATCTGCACCACTATAGCTCACGGTATAGCTTACCGGGCCACCTCGTGTGAGGCTTGAGGAGGGCGCACCTATGGAAACGGTGGGAGCCGTGTTGTCCACCGTAAACGTCGCGCTGGGACCGGTCGCCGCTGCGCTGTTACCCGCCGTGTCCGAGGCAGTACCCGCAGCAATGCTGATGCCCAGCGTACCATCGCCCGTAATGTTGCTGATGGAGACCACAGGGGTATTCGTGGTGCCGTTGCCAACCGACACCGTTCCGTTCACCGTCCCCGTCTTGTTCAAGGTAATCTTCGCCATCGTCAGGTTCACTGAATTCGCCCCGCTGTAGGTCACTGTATAGCTCACCGGCCCGGCTATTGTGACGTTTGACGAGGGCGTGCCAATGGAAAGGGTGGGTGCCGTGTTGTCCACCGTAAACGTTGTGCTGGGACCGGCTGCCGCATAGGGTGTGTCTTCGTCAATCTGGCCCGTGCCGCCGTCGATGCTGATACCCAACGTGCCATCGCCGGAAATATTGCTTATGGTTACCGTCGGGACCTGTGTTGTGCCATCACTCACGCTCACCGTACCCGTCGCCGTGCCCGTCGGGTTCAGGGTCACTTGATTGCTGGTGAGTGCCACACCCGCCAGATAGGGGTACGTAACGACAAAATCCACCGCGCCTTGTGTTGTTGTGTTCACTGATGGGGGGCCGATGGATGGGGCGAGCGCACCCGGTGTGTAGACGACCATCCTGTCCGTTCCGCCAAAACTCAATATGTTATCTGTGCTTAGCTCCAAGATATATATGCCCGGCTCGTCTATAAAGAATGTGGGGGTAGCCGTACCGGCATTGACCAACACCGCGCCACTTTCAACGGGTTTTTCGGCAAACGCCCATGAATAGTGCAGCTCGCACCCAGCGCAGTAGGCCCCAGAATTACTACCGTCGAGAAGAACCTGCTCCCCCGCGCTCTTGGATTGATTAACCCCCGCCTCGGTATCTCCCGGAAATGTGGGAGGGCCGATATAGATTCCACCAAACTCCAGAATCAGGTCATTGAAGTCTGCGCTTTCTGTTGTCGGTGTGGCCCCGGAATGTCGCGGCGTCGTTTCAAAGCACACAAGATAGGTGCTGCAGTCGTTACAACCGGGAACTTCGTGGGTCCCCAGAAAAACGAGAACTTGGTTGTAATACTGGGCATCCCCAAAAGAATTCCTGGAATAATCCATATCTATGTTGTAGGGGCTGTCGGGGAGGGTTCTGAGCCAGAGTGGAAGAAACTGTTGCCCAGTAAGCTCTACGTACTGGTCTGGAAACATTGGATTTGTAAAATAGTATTCATCTTGGAAATAGTTGTAGTATTCTGGAAATTCGTAAACAAAGATATTGCCCAGCCGATAATCGGGATCTACTTCGAAAAACGGAACTTCCGGCCCGGATGAGACTCCAAATTGCTGAATCTCGCTTGTAAACACACCCTTGGCACCTATGTAGTAGGTGCGAAATTCGCTGAGTACCGTGTACTGGTCTACTTCCTTGGCCTCCGATAGTTCCGCGTTACTCCCATAGCTGGTCCCATACAAGCCGTTGTATATTTCATAGAGATTCAGTTGGTCACCGGAGTCATTCGGATCATAGACCTCGGGCACGGTCGCTGCTGTTACGGTTGACGAGCCAGTAGCACTGAGCACTACGGTATCCGGCACGCTGGGGGCACATCCGTCGGAGACGATTAACTGGAGTACGTAGTCTCCCAACAAGTCGGGCGTTATTGCGGGTGCGTCGGTATCCATACCGGTCAAGGTTGCAGTACTGCCCACGGGAGCACTCAAGATGCTCCACGCGTAGGTCAGCGTGTCATTGTCCGCATCAAAGCTTTCTGAGCCATCCAGCAGTATGGGTTCTGTGACAATCACCCTGGCGTCATCGCCCGCGTGGGCTATTGGCTGGGTGCTCGGGCAGGCTCCCTTTCGAAACGAGTCATTGCTGTCTTCAACGGGGGAGGAGCTGTTCGGGGGCAAGATGGTGACCGATGAAGGGTCGCGTTCGGGGGCCGTCACTTGTTCGGACGATGACGTGTTTCGTGATTCACTTGTTGGACATCCACTCGCGACCAATAATAAGGTGAGTACGGACGCTATTGAAACGTAGCGCAAGATTCGATTCATAATTTCTTCTCCTGTCGGACGCATCTCCGCGTATTGGGCGTCGAGAGCGCCGGAAGGCGACTTCCCCGACCTGTCAGGCTCAAAAATAGGATACTCAATGCCAGTGCAAGCATATCACCGAGCCCGGTTATTGAGCTTCCAACGCTATTCGGCGAGCAATCAAGGCCACCCTTGCCACTTGATTTCCCGGTGCCGCGAAGTGAGACGGATAGCCCATCGCCTTCCCCAGCGACCATGGTAACTTCATAGTCTTTTTCTTCCGTGGGTGAAAAACGAATGACCACGCTGTGCGAGGTGCCGGGTTCCATGGCATAGGCCGAACCGGAGGCGATTTCGAAAGGAGCCTGGCTCCGCAGCGTTCCGGTCAACTCACTATCACCGTCGTTGCTCAACGTCAGATTCAATTCGGAAGATTCGCCCACCACAACCTCCCCGAAGTCCAATGAGGCAGGGTTTATTCGCAGTGGGCCATCCTGAGAGGCAGTCAGTTCAAAATTAAGTGGGGCAAGTTCGCCCGCATCATAAGAGCGTGTTTGGGTTTGGGTCACATAACCCGGCGCGCTGGCTGAGATTGCATAGGTGCCACTCTCCAAATTGAGCACGACATAGGCCCCCGTGTCTTCCGGGCGTACGGTGCCAATATCTCGTGTGTCTTGCCGAACTAGAATCTCCGCGTTGATGACAGGCGCACGCGTATCCCTATCCAATACGAAGCCGCCGATACTCGCGGAAAACTCAGCCTTCGTCACCGTGGTTCGCTGTATATCCGAGATGTTCAGGTTGGTATCAAGCGCATAGATGTCGATGGTATAGGTTCCCGGCTGGGTGAAGAGGGAGGAGGAACCTCTGAATTCGTTGTTCTCACCAATAAACAGGTCCACGGTTGGCAACTCGGTAACAGCCTCTTGACCGACGGCACCTCCCAACCCCGGCGGTGTGATGACCCCACGGACCAAGGAAACGATGCCTTCGTCGTCGAAAACGCCATCCAGCGTAAATTCCACGGTCGGATCGTCGAAAGCAATGATTTGCGGGTCGTTCAGCACCCCCAGTTTGGGTGGGCGATTCTCCGACGAGGACTCGAATAGAAGTTCAAGATCCGCCAGGCCGCTGGCATCTCCCGGTTCATTGGGGATTCCGTTTCCGTTGCCATCTACCTGTGGGGCCTCAAACTTTGAGATGCTTGCGAGATTTGTTGACGCACGGGCTGCGGCATCCTGGAGGGTACCGCCGTTAAAGGCCTCCACCCAGAAGAAGTTGGAAAAAGATACCGTGCCATCCTCCACAAAGTACGCCTGTGCATCGGTGGCTGTGCTGGCCACTGCGGCACGCTGCTGGTTACCGGTACGCGCCAAGGCCGGCAGAATACTTCCCGCGCTGCTGGCATCATACAGGGTCAACACCGTGCCAGTCATTGTTTGCTGAAGGGTATCCAGCCAACCGTCTAGCATTGCCCCATCGACAACCTCCTCCTTCCCTATCCTGAAGCCCTCGGTTTCACCGGGGCCAACAAGATACACGATGAGATTGCTGGCATCACGGCCCCACGTCACGATGGCCTCTTGGAGGTTGTCCGCCGTTGTCGTCGCGTCCACATCATCAAAAAGTCCGTTCTGATCCAAATCCACATCGGTTTTGGAGCGCATGAAGTAGATGGTTTCTTTCGAATAGCCCTGCTGTAACAGCGCACGGTAGGCAACGTTCGTACACATTTCCGCAGCGCGGAGCACCTCGGGCGACTGCTCCGAATCGCCTCCCGCCACCACAATGGCCTTGTTTCGCAGCGGCTCAAACAGCACAAACCGCTGGATGCGAGAGTTGAACGTATCCAGCACATAGGCCGTGCCGTCGCCTCCGAGTGCCAAGGTTTCCGGGCGAAAAAACTGGCCTGGGTTTGTGCCTTGGCGTCCGAAGATGCTTAGCAACTCACCACCCGACGAAAACACCTGTATACGATGATTGTTGGAGTCCGCAACATACACCCGATTATCGGCATCGATTGTAAGACCGCTGGGCCCCTGAAATTGGCCCGGCTCATCGCCTTCGGAACCCCAACCCAGCAAAAACTCCCCCTCGGGCGAGAACTTTTGTACCCTTGAATTTTGCGTATCGGCCACATAGACAAATCCATCGGTATCCACCGCCACACCGAAGGGGTTGTTCAGTTGGCCGGGGCCTTCCCCCATGGTCCCAAAGGCCCGAACAAAAACTCCGTCTCCCGTAAACTGCTGTATCCTATTGTTGCCCGCATCGGCGATAAATACATCACCGGAATCACTGATGTCCATACCTGCGGGTGCTTTGAACTCGCTTTCGCCGCTTCCTTGACTACCCCATGCCAGAATTGCTTCTCCGCTGGCGGTGAATTTCTGCACGATAGAACGGGTGAGATCGGTGACGTAAATATTGCCCTCGGGGTCAGCGCCAATGCCATAGGGCACCTTGAAAGTGCCCAAGGTGTCACCCTCTTCACCCCATTCAAGGACAAAGCGGCCCTCCGAAGTAAATCGCTGAACCCGGTGGTTAAAGGAATCGGTAGCAAATACATCGCCCCCCGCTCCAACAGCAATTCCCCAGGGAATATCGAAGCGCCCCGGTAGCGCGCTCTTGCTGCTCCACTCGTTGAGAAACTTGCGCTGGGTGGAGAATTTCAGGACCCGAGAGCCGACCCGTGCCGTGGCGAAAAGTGACCCGTCTGGATGAAGCGCCAATTGATTGGGTGCGGTAATACCACTTGTGAATTTATCTTGGGTATCATAGATCTCGAGGAAATCGCCCTCCAAATTGAACACCTGAATGCGCCGGTTGCCCGAATCGGCCACATAGACGCTGTTTTCCTGATCGGTCACGATGCCAAGTGGGCGACTGAACTGCCCCGCCTCCTCACCAAATGCCCCCCATTGATTAAGGAATACGCCTTCCATTGTGAACTGTTGCACCCGGTGAGCAGCGCTATCGGTAACTAAAATCGTGTCATCTCCGCTTATCGCTATTCCTGATGGTCTCTTAAATTGCCCCGCCCCTGCTCCGAATGTGCCCCATGCGTAAAGGAAGGTGCCGTCCTGTCCAAAAACAACTATTCGAAAATTGGGGCTATCGACCACAAAAACCTGATCTTCACGGTCGATGACGATACCCTCGGGGCCATTGAATTGTCCGACACCGCTGCCGATCTCGCCGAACTGAAATAGGAAGGTTCCGTCAGGAGCAAAAACCTGCACCCGATGGTTGAATGTATCGGTCACATACACATTATTTTGGCTGTCAACTGCCACGCCGGTTGGGTTTTCAAATTCACCGAATCCATTGCCGAGCGTTCCCCATTCGGTCAGCAACTGGCCATTACTGGTATATTTTTGGATGCGGGCGTTCATTGAATCTACGACCAGTATCCCGCCGCTTTTTTCAATGGCAATCCCCTCGGGTCCATTAAAATACCAAGGTTGTTGCAACGCGGGCCAGAGGCGGTCATAGCGATACTCCTGCCCATAGCTCGGCAGAATGATTCCGGTGATGGAAAGAGAGAGAAACACCCCCACCAAGACGTGTAGACACCTGCCCCTCCCTCGATCATCCGACATATCCGCAGCCCTTCCGACTCACAATGCTTCCGAAGGGGTCTGCAACTCCTGCCGGAAAGCACGTTTCCGGCACCAAGTCCCCGTTTCGCATCTGTTTACGACATACTTACTCCGCACACACTCCCAGATGAAGGCTACCGCAATTCTCCTGACTTGTCAAATTGACGAAGTATACCCCAACGTTGCATAAATTTGGTACCGAAACGCGGGACTGAATTCTAAGCGGCGTCCATTATTCGTTCAAGAAGGTGGCACAGGTCTTTTTGAACTGCTTTGTTGGCACTCATGCTGAGTGTAAGGGTACCTTGC
>JAJRPE010000341.1 GCA_024280935.1 Candidatus Hydrogenedentota bacterium
GGCGATGCGGATATAGACAGTATCTTGTCTTACCTGCTGCTTCAATTTCCCTGGGAGGGCGATTTGGACGTTGAGGAGGGTTCCGATGAAGATTCTGACGAAGACTCCGACGAAGATGTAGAGGAAGAAGAACTTGAGGAGCCAGACGAATGAAAAATCAGGCACTAAAACCAGTGTTTAAGAAAGAGCAGGCGTTCTCAGGCCGAATAAGCCGCTGCTGGCTGGCCGGCATTCTTTTTGTGGCGCTGGTTGGCGTTCATGTCCCGGCTCGGGCGCAAGACGCAGAATCCGTCGAGGCAATGAAGGAAGCGATCAAGCGCGAAATATTGCAGGAGCTTCGCAGCGAGGGAACCCAGCCTGATGCGGAAATGCGGAAGCTGAGGGAAGCCCTGAAAAAAGAGATCATTGAGGAGCTTCGCAAGGAATTGAGTTCTTCAAGCGACGCCCCCCAGGTGCTGAAAGAAGAGTTGAAGAACGATTTGCGGGAAGAATTCCGCAGAGAACTCGATCTACGATCGGTTGAGGCCCATCCGCAAGCGGTCCAGCTTGTTGCTGCAAGCGCCGGTGCGGGGCACGCCGAGGGCCAGATGCTGCGAAGGGGACGGGGACTCGCCGGGTGCAAGGTGAAACTTGTGCAGCTAAGTGGACGGAGCACGAGATTCCAAGGCTATAGCGAGGGCGAAGAGTTTTTGACGACCACCGATGCCCAGGGAAAATACCGTTTCGAGGGAATTCCCATCGGAAACTACAAGATTAAATGGGAACTTCCCGGTGACCAGGGCTGGATCAAACGGCTCCGCAACGCCGCCGATGTAACGGTCGAATCGGGTCGAGTGAGTGTGCTCAAGCCAATCGAGACGGCCAGAACCCTAGCCCCTCGATGACTTGGCTAAGATATGGGGCGGCGTAGTAAACTCCTACGTCTGTCCCGTTGCCATTGCCATAATCGCTTCCTGGCTTGTTTCAGCCGCATTGAGAAGGGCAACACTTCTTCCTTCGTGCATGACCAGGATGCGGTCACAACAACGCAGCAACTCGGGAAGTTCGGAACTGACAAAGAGGATGGCTTTTTCTTCCTGGGCCAGTTCTTCGATGATGCCGTAAATATCTTCCTTGGCACCCACATCGACGCCCCGCGTCGGTTCGTCAAGAAACAGAACATCCGTATCGGGCAAAATGCATTTGCAGAGGAGTACTTTTTGCTGGTTGCCGCCGCTCAGGGTGGACACCGCAATCTGCGGTGAGGCTGCTTTCACCAGGGTGCGGCGCATAACGGGTTCGACCGTTTTCCGCAGGCGGCTGCCACGAATCACGCCAAGGGTTTGAAATCTATCAAAGATCGACAGGGCGGCATTGTCTTCCACGGACATGCCCATCATAAGCCCCATATTTTTTCGATCCTCGGGCAATAGCATGATGCCGGAATCCATGGCGTGGGCTGGGGATTTGGGGCGAAATTCCTGGCCTTTGAGCGTGATTGATCCGCTCTTGATGGCATCCAGGCCAAACAGGGCCGCGCCAATCTCGCTGCGCCCGGAACCGACCAGCCCCGCCACGCCAAGCACATCGCCCGTGCGCATGGAGAAGGAAACGTCACGAATGCCATCGGTGGTGAGTCCGTTTACCTCCAGAAGGCGCACGCCCGACACACCGGTTGTACGGCGTGTCATTTCTGAGATATCCCGTCCCACCATATCGCGGATGAGCTCTTCCTTGTTGGTTTCACTGGCGAGCGACGTGCCCACGTGGCTGCCATCCCGCAACACGGTGATGCGATCCGCGATACGGAACAATTCATCCATTTTGTGGCTCACGTAGACGACGGAAACGCCCGAGTCCCTTAGATCACAGATTAGCGCCAGGAGTTTTTCGATGGCATCATCGGGAAGGGAACTCGTGGGCTCATCCATTATAATCAGGCGGGCCTTCATGCTGAGCGCCCGTGCGATGGCCACACGCTGTACATCGGAGATGGAAAGGCTGTCTAACAGGGTGCTATGGCTGCACGTCAATCCTACCTTCTCCAGCCAGGGTCGGCAAAACGCGGCAAGCGCTTTGAAGTCCACCACCCCGCCATGCTCGACTTGGAGATTGCCAATGACAATATTTTCTCCAACGGTCAGGTTGGGAAAAAGGTCCAGCTCCTGAAAGATGATGGCAATTCCGTGGCGCTGGGCATCCAATGGGGATGTCAGTTCCGCTGGTTCACCGTCGATAAGGACACGCCCCTCGTCGGGACGGTGTACACCAGCGATAATCTTGCCCAAGGTGCTCTTCCCTGCACCGTTCTCGCCGACGAGAACATGCACCTCGCCCTTGGCGATATGCACAGAAACATCGTTCAGCGCCTGCACGCCGCCGAAGTGCTTATCTATGTGTTCCAGTCGAATCATAGGGCCTTGGGGACTTCCTTGCGCTTTAATCTGCGGTGAGCGTTCTCGGGCCAATTCAAGGGTGCCACCCGTAGGCTATTTATTAAGGGCCAAGGCAGCATGGCCTTGAACATACTACACTATACCAAACGGCTATTTTTAGTAAATATTACCTGATCCAAGCCGAACATGTGGCGCTTGATGGTATCGGGGTAGGAAGCGACCATGTCGATTTTGATGCGATTGTCACCACCGGCCAATTCAACGTGGCCGAGATCAAGAGTGAATACCGATACGCCATCTTCTACCGCCTGGTACAAATTGACATCCTCTGCGACAAGCCTGTCGTTGATGCGAATGGATACGATGCCATAGTCAACGGCCTTGGTCAAGACCACGCTGACATGGTAGGTGCCCGCTTCCGTAACGTCCAGTTTTGCGCTGGCGGACGCGCCGGGGGCGGCATCCGGCCCACCATTTCGCGCAACAGACTTTCCACGGTTACGACCTCCGCACCATGCGCGACCGGAAGGAACCCCAAGCACATTAACGAAACTACAACGACCCTGGTTATCATGATTGAACCCTCTTCGTAGAACAATATTTCGGGCTTTTTGCAAAAGATGCATCAATGGGTATGGCATAAAAATCCACGACCAAACACCTTGTTCACAAGCCTGCCGCAGAGAATAGCGAACGGTTCAGCGTTCCCCTGTTCTTCGTTCGCATTGGGCTGCTACGATCCTTTCTTCTGTAACCGAGTTGCATCGCGACATCCGGGCACGGGGTTTCTTGACTTCAAGGTTCTCCTATGCCAGTTTATACAGTACGAGGCGCGTCAGCGGGAAATGTACATTGCCATTGGCCAGGTCTTGAAGAAGCCCAATGGAAACATTGGGTAGAGGGAATTATCAAATGTTCCACCACGTCAGACGCTACTTTCCTGGCAGGGAAACCTGGCTGGCAATCCTCACTTTTGTCCTTATTGCAGCAAGTGTGACAGCACTATGGCGGGAGTCGGAACGGGGAGAGAAGGAGCGAATTCGCATCGAAACCGAGGTGACCGCCGGGCAGGTGCGGTTGCGACTGGAGGCTTGGATCGACACCCGTGTTGCCATCATTCAATACTTGGGCAACACGTATTCCTTCGGTCATGAAAAGAGTTCACAAGCTTTTCGTGACGAGGCCATCCCTTTTCTTGGCATGTACCCTGGTTTTCAGGCACTCAATTGGATTGATTCCGATTGGGTGATTCGTATCATTGTTCCCGAAGAAGGCAATGAGCCTGCATTGAATAAAGATTTACATGTTCACCCCGAAGCTGGTGTGCCGTTGGCCCTGGCCAAGGCCATTGAAACTGGGCAGGCCTCCCGTTCACCGGCGATCCAATTGCTCCAGGGGGGAAGGGGTTTCGCCGTTTACCAGCCGGTCCACGACACGGAGAACCGACTGGTCGGCTTCCTCAACGGCGTATTCCGCATTGACACACTGGTCAATGCGTGCCTTTCTGAGTCCGATCTGCGTGATCGATTTCGCTTCGACTTCCTCCAGGCCGATGGACAGCCGATTTATGAGCACCACACCGAGGCCCATCCCCATGACTGGCCGTATCAGGCTATGATTCCGGTTCGGGTTGTGGACCGGCCATGGACTCTGCAAATCGCCCCTTCGCCCGAGTTTCTGGAAGAATCTCTTACGGCGGTTGATGAAATCACCTTGGTCACGGGACTGGTGCTGGCAACCATTATCGCTTGGCTGCTTCGTATATTCTTGTTCAGAAATAAGCGATTGGGAGAGCGTGAGGCCGAATATCGTACCTTGGTGGAGTGTCTGCCGGCTATCACCTATACGGCAACCCTTGATGCCGCCAGCACGACACTATACGTTAGCCCGCAAGTGGAGAACTTGCTTGGTTTTTCGCAGTTGGATTACCGAAACAAACCCGGCATCTGGTGCGAGCAACTTCATCCTGAAGACCGCGAACGTGTTCTCCAGGAATTGGCTCATGTCCAGAGTTCTGGCACACCAGCCGCCTTGGAATATCGCATGATAACTGCTGACGGAGGGGTTGTCTGGCTGCGAGATGAGGCTGCGATCGTGTGCGATCTTGCCGGTAAGCCCATTCATATTCAGGGTGTCATGGTGGATATCACCGAGCGAAAACGCGCAGAGGAGGCATTGCGCTTTACCCAGTTCGCGGTGGACCATACCCTTGACAGCGCATTCTGGATGCGCAAGGATGGTCAATTTATATACGTGAATCAGGCCGCCATCCGTTCCCTGGGTTATACGCAAGCCCAACTGCTTTCGATGACCATACACGATATTGTTCCCGACTCCTCGCGAGATAGCTGGTCCAGCAGTTGGCATGAATTGCGGCAACGCGGGCAGCTAGCCTTCGAATCGATCTACAGGACGAAGGAGGGAGTGACCTTTCCTGTGATGATCACTGCGAACCTGGTTGAGTTTGAGGGCGAGGAATACAATTGCGCCTTTGCCCGTGATATCAGTGACCGCAAGCGGGCCGAGGAGGAACGGCTGAATCTGGAGCGGCAAGTTCAGCATGCACAGAAGTTGGAGAGTTTGGGGGTGCTGGCCGGTGGCATTGCGCACGATTTTAACAATATCCTGATGGCGATACTTGGCAACGCGAGTTTGGCGCTGCTTGATCTGTCTCCCGCCTCACCCGTTTGCGGCTCCCTGACGGAAATCGAGACTGCCGCCAAACGTGCGGCTGAGCTGTGCAAACAGATGCTTGCGTACTCTGGAAAAGGGAGGTTTGTTGTCGCGGCGCTGAACGTGAACGGGGTGGTGGAAGAGACCATCCACCTGCTTGAGGTCTCTATCTCGAAGAAGGCGATACTCAGATACAACCTGAACGACAAGCTTCCCGCTATCGAGGCGGACGCGACCCAGATGCGCCAGATAATTATGAATCTGGTCATTAACGCGTCCGAAGCGATCGGAGAAAAATCTGGAATTATATCGATTGCAACCGGCGCGATGGTGTGCGACAGCGCGTACTTGAGCGAGACCTACCTGGACGACGGCTTGGCCGAGGGCGTCTATGTGTATATGGAAGTGGCTGATACCGGTCGTGGAATGGACAAGGAAACTCAGGCTCGAATTTTCGATCCCTTTTTTACAACGAAATTCACAGGGCGTGGACTCGGTATGGCTGCTGTGCTGGGAATAGTTCGCGGGCACAAAGGTGCCATCAAAGTTTATAGTGAGTTGGGAAAGGGAACGACCATCAAGGTGCTGTTCCCGGCCGTTGAGCGGGCGGCCGACCTCTCAAACGAGGAGTTGCCGGAGGCAGATGGGTGGACTGGGAGCGGGACCATCCTCATCGTCGATGATGAGGAGACCATTCGCACATTGTCCAGACGTGGGTTGGAAAGAATGGGCTTCGACGTACTGGCTGCAAGTGATGGCCGCGAAGGACTGGATGTCTTCAGCAACCATTGTGATGAGATAGTGGTCGTCCTGCTCGACCTGACCATGCCGCACATGGGCGGCGAGGAGACCTTTCGTGAGTTGCGCCGCATCAAGAAAGATGTCTGCGTAGTTCTTTCGAGTGGTTATAACGAAGAGGAAATAGCACAATCCTTCGCGGGCAAGGGCCTCGCCGGTTTCATCCAAAAGCCCTACCATATGGGGCAGCTAAAGGCGACACTGAAGCGGGTATTGGGCGGACTTTCCGAAAATCAATGACCGTGCGGGCACAAGTCGTCGATTTATGAAATAAAGTAGCCGGGGCACAGCCCAAAACCGTCATCCCGCGAACGGGCCTGTCGATTTACGCATTAGCCCCTACCGTTTCGAAGGAACGCCCGTATTCGTCATCCTCGCGAACGCGGGGATCCAGGAACGCGAACGCAAAAACCGCCGAAACTCACTGGATTCCCACGTACGTGGGAATGACACGGACTTATCTTGTTTTCTATAGCGGTTTTTACAGATTAAGGGCCTAAACCAATGGCAGAGCATATTCCTTGCACGATCAGTAGATCAGTTCAGCCCAGCGACCGCTGTTTTTCAAACCCTCTTGGACCGTATTCCACGCGGCTTCGGAATCCGCCACGGTGGTCATGGTCTTGTTGAAACTGTGCAGTGCGGAATCCAGCCCCGCGATGTAGACGTAGGTGTTGGGTTCCTGCAAGAGATTCCAAACCTCTTCGCCATTGTCTTCCATGTGCGCTTCCCAGCTTACCGGGGCCTGGAGGTGGGGGCGGGGACTTACCGCCTCGAAGGCCTTGAAGGAGTCCTGGTCGTAGTAAAGATTGAAATCGTTCGTCTCATCGTTCATGTAGAGCATTTCCAGGCCGTGGTTCGCACCATAAAACAGCCGAACTTGCCCTCTCCAATACTCCTTCTCATGGAAGATGCGTTTTACGAAGGCGCGGAATGGCGCGATTCCCGTGCCCACGCCCACCATGAGCATATTCGCGTCGCGGGATTCGGGCATCGTGAAGTGGTTGCCGTAGGGTCCCGTGATCGTGATTTCGTCGCCCGTGCGTCGATTGCACAAATAGTTGGAGGCTACGCCCGGAAACTCTTCACCGCTTACGTCATCAATGTAGGAGCAGCGACGGACGCAGATGGCGATCTCCCGCCCTTGCCCGTCTTCGCCCAGCCGGGTGCTTGCGATGGAGTAAAGGCGCATGTGGTGGGGGTTGCCGAATTCCTGGTCGCCCGTAATCAGCACGCCAATGCTCTGGCCTTCGACGAAGGAAAGGCTGCCGCCGGGCACGAGCAAGGTGATGTGGCGCACCTCCACATCGGCATCTTCGGGGGTAATACGGTAGGTGTCTTTTATCACCGCCGTATGGGGATGGCTGGTATCGTAATACGAGAGTTTCATGACCGGTCCTCCTGATTCGTGTGCGCTCGTGGCGCTGGTTGTGCTGAAAGGCAGGCCCCCACGGAGGGGCAATACCGGCATCCCAAGTCTTCTTTGTCGCCTGTACCATGATCGTGCGCCGTCACGCCACAACGGTGCAGCACGAAGAGTACAGTTGTGACCGTTAGCCAGGCGACGAGTAATTTTATCAGTATCATTTCTTTAGCTCCCTAAACCGGCAAAGCCCATGAAGGCCAGCGAGAGAATGCCGGCAACCATGAGCGTTAAGCCCGCACCCTTGGCGATGCTGGGCACATCGTGCAGGGACAACTGTTCCCGCAGGCCCGACATGATGACCAGGGCCAAGGTGAAGCCACTTCCGGCACCCAAGGCATAAACGACGCATTCCAGAAAGTTGTAACCCTTGGCGGTTTGGAACAGGGCCAGACCCAAAATCGCGCAATTGGTGGTGATCAACGGAAGAAAAATTCCCAGCGAACGGAAGAGGGCCGGGCTGTATTTTTTCATCACCATCTCCACGAGCTGCACGGACGAGGCAATGACCGCGATGTAGCAGATGAGCCGCAGATACTCCATGTCGAGCTGCACCAGGAGCGTGTTGATGAAATAGGCGCACACGGAACTTACCAGCATGACGAACATGACGGCGAAGCCCATGCGGCTTGCCGTTTCATACTTGCCCGACACGCCCAGGAACGGGCAGATGCCGAGGAAGCTGCTCAATACAAAGTTATTGATGATGCAGGCGTTCAAGAAGATAAAACCGAGCGAATCATCCGACATGAGAGGCCTCCTTTTCGGTCTTGCGCCGTTCCGAACGTTCCTTCAGCCAGGAAAAAAGAAGCAGCCATGCGCCCAGGACAAAGAAGCCGCCGGGCGGCAGGATCATGACGGACCAAGGTTCGAAGTGTGGACCAAGGATGTTAATATCCAGCAAAGAGCCGTTTCCGAGTAATTCTCGAACGCCCCCGAGACAGAGGAGCGCGAAGGTAAAACCGATACCCATGCCCAACGCATCCAGGATGGACTTTCCGATACCATTCTTGGAGGCAAAGGCTTCGGCCCGTCCAAGGATAATGCAGTTGACGACAATCAGTTGAATAAAGGCGCCCAGTGCCAGGTAGACCTCCAGGCTGATGGCTTGGATGCTGTAGTCGACCACGGTCACAAAGGTGGCGATAATCACAATATAGGTGGCAATGCGGACCTGCTTGGGAATAACGTTTCGCAAGAGGGAGACGAGGGCGCTCGACATGACCAATACGAAGAGCGTTGCGAGGCCCATGGCCAGGGCATTGATAACAGAGTTTGTCACCGCCAGCACAGGACACATGCCCAGAAGCATGACGAAAACGGGGTTTTCGCGCCACAGGCCTTTCACGAACACATCCAGTGACTCGTTGGTCGGGGTACTCATAAGGCGGCCTTTTTCAGTTTATCCAGATGGGGTAGCAGTCGTGGCAGGCTGGTCTTCAGGCCCTGATCCATCATGGCCCCAATGGCCTTGGAGCTGATAGTGGCGCCAGTGATGCCATCGATCTCCCACGCATGTTCTTTCTTGCCGTTCTTGACGACGGTAATGCTGTGTGCCAAGTCCCCGGTGCCCGGATCCACGGTGGCGTCGAGCGCATCAAAGTTGGCTACAAAGTTCGGGTCTTTGGAAATCTTATCGCCCAGCCCCGGCGTCTCCTTGCTCTCCAAAACGGTCATTCCCGTAACCACCTGTCGCACGGGATCGTAGCCATAGAGGATGCGGATCACATCCTGGTATCCTTGTCCCGAGGTTTCGAGAGCCACGCCCTTCAATGTGTTGTTGTCGTCATAGACCGCGTAGAAGCGATCCCCGAAACGCGCTGCCGTTGGATCGGGACTCACGCTATTCTCGTCGAAACCGTATACCTGTTTTTCCGTTCCTCCCGGCACGACCTTGAAGACAGCCCGTTCGATCATGGCCTCGCGGTTCGCCTCAATGAAGGGCGCGGTGAATTGAAAAATGCCGACGATCAACAGGCCGGAAAGGGCAGCCACGCCGGAAAGGACGGCCACCATCTTTCGGGGGTTGGCAACGGGTGCTGCGGGTATCGCTTGTTGTTCCATCTCAGCCATCCTGCGCCTTTCGCTGGCCGAAAATACGCGGCTGGGTCCATTGGTCAATGAGTGGGGTTACGGCGTTTCCGAGAAGTATGGCGTACATAACGCCTTCTGGCAACCCGCCTTTAAGACGGATGATGACCGTAAGGAAGCCGATAAGGGCCCCGTAAATCCAGATTCCGAGCGGTGTCACGGGCGAACCCACCATGTCGCTGGCCATGAAGAGGGCACCGAGCATGAGTCCGCCGGAAAGAGTATGAAAAAAGGACTCGGGTAGGCGGAAGAATCGATCAGATAGAAAACTCCGCTCACAACAAAGGCGGATCCAAGCACGGCTGCGGGTATGCGCCAATCCATGATTTTTCGGATGATGAGGTAGGCCCCGCCGGCCATCAGAATCAACGCGCAGCTTTCGCCGGTTGATCCGGCGGTTGTCCCGAGCAGGAGCTGACCTATGCTGGTGCTGACGTGGTCAAACTTTTGTAAGGCGAGTGGTGTAGCGCCGCTGAACCCATCCACCGAAGCGGATGCCAGCCACGTGTCGATAGCGCCAGGCTTGCAGAAGGGAAGGGCCAGGGAGGAGGGCACGAATTCGGCAAAGCGATTCGGGGAAAAGGCGGGAGTCCATGTGGTGATGGAACCCGTGAAGGAGGCTTGTAAGAAGGCCCGGCCCACGAGCGCCGGGTTGAACACATTGAAGCCGATGCCGCCGAAAAGTGCCTTGCCCAGGGCGATGGCGATGAAGGCACCGAGTGCTGCTATCCAGAGGGGGAATCCAGGGGGCAGGGTGAGGGCCAGGAGCAGTCCGGTAATGATCGCGCTGCCATCGGGCAGGGTGGAGGGCTTTTTGGCCATGTAACAGAAAAAGTGTTCGGTTGCCATGCACACGATGGTGCAGGTCAAAAGCAGGGCCAGAGCGCTCAGGCCGAACTGCCAGACGCTGAAGAGGCAGACCGGCATCAGGGCGTAAATGACCTGGCGCATAAGGTGCTCCACGCTGCTGGTCTTGTGCAGGTGGGGCGAGGTCTGAAGTTCGAGGAGGTGGACGTTTTTGCTCATGATGCCGCCGCCTTCTGTTCACGAATGATTTGCTTGCTTACGCGGAACTGTTGAACCAACGGAATGTTTGCCGGGCACACGTAGGTGCAGCAGCCACACTCGAAGCAGTCCATGAGGTGGAAGCTATCCACCATGCGCTCATACTCGCGTACCCGGGCCAGCTGGCCGAGAAAGCAGGGGTTCAGGTGAATCGGGCAGGCTTGGAGGCAGGCACCGCACTTGATGCACGGCCGCGCTGCCGCACTTTCTTCTTCGCCGCGCGAAAGCACGAGGATCCCTGAGACACCCTTGGTGATCGGGGTGTCCCATGATGCGATAGTTGCTCCCATCATGGGACCACCAAAGATCACCCGGCTTTTTCCCTTTTTCAGACCGACATAGTCGAGAACGTGCCGGATAGGGCTTCCCAATGCGACGAGGTAGTTTCCCGGTTTCTCGATGCCGTCGCCCGTTACGGTAATGATGCGTTCGATGAGGCCCTGGTTCTTTGGAAGGAGCTCGCCAATTTGTGCCAGGGTAGCCACATTGAAAACTGCGGCCCCGACATCGGCGGGCAGCCCACCTGCGGGCACTTCACGATTGAGCAGGGACTTGATTAACATCTTCTCCGCGCCCTGTGGATATTTGGTCTCCACCACGCAAACTTCAACACGATCCGCCGCTTGGATGACCTTATTCAAGGCTTCCGCCGCTTCGGCTTTGTTGGCTTCGATGCCAATGATGGCCCGTTCCGCATCCAGCGCCTTACGAATCACGGCCAAGCCTTTGAGCACCGCCTCCGGTTGTTCCACCATGAGCCGGTGGTCCGTCGTGAGATAGGGCTCGCATTCACAGCCGTTCACAATAATCGTGTCAACGGACTTGCCCTCGGGCGGTTTCAGCTTGACGTGGGTTGGAAAGGCTGCGCCGCCCAAGCCCACCACACCGGTTTCCTGCACCGCTGCGATGAGTTCGTCAGGCGTCATGGCGTCGATATCTTGCGGGGCACCGTAGAGGATTGCCTGGTCCGCGCTGGGATATCCTTCGATGATCACCGACGGAACCAACTGGCCGCGCGGTGTGGGTATGTCTGCGATTTCGCGGACACGCCCGGTGATGGGCGCATGCATGGGCACGGACACAAAACCAGCCGACGTTGCAATGGGTTCTCCACGGACCACTTCCTGTCCGGGCCGCACAATCGCGGTGGCCGGTGCGCCCGTGTGTTGCGAAAGGGGCACGTAGACGACATCGGGAAAGGGCAGGCGGATCACGGCCTTATCGGCCGTAAGTTCCTTGTGCTCCGGCGGATGAAGGCCGTGTGAGAAGCCTTTCCGCCATCCGTTTAGTAACGTCAACATGGTGTGCTTGCCTTGCTATGTGTCCCGCGATTTACGCAAATAGTCTTGCTCACGAATGGCTGAGCATGCGTCGACACCGGGAAGCAGATGCCATAGTCCACGAAGTGGACGACGGAACTTAGCCCAGGGTGTAGCGAGGTACGAGCGAAACCCTGGGTTCTGTACCATAAGCGGGATATAACCCGCGTAGCGGGTGACGGAAGGCACCACACGTTTGAACTGGACGACCTTTCCGTCGGCTTAACCGAATGTTGTGCCAACTTCCCAGGGTTCCGCTTCGCTCCACCCTGGGCTAAGTTCCGATGCCCCTCCGGGGCATATACCGGGGAACGGCCACATCCTGTCGGGTACGTGGACAATCCTTGCGGATTGCCGACCGGTTTCCGTTGTTGTTTTAGTTTCATGACGGAGACGGTCCCCGGGTCTTCCTGAACTGCGGACACAGGCTCCCGAGCCGCCGAGATTCCGCACGCGTAAGCGCGTTCCAGACCTCGGCACGAGGATGCCTGTAGCCCACAAGAAGCTGCGGCGGCTACATCGCTATGTCGGCTCAAGGTGCTCAATTATATTTCTCCGCCCGCTTGACCATCTTCTCCAGGCCTTTTTCATTAGGGTCTGAGGGCGTTCCTGGGTGAATCACTTGCGCGGTACATTTCTCTGCCGCACGAACGATGTCCTTGAAGGGGCCACCCTTCGGATCCTTGATATAGGCTTTCTGTTGCTCGTTGTACGCGAATATTTTGGGGTTGATCTGGGTGCATTCGTCGCAGGCGGTGCATTCCGCTGTATCAATGTAGGCCGCAGTGAAACCATTTGTGCCCGCAGACGGTGTCGATTCCGGCAGGGGGGGGGCCGCTGCGGTGTCGATAATCGCCGCAGCGGCATTTTCCCCGTTTCCACCGGCAAGTTGCAGTAATTGTGCGGCAAGATTTTGGGCCATTTCGGCTTTGACCGAGGTGGCAATGCTCTCCCGGTCAGGTACTTCGGCGGGCAACGCAATCGCACGCAGCATCGTCCAGAACTGAATCCGGTCTTCTGCGGCTTTCACGATGGGCTCCGCCGGGATGACCCGCACGAGCTCATTCTTTTTGCCCACCATCCAGATGTAGGGGAAGAGTCCTTCCCGGTCCTCTTCGGACAACTCAAGGTATTCGGCCAGCGGGGTCATGGCATCGTTCCAAGTATCCCGGGGCGCTTTGCGGAATTGCTTCCGGAATCGTCCTTCCGTCACCGCGAAGTCCGCGAAGGTCA
>JAJRPE010000342.1 GCA_024280935.1 Candidatus Hydrogenedentota bacterium
GTCTGCGACGGAACCTTCAGCCTGACCTCCGCAGCCTATATCACCAACACCCCCGCCACGGGCATCATGAACGCCTACTTCACCCACTTTTATCGTCCAGGTTCTATTTTACGGCCTATAATCAATCTGTGGGACCGAGTTCATCTTTCTCCTATCCGAAATCGTATTTTCAGAAAATATGGCTGTGACCCCGTCGATGCCAAAGCGCTTTTCTGGTCCACCCGCATCATCTCCCCCGGCCTGGCGGAATTCGACACCTATATCAAAGACTATGTTCATTGGGAAGCCGTGGGACCAATTTGGGGAAAGCTGCCCTGCGACCGACCGGACTGGCTCGACACCCTCGACGATGGGCGCACCAACATCTACATCACCTTTGGATCGACAGGCGATCTGGACCGCTTCCTCAAGAAATCCTACGCCGCGTTGTCAGCGTCCTCCTACCGCTTTGTGGTCACCACGGGAGGCCAGCTTTCCGAGGAGACTATGGTCATGGCCCCGGATAATTTCCTTTTTTCTGACTACGCCCCGGGCGACGAAATCATAAAGCATTGCGCAGCCCTGGTCTTTCACGGCGGGAATGGCACCATGTACCAGGCCCTGGCGGCCGGTGTTCCCATGCTGGCCCTGCCTCACACCCTGGAACAGGACATCAACGCCCGCCTCTGTGACACCCACGGCTTTGGTATTCGGCTTAAACCACGCAAGGCCGTCGGCGAGAACCTGCTCCGCGCACTTCAGCAGCTAATCGAGAACCCGGAATATGCCCAGGCAGCCACCCACTACGCGGCGCTGATTGAAAAGACCCCCGGCGTGCAACGCGCTGCGGATATCATTCTCGAAGGTGCCCAGGAAGGCGCGGTGCCGCAAGTAAAGGCACCGATGTAGTCCCATTCATCGCGATATCTGTGTATTCCCTGCAACTATTATGGGACTGATAGGACCTATGCGGACCTACATGCGCGTAACCGTTACCTGAGTGGCGATAGACTTCACTTCGGCTTCGGTGAAGTGGCCAATATTCCAGGAAAGGGCGTTGGCGGTCCCGGCGCTTACACCCCAGATGATGGTCTGTTCCAGGGGCCAGCCCCGCTTGAGTCCCACGGCAATGCCGGCCACGAGCGAATCGCCCGATCCCACCGCGTTAACCTCTTCTATGGCAGGCGGAACAACGTGAAAGCGTTCATTGCCGTCCGAGGCCATCACCCCGCCCTGCCCCAGGGACAGGACCACCAGTTGAACGCCCTGTTCATGAAAGTAGTCCACGGCACGCCATCGCGCCTGATCACTGTCCAGCGGAAAGCCCACCACTTCGGCCGCCTCCGCCTCATTGGGCTTTACCATGAAGGGTTCGGCCATGAGTCCCAGCTCCAACTCGGGGCCATGGGTATCGAGGATGGTCGGCACCCCGGCTTCCCGTGCCTTGGTGATGATGCGGGCATAGCAATCCTGCATCAAGGGATCGGGCACGGTACCGTTCAGGGTAAGGATATCCGTACTGGGCAAGTGCGAAATAACGGTGGCAACAAATATCTCACGCTCTGCCAAGTCCACCTTGGGTCCGGGTTCAAAGAGGGGTGTCTGGCGACGGTGTCCCTCTTCCAGCACCGTCGTGATGGTGCGCGTGTTTTGCTCAATCCAAACGGGATGGCAAGCCCCCCGGTCTTCTTTGGTGATCATCTCGACCACGTGTTTTCCTGTCGCACCACCGACAAGCACCAGGGTGGCACTTTCCTCGCCAAGGGCCTTGACGGCGCGGGCCACATTGTTTCCCTTGCCGCCGGGAATCGTGGTTGCGCCGGTGCAAACGTTTTTTTTGCCCACCTCCATCTGCTTTAGAAAGACCGTCTTGTCCACGCAGGGGTTGGGCGTAACAGAGAGGATCATAGTAAGCGTTCCGTGTCTAAGCGTAAAAACAGATCGTCATCCCCGCGCACGCGGGGAACCAGTGTGGCAGGAAGGATCCCTGTTGCGTTCTGGATTCCCACTTGCGTGGGAATGACGGTGTGGAACTCGCTTGGGTGTGAACACCTACGAATCATGAGTTACTGGCCGCCCTCAAAACGCGACAACGCACAGCCCGCCGCACCAAGCACGCCAGAGTCGGAACCCAAACCGGCCAGAACAATTTCGCAGCGCTCCGCAGGTACTTTGAAGGAATTCTCGAAGGCCACCGTGCGGATGGGGTCGAGCAGCATATCGCCTGCCGCAATCATGCCACCGCAGAGAACCACCTTTTCCGGGTTCTGATAATTGATGATGCTGGAAATGCCGAGTCCGATCCAAGTGGCGGTCTCTTCGATGACCCAACGGGCGAAGGAGTCCCCCTGCTGGGCTGCATCACTAATCATCCTGCCGGTGAGTCCATTGAAACTATCGTCACATTGGCCCCGCAATATGGACTCGCGGCCTTCGGAAAGTCCCTCCACCGCCGTGCGCACCATGCCGGTTACGGAGGCGTAGGTCTCCAAACAGCCATGGCTCCCGCAGCCACATTTTCGACCGTCCCGTTGCATCTTGAGGTGACCGAGTTCCGCCGCCGTGCCGTCTTCACCGCGCAGCAACATGCCGAAAATAACGAGGCCGCCCCCCACACCGGTCCCCAGCGTCAGGAGGGCCATATTCTGCGTGCCCTGACCCGCGCCAAGCCAAAACTCCCCGTAGCACGCCACGTTGGCATCGTTTTCCACGTAACACGGCACATCCAGGCGCTTTTCCATCAAGGCCCCCAGCGGTACGTTCTCCCAGCCAGGAAGATTGGGCGGACTGAATACAATGCCGGAGCGCCAATCCATGGGACCAGGCGCACCGATGCCTACGGCCATGACGTGCTCGGTGCCAAGATCAGACTGGCTGAGCAGATCCCGAACGCTCGACTCGATGGCATCCATCACGGCTTCGGGTCCGCCCTCCGCATTGGTGGGTCGGGAGTCCTTGGCCAAAACCTGCTTGTCCCAGGACACCATGGCTGTCTTCACATTGGTACCGCCCAGATCCACGCCAATAATTACCTTGTTCATGAAGCGTTCGCTCCTTCATCGCATAAACTGGTTTCAATATACGCCAACCCTTGCCGCATCCGGGCGAGGCAGGTCTCTTTGCCCAACAATTCGGCGAGTTCAAAAAGCCCCGGACCCACCGACTTTCCCGTAAGGGCCAGTCGGGTTGGATGTACCAGCTTTCCAAGGCCCACACCGATTTCCTCACCCAGCGCCTTGTAGGCATCCTTCAACGGGTCTCGGTTCCAATCTTTTACGCCCTCCATGCGCCCGATGAGTTGGGTCATAAGCTCAACAGCCCCATCAGCCCGCCAGTGTTTCTTGACAGGCTTCGCTTCATACTCCGCAATCTCATTGAAGAAAAAGTCGCTCAGGCCGACAATCTGATTCAAGGTCGCCAACTTTTCCTGGCATACCTCCGTCAGAGTCGCAAACCAGGCATCGTCCTTCTGCGCGGTATCAAATCCGGCATCCGCAAGGATAGCCACGATGCGTTCCTGCAACACCGAGGGCGCGAGGCTCCGTATGTGTTGACCATTGAGCCAATCGAACTTCTTGCGATCAAAACGAGCGGCGGACTTGCTCCAGCGTGTCGGGTCGAAGGCTTCCTGAAGTTCTTCGATAGTGAAGAGTTCACGATTCTCTTCCGCCGGGGTCCAGCCCAGCAGGGCCACGTAGTTAATCAGCGCTTCGGGCAAATAGCCATCATCGCGCCAATCCAATACATTGGCACCGTGAAGACGCTTGCTGAACTTCTTCCCGGTCTCATCCAGGACCATGGGCAGGTGGGCAAACTGAGGCCGCTCATAGCCAAGCGCGTCGAAGAGGAGCACATGCCTGGCTGCGTTCGTGAGATGGTCGTCCCCCCGAATAACATGGGTAATCTTCATCAAGGCATCGTCCACCACAACAGCAAGATGGAAAATAGGATCGCCGTTGGGTTTGAGAATTACGAAGTCATCCAGTTCACGATTCTCGGTACGCACCGTGCCCTGTACCATATCGGCAACCTCGGTGTGGCCTTCGGGCACCTTAAAACGAACGGTGTGGTGCTCGTCTTTTCGCTGCTCGGCTGCTGCGGCATCCAAATTGCGGCAAGCGCATTTGTTTCTATGGCGCTTTTCCCGCTGGGCGGCTTCCCGTTCGACCTCAAGTTCTTCCCTGGTGCAAAAACAGCGGTAGGCCTTGTTTTCCGCAAGAAGCTTTTGCCCGGCCTCCTGATGAAAAACCTTGCGCTCCGACTGTCGGTAGGGGCCAAAATCACCCCGTGGCCCGTCATCGCCAAACGCGGGCCCTTCGTCCCAGTCGATGCCCAACCACGTGAAGCCTTCGCACATCGCTTTAACAAAGGTCTCATCGGTACGTTCGGCATCGGTGTCTTCCAGCCGCAAGACAAAAGTGCCACCCATTTTGCGGGCGTAAAGCCAATTAAACAGGGCCATTTTGGCCGTTCCGATATGGAGAAAGCCCGAGGGCGAAGGGGCAATGCGGCAACGAACGGTACTCATAAAAACTCCGAAACAGGGGGTTGGGCATCGTGACAAAAACTCGATCCATAATACCATGGCGCGATCCGGGGAGTCATCCTCCAAGGAGACACCTCCAAGGAGACCCTCGTCGTACTTGAGTCGCCACATTCGCATGATACAATCCTCCACATTCTGCCCCGCTGAGGGAGGTGACTGATAAAGATTTCGTAAGCGTTCACGGCGGGCAGGAGTGCGGACTTTCCAGTCCGCAACAAGGGCGGCGTTATGTCAGCAAAGGCCGCTCGTGTTATCCCATGACCCACATGCGTCGACTGGCGTAACGTGTGCCCTCCGGCGGGTAAGAAAACCCGCCCTCCTGATGCCCGGTGAACGATTACGAAAATGCAAGCACATTATATCGTGGATGGAGGATTTGATCTGTACTGAGGGCGTAGAAAAAATATCAGGGAACCTGAGCACTTACTATTTTTGAACCACAAATGAGCTAAGCCCGATTTTTCTTGTTTATTATTGGCCCTATTGTGAAAAGGGTCCAAGGGGGCGTTGTGCCATGGGCATCCCCCGGTGTTTCTGAGCGGCGGGTTGTCCCATAACTTCGTGCGGATTTGATTGAGCAACACGCTCTTTGTGTCGGACAGGAATGTCCGACCTCCTGCCTGAGAAACTTCTTGTTCTTATAGCGGCTCTTAGTGGGCTGAGAGATACACAGAGGCCATACCATATGGAATGGATGTGTGTTTAATCATGCATTTTCGTGGTATAATACGTCCATATTTGGCAAAACATTGACATGAATTGGGTCTTTTTCCTACAATAGGGTCGCTTTTTGTCCCAAACAACCAGAGGTCCGCCCTTCCATGCCCGCCCCCACCCCAAAAGTCAAAAGCAAAGTTTCGGAACTCTCGCTACTATTCGAAATCAGTCGAATTCTGGACCGCAGCATGGATCTGCGGGATGAGCTTGGCCCGGTGCTCAAGGCCATTGCCAAACATACCGGCATGCTCCGAGGGACCATCACCTTGGTAAATCGAGAAAACGGCGAACTTTTCATCGAAGCCGCCCATGGCCTTTCGGGGCGGGAATTGGAGCGGGGCCGCTATAAGCCGGGGGAGGGTGTAGTAGGCAAGGTGGTTCAAACAGGGCGCCCCATGGTGGTCCCTCGAATCTCCGAAGAACCGCTTTTTCTGAACCGCACAAAGGCCCGGGAAAACGGCAACCGCGAAGACGTATCGTACATTTGTGTGCCCATCAAGATGGAAACTCAGGTTATTGGTGCCCTGAGCGCGGATCGCCTGTCTTGTGAAGACAACTCCCTCGATGAAGAATTACGCTTGATGACCATCATTGCCTCCATGGTGGCACAAGCCGTGCGTCTGCGCCAGGAACACCAAGATGAGCGCAATCGGTTGTTGCAGGAAAACTCCCGTCTCCAGACCGCCCTTCAGGACCGCTTTCGACCGGCCAACATCATTGGTCGCTCCGGTGCCATGCAAGAGGTCTTCGATCTCATTTCCCAAGTGGCGCAAAGCGACGCAACCGTGCTCATTCGGGGTGCAAGCGGTGTCGGAAAGGAATTGGTCGCCCACGCCATTCACTACAACAGTCGACGGGCGGCTAAGCCATTTATACGGGTAAACTGCGCCGCGTTGCCCGAATCAATTATCGAGAGCGAGCTTTTCGGCCATGAGAAGGGAGCCTTCACCGGGGCCACGCAGCAGCGTCAGGGGCGCTTCGAACTGGCCAACGGTGGCACCATATTTCTTGACGAAATTGGCGACCTCGCCCCGCAAACCCAGGTGCGGCTCCTGCGCATCCTGCAAGAGCGCGAGTTTGAGCGCGTTGGCGGCCAGGCCACGATTAAGGCCGATGTGCGTATTATCGCGGCCACCAACCGTGATTTGGAAACCATGATTCTCGACGAGAGCTTTCGGCAGGACCTCTATTATCGGCTCAACGTCTTTCCCATTCACATTCCCCCACTCAAGGAGCGGCGGACGGACATTCTTGAACTCGCCAACTTTTTCGTGGAGAAATACAGCAAGGGCAACCATAAATATGTGCGCCGCATCTCCACGCCGGCCATCGACATGCTCATGAGCTACCATTGGCCGGGGAACGTGCGGGAGCTGGAAAACTGCCTTGAGCGGGCCGTGCTGCTGACGAACGACGATGTTGTCCACGGCCACCACCTCCCTCCCACGCTCCAGACAGCCGAGGCGTCGAACACGCTCATGAAAGGCAATCTGGACGAGTGCCTTGAGCAGGTTGAGCGAGAAATGATCATCGAATCCCTCAAGGTCGGCAAAGGGAATAAGGCGAAAGCGGCGCGGGAACTTGGCATTACCGAGCGCCTCATGGGGCTCCGCGTGAGCAAGTACAACATCAACACCCGTGAATTTCGCATCTGATCCACCAACAACAGGTGCCTCGCCGCCACATGTCTGCGTTACCCCACAACAAGCATAGTGTACCGTTCTGCTCAGCCCACAACATCTGGTAGTATACTTTCTGTTTTCCCTTGTTAAGACTTGACAAGCTCTACACACTCTAGTAAACTGTTTACAAAAGTAGTAGCTTTCTGGATTATTGCTGCAAGAAATGCAACCCACCATAGTATGCGGAGGCCTTAACTCGTGAAACACCTCAAAAAAATCACCCGAACCCAACCCGCCCCGGCTGACGGGATTCAGGACTTCATTTGCTTCGCGGCAACTGCCCTGAATGCGTTCCTGACCCTTATTGGCGGAACGCTCCCAGCGACAACATTTATTGGCGACAAGTGCATTATTCCTGTTGCAAATGATACCGGCGGCGGCGATACGACGGTCTGAGCACGCGCCGGACACTACTCGGCCCGCTGGACCGCGAGAAATCACATAACCCCGTCGCAACGCGGGTACTCAGGTGTGTTGATCAGGGAAATTATTGACAAAATGCCCCTATTAGCGCATAATACAATCACTGGAACGTTGGCGTCCCCATGTGGCGTCTTTCTGTATGTTTTTGTTACCGCAAGCAGACTATTCAATGCGTCCGTGACCAGAAGGTGGTTATCATGACCCGACAACGACTAGCAACATTACTCTTGCCAACAATGCTATTGGCGCTGGCAACTTCACTATCCGGCTGCCCCGCAGGAAGCGGCACCTTCGTGTTCTTTCAGGATGCCGCCTTGGAGTCGGCGGTGCGCGCCGCCGCAGAAAAGCCTTTGGGTCTGCTAACCCAGACGGACGTGCTGGCCATCACCGAAGTGGATGCCTCCGGCTTGAACATCCAGACATTGGATGGTATCGAGGCCCTGCGCAATTTGACGGTATTGGACCTTCGCACCAACAATGTTCGCTCGATTACCAAACTTGAGAACCTCATTAATCTCCGGGTTCTGGATCTCGGAGATAATAACGTCGCGCAGATTACAGCGCTCTCGGGCCTGTTTCTCCTGGAAGAACTTACCCTCTCTGGCGCAGCGATGGATATTGTAGACTGGTCTCCCCTTTCGGCCAACGCAACCAATGGTGGCTTGGGCGCGGGGGATGTTGTCACGCTTCCCGTCAATACGACCCTTGATGTCGACGGAAACGTATTAAACTACTGGGAAGGTGACTACCTGACCCTGCTCAATCTTGGTGTTTCCGTAATTTTTGATGAAATGGGAACCACGAACAGCGAGACTGCAACAAATTAGCCGACGCAACGTTGCGAAACATGGTGGCGCGACCTGCATGCGCACACGTATCGCGTGGGATCAAACGGTATATTGAGGTAGGCACTATGGCTGAATGGAAATTGCGTGTTGGTCAATTGGCGCTCGTCGTGGCGGCGACCCTTATCTCTGGTTGCCCCGTTTCGGTTCTTACCGCCCCCCAGCTGAACGCAACCCCTGGTGCCACCGACTTCGGCACCGAGCAGACAACCCGTGACATTGCCCTTTCCAATACGGGCGGGGGCACCCTGACTTGGACTGCCCAGGAAGTTAGCCGGGTGGACGCGGACTCCCCGTGGGTTGCAACCGATATCTCCTGGTTAACGCTCAGTGCGAACGCTGGCACTATTACCACCGATCTCAACCACATTACCCTGACCGCAAACCGGACGGGCCTCTCCTCGGGACTCTTCACCAACACGGGTGTAGAGATAACGAGCAATGGCGGCACGCAGACCGTTCCCGTCTCTCTCGCCGTAGAAGCCCAACTGCAAGTTACCCCGCTTACGCTGGCTCTTTCTGCCGCCGACACCTCCGCCTCCTTCACCGTGGCAAATCGGGGCGCTGTCCCCCTGTCCTGGAGCATTTCGTTTCTCACGAATCCCAACGACCCCACAAGCGGCACCACGCTCCCCACCGGTTTCGGTGTCTCCCCCGCCAGCGCTACCAATCAAGCCCTCGCAAGCAGTTCCGTTGCCGTGACTTTTCCCTCCGAAACCGAAGATTTTGCCCTCCTCGTGAGTTCTGACTCCGGCCAGGAAGTGGTTCGCTTCTCCGTCGGCGCGGCGCTGACCGGTCTTACCATTTCCCCCGCCACGCTAACCTTGTCCATCACTTCAAACGCAGACAACAACCAGGAGCAGCCCGCCTCCACCCTGCGAATTGAAAACATCGGCACCTTACCCCTGTCCTGGACCATTTCCCTGGTGGATCGCATCAATCCCAATGGCATCCCGCCCTTGTCCGCTTCCCCCATCCTTGGCACAACACAGGTCAACGACACCTCTGAAGTGGCCGTCCGCGTGACGGATCCCAATACCGTCGTTCAAGGAGACGGACTCTATGAACTCGTCGTGCGCGCAGGCGATGCCTTTGAAGTAATCCCCATTATTGTTGATGTTCTTCCTCTGCCGGAAATCACCTTGTCACTGCCGCCGGAGACCGAGTTCTTGCAGCCGCCCGTGGTCGAAACGGCCCTGCTCGATTTCGGCGATGACTTGGTCCAAGAACTATTCTTCGTGGTCAATACAGGAAGTCGTGATTCACAGCTATTTTTTGATATCACCTTTGATGAGCAGGGGCAGGACGATGCGCTGATCGCCGACATCTCTCCCCTTCGCAATGACACCAATGGCTCTGATCGCGACTTTTTCCTCTTTGACCAGCAGGTTTACACGGACGGCGTACCCGTCATCGTTACAATTAACCGCAACAACCTTGTAGAGGATCTTGAAACCCGCATTATCACGGTGCGCGCATTCGAGAGTGAAGACTATGTCTCCGAACTGACCTCCGTGGCGGAAAAAAACATTGAAATTCGCGTCACAAAGCCCCCGTTCAGCATCACAGGCGCCATCAACCGCGCCCGTGCGCCCAGCATAGAACGATTCGTCTTCAGCAACCGGAACGAATTGGGACAAATCGTCCCCCTTCAAAGTACAGCGGACCAGGGGCGCATTGCCTACGAGATTTTCGAGAACGAGATTCCCCTGGACTTGGACGAAACCAATCAATTCCTCACCTTTGACTATCGGGGGAATGTCATTCTCGTGTTGGATTTCACCGGCAGCATGTACAACGCCGGGACGACGGGGGCGAACCCCCTGGCACCCGGCGAAGCTGTTGAGCTGATGCGAGAAGCGGCCAAATCCTTCATTGACGACCTCCCGCCAAATTTCAATCTTCAGCTCATGTACCACACGGATCGCATTCCTGAGGAACGCATCATCCAGCGATTCACCAATGATCGCGAGCAATTGAAAGATGCCCTGGACCGCTTTACCGTAGCCCCCGCCCTCTTCGGCGACTCCGATATTGTGGAAACCCTCGAAATGGCCATGACATCCCTGGCTGCCGAAGATCCGACCGGCACCCTTCCCTTTGATGATGCCGATGTACGGGCCGTTGTTTTCCTGACCGACGGGGAGGAAAATGTTTCTGGCAATGGGGTGACAGGTCTTGACACCATGGCGGAAGATACGCGCACCCGTCTTTTTCCAGTTGCCTACAGCCCGAATGGTGATGCCGTGCGCCTGGCCGACCTTATTGTTGCCGCAGACAATTCCGGTGGGCATCTCTATACTGCTGGCAGCGTGGAAAATCTGGCAGTCGCCTTTGGCACGCGCAAAGATATGGAAGTTGTAGCGACAAGCAGCGATGTGCCCAACACGGCATCCTTCACCATAAGAAACGTTGGCACCTCCTCTTTTGGCTATACAATTACGGCAACCAATGTTTCCTGGCTGGAACTCATAAGCCTTCCGGCAGGCACCATCAACGGCGACGCAAGCCAACAAATAGCCCTGACCCTGAATCAAACGGGCATCGCACCGGGCACCCGCCTGGAAGTGTCGCTAAACGTAACCGCTTCCAATGGTGATCAGGCGGAAGTTCTTGTGCAATTCCTGACAAGCAATGGAACTGCCGTTACAGCTATTGAGACCACGGTGCGCGATGAGACCGGCACCATCTGGGAAGAGTTGAACAATCAATCCGTACTTACGTACCTCACGCCCAAAGAAGTTGACTTCCAGTATCTTCTTTCCGGCACCTACCTTCAGACGGATGGCACTGTCATCGAGGGACCCTTCCAGCGCAATGCGGTCTTTACCCTCGGCGACCCCCGTATCGGACAGGTCTCTTTGCGTACAACGGGTATCATAGAGGACCTGACTACGCTGGACCCGGCAGAACGCTTCCGCGCCGAAGTTTATGTCTATGCTGACTATGTACCCCGAAATATACGTGCTTTCTCCTTCCGCTTTATGCCCGAAGCCGCTGCCGACATTGCCGCTGCCGACCAGGCGCTCCTTGATGCGGTCACGATGACTGTCGAGCGGGCGGAGGGCGGCCTGCTGGCAAACGATGATGGTTTTGGCACCTCGGATTGGCGTCTCATTGCCGACGCTGATGGGCGCTTCCGGGTATTCACCGACGACGCGAACTTCTTGCCCGTAGGCTCCTTCGGCAATCTCCTCAAGATTACCTTCGCGAATCTTACGGACTACGTCGATTCCTTCGGCGGCGGCGCGCGTCAGCCGGAGTTTTTCCTGGGCATGCGGATGGATAATGAACCCTATTTCTCGCCCCAGTCCGAAGGGCAGCCTTCGAGCACCAAGTTCTTCCTCTACCCCGGTGGCATCGCCAACGACGGACGCGCCCTTTCTGTGGCCATGGGTGAAGGCGATTTGGCCGCGCCCGCCCAATTCGTCGAGTTTCTATCTGATGTGCCCGGCTTTGATCCCGAGAATGCGGATGCGCTCGACACGGACTCGGATAGCATTCCCAATTTCAATGATCCCGTCCCTATGGACGACGAGCTTCCCGCTTCACGGGTGGTACCGAATCCTGTTGACGTGAACGGCGATGAAGACACCTTTACCTTGACTATTCGAAACAATCTCCTGGACAGCTTTACGTGGAGCATCGATACCGACAACTTGCCCGCCTGGATTCCCGCAGCAGGCATTCTCTACGGTGAAAATGCGGAGAGCGCCACACAAATCCTAACGACCCTGGCACCTGGAGAAACTGAGACGCTTCAGTTCTCGGTTGACCGGAGTGGCCTCACGCCGGGCACAACGGTCACTGAGGCCATCGACTTCAATATTACAAATAGCGAATATGCGTTCATCCTGCCGGAAAGTGTCTTCGTCACCGTGGAGATCAATCCATGATGAACCTGCATGTATCTCGGACAATTGGACTGGTGGCAACACGAATGAGTCAACGTGATGATAAGGAGTATGGGATGCTACGCACAGCGCGCTGCATAAGCTTGGTTGGTCTTCTGTTGGCCATCGTCACCCTGTCGGGCTGCCCTACCCTGACACCGGGCCTGTCCGTCACCCCGCTCGCATTGAATTTTGGCGCTGGCGAGACCTCAAAGACGATTCGTATCCAGAACACCGGTGGCGGCACACTCACTTGGACCGCCGAAGTCTCCGACAATGCTCCCTGGCTCTCTCTGGAAGCCGCCAAAAGCACCAAGCAGGCCAATATGGTCGAAGGCGAAAGTACGACCGAGGTCGATGTCCTTGCCGTTCTTCTTAACAGCGCGCTATTGGCCCAATCTTCCTCGCGAAACGCCACCATAACCATCGCCTCCAACGGAGGTTCCAAAACGGTCAGCATCGGCATTTCCGAGGTAGGCCCGGCGCAACTGGTTATCTCCCCCACCTCCCTGGCCTTCGGCTCAACGGAGGCGACGATGGACATAGCCATCACCAACGGGGGGGCCGAGGCGCTCATTTGGAGCCTCAGCATCCCGGACGACGCGCCCTGGCTCAGTGCCTCCCTTTCAAGCAATTCAGGAATCATCGGTGACACCGTTGATGCCGTCACTTTCAGCGCAGACCGCACGGGCCTCCCGGGCGGCGACTACGAAACTACGGTTTCCGTTACGTCCAACGGCGGCTCTGGCGACATATTGGTTACGCTAAGCGTGCCACCGCTCATTGTTTCCGCCGATGCTATTGATTTTGGAAGCTTGCTGCAGGACGCATCACGTTTCGTCAATATTTCAAATCCCTCCGCCACCATCGCCGGGATCCAGATCACAACGGATGTCCAGGGAGCAGCTGTCGATTGGTTGAGCATTGGCGACAACGTCTCCACAGTGGATCCGCTAAGCACTGAGACCATACGCGTGGATGCCAGCCCTGCGGGACTCGCCCCTGGTGTCTACAACGGCACCGTCACCGTAGCCGCCCCCAATCTGAATTTCACCCATGTCATTGCGGTGCAGATGGAAGTCCCGGGACTTTCCATCACACCGGAAAGCATCGATTTCGGCGAGATAACGGAGTCACAACAGCAAAGTTTTACCCTCGAAAACCTCACGGGGTCCCAGCTGACCTATGTGATTGACGTACCCGATGCCGCGCCCTGGGTACTCCTTTCCTCCACCACGGGCACCTTGGATACAACCACGATCATTCAGTTGACGGCAGATCCTGATCTCATCGAGGCCGGAAATCACGAGGCGGTTCTTACTGTCAGCTTTGGAGACAGTGCCACCTCCCCGACGCAAACCCTGACGGTCCGCATGAGCCGCCCGGAACCCGCCCGTCTCGAAGCGTCGCCCAAGTCAATCCTCTTTGGCACCGCCCTGCTTGAACGCCGTGTGGCGCTCTGGAATGTCGGAATTGGCACCGTTGGCTGGCGTATCGACGCTACGAACTTTCCCGCGTGGCTTTCGCTCGATGTCGTTCCCGGTTCTGGCGATCTCACCGCCGCTGTTGCAACCGGCACGGTCGCTGGCGAAGAGACGGACGAAGTAATCCTTCGCGTGGATCGCAGCCAAGCCCCGGCAGGTGAATTTGAATTTTCTTACAGCTTTGATGCTGTGGCTTCTGATGATGCTGACAACGTTGTGAATATCAGCATTTCCATGACGATTGCCCGCGTGCCTGTCTTTGTGCTCGAAGCCGATGACGTGGATGACCGCGGCATAAGTACCCTGGCGGTTCCCGTTACGGAAGATACCCGGACTTTTGTTGTTCGCAACGAGGGTACGGGGCCTCTGAACTGGGCCTTCGGCGAATTGCCTTTCTGGGTTACTTCGATGGACCCGTCGCAGGGCACCTTGGAACCCAATGTGCAGCAAACCATCACGCTAACGGTGGGCCGAGATAGCCTTTCGACACCCGGCGTGCAGGCCTTCCTGGATATTACGACCAACGATCCCAACAACGAGCTTGTTTTGCTCGACGTGGCTGTGGCCGTGCCGCCCGTGATCCTCATCACTACATTCCCGGCGAGTCTGGGCTTCGCGGACGATGAATCCGCCAAGAGCCTCGCTATCGCAAATAACGGCGATCCTGGCACCTTGCTCAACTACCAGGTGGTGACCAACCAGGAGTGGCTGTCCATTGCGCCATCCAACGGCGTTAGCGAAGGCACCTCCTCCCCCATCAAGGACTTTCAGGAACACAGCGTCACCGTTGATCGCTCTCGGCTCGACGGTGCGGGTGCCTCCGCACGAATCATCATCACGGCCTTTATCATTGAAGACGGCGTTGCGGTGCCCGATCCGACCGTGCCTCCGCTGGAGGTGACCGTGACCGTTGAGGCCGCGCCACTGACCATCGAATCCGCATTGCCCCGCAAACGGATCCCCTCCCTCTTTAGAAATGTTCTTTCCCTGCGAAATATTCGTTCGGAGACAATACCCATTCCCAACAGCCGTCTGCAGGAAGTCGGCGATCTCTTTCGTATCGCTGAGAGCGATGTGCCTGTGGAACTAACCGAATCCAATCAATTCCTCAAGCCCGACTATTCGGCCAATGTCCTGATTCTCCTCGATTTTTCGGGCAGTATGTTCGCCTCTGCCCGGGAAGCCGTTAACGACGGCCAGCTCGGCGATCCCGCCGCGCTCACCGAAGATGAACTCAAGAGCGTTTACGCCCAGTGTATCCCGAATCTTATCGCTGAACTCCCCAGCCACCATCGAATCGCCCTCGGTGTATTTAACGATCGACCGATTCCGGGGACGGGTGCGGTGCGCATTATCAATCCCGGCGACGGTGAGGGCGATTTTACCCGCGACAAAGTTGTGCTCAACACACGTTTTTCTGGACTCGTCGTCAATGACAATGGCGCAACCGACCTCCTCCCCGCTCTGGAAGGGGGTGCCGCCCGCTTGGTCCAGGAAGATCTCAACAGCAATCTCCGCCCCTTCGACGATGCCGATATGAAGGCCCTCATCGTGGTTACTGATGGGCGCGACACGAGCTTGGAGCGTGTGACGGAAACGGCCAACGCGATTGTCGCCCAGGGAGTCCGCCTGTACATGATTGGCTGGGGAGCCAAGATTGAGGCGGACCCCATCATCCAACTTACTACGAAGTCCGGCGGGCACTACTACTCCACGCCGGGCATCGAGACCGGGGAAGAGGACCCCTTTGGCGTCCCAATACGAATCCCCGACGTTTCCGAGCTTGTCGATTGGTGCAACCTGGATCCTGCGGATGAATGCGATGAGTCCCTGCCCAATGATTTGGACTCGCAGGTGCTCTTGAGTTATACGACCCTGAACGCCCAGCCCAGCGTAATCGTGACCGCCGATCTCACCTTCAACGATCCAAACGATCAAAACTCCGCCTGTCTGCCCGAGCAGGGTGATATTTCGAGCGGTGCCGAATATCGTCAGCAAGACTTTTTTGCCGTCTTGGGCGATGTGCGGCTTGGTCAGGTATCCCTCAGAACAGAGGGTATCGCCAATGGCGAGGCGAGCATCATCCTCCGCAGCGATTATACGCCGCGAAACATCACAGAACTCGTATTCGACATCGCCGTGCTGAGTCTTGAGGCCCCGACCGTCACGGTGAACCCCATCCCGCAGACTTCAGGCGGACTCATTTCCGACTGGACGCAGAATGTGGTTGGAACCGAATACACCTTTAGCTCCCCTGGTGGCGAACCCATTCGCTTCTCTGATTTCGGCGACTTGCTGGAGATTCATATTTCGGGTGTTACGCAAGCCTTCGACGTAACCCTTGAAATCTCCGAACCCACCTATGACGGGAGTAATTTCGAGACCAAGTACATGACGCACCCCACTGGAATCACCGTAGGCGGCGGTGAGTTTCTCGCCGCTTCCTTCCCAGCGCCCTTCTTCGGTTCGCGGCCCGAATCCCTTGACCTTGATGGTCAATATATTATTGACGTTCCCAGCGACACGGATCAGGTTGAAATAGATGTCTTCAATCTTGGTGGCTCCCACGTAGCCCCCGGAGAAGTCGCCGACCTCGTCACGGGCGAGTTCGACCCATTGGGTATCGTTAATGTAGGCCTCTTCTGGGAAGCCACAACCGGTGCCGCCTCCAGCTTCCTCACGTTTGAAAGCGACACGCCCCAGTCTGGTTTTGTCACAGCGTACGACGACCCATCCACCATGTTCATAAACCTGAACCGCAGCCTGACTCCTCCGGGAGATCGTGTAGGCGAAATATTTGTCGTGTATGGTTCGGGGTCTGTGAACAGCACGGGCACCCTCGACCCCCTTGAAATTCGCTACACCATTGAGTTTCCCGAATTCGACATCAATGTCTTCAACACGACCACCATGCTGTTTGAAGACCTTCCAGGCCTGTTTATCAACTTCGAGGCAACACCGGACACAGCGGATATTGAAATCGCCAATGCTGGCCAAAGCGCCTTGCAATGGAATGTCGATGAAGACACACTCCCCCCTTGGCTCGTCCTGAGTTCGGTCGCTGGATCGGCGGTGTCAGAGTTCCCCAGTGTCGTAACGATTAGCATTGTGCGGGCCAATCTGCCTCTGGGCAACCAGTTCGCCGACATCGTGTTTACGGCTGATTTCATCGACCCTGTCACCTTGACTGTGAGTGCCGAAGGCGTTCCGCCATGATCCTCCGTTAGTATTCTCCGACCACTTCCAACCAACTGCCGCCCCCGTATATGGAGGCGGTAGTTTTTGTTTCCTACGGCTTACCTGGATCCGACGAATCTAGGGTATAATACGGCCTTTGTGGTCGAACTCGAATGGAATTGCAACCAAGAGTCCCCTGTGAACCCAACTACCCTCAACATAATTGTCGCAGTCAGCGCCTTGGTGCTCCTCTACGGATTCTGGATCGGCGTCCATCTTTTCGCGCGCCACCGGATGGGAATACGGCAAATTGGGTGTCGAGGTCCAGTTACCGATGACTTCGGAAACGAGATGTGTTGCCATACCGGCGAACCTTGTACCGGAGATACAAAAGATTGCAACGAAGGCGCGTCGGACCAGTCCGGCGTGCGCTAATCGCCGAGGTCTGTGGGAACGCCCGCGTCGGCAGCAATACGTTGGGCGTGTTACACACGCAACGAAGTAAACAGAGAAAGGAATGGCACTAATGCCGCTCAAATACTATTGTCCGAAGTGCGATAAACGCTACGTGGACTGGGGTGCGGAGAAGCTGGAGTTCAAGTGCCCGGACTGCGAGGGCGAAACCCTGTACCGGGTCGGCACCCATCCAGATGGTGTCGATGGTGCCCCCTCCCTCTCGAAGCGCCCCGCGAAACGAAAGGCAAAAGCCAAGGCAAAGGCCAAGGCGAAGGCTAAACCCAAAGCTAAGGCGAAGACGAAAGCCAAAGCGAAGGACGACTGAACCAGACGCGGCACGTGCATGGATCGCGGCGCGCATAAGATAGATTCTAAACGCATCTGATGTCTACTCCGTAGACTCAGGTGCGTTTTTCAATGCGCTCCGATAACGGAAAAATCCGAGGGCTTATTTCGTTCCAAGCGAAATGCGGATTGAATCGAAGGCATAGTCAATCTTCAGCCATGGAGCTACCGTGAGCACCGTGTCCCGAAGAAAAGAATCCAGCGATTGTTCCGCACGAGCCGTCAGCGTACACCGGCGCTCACGTTCAGGCCGATCTCGGAGGGCCTGGCTAAAAACAATCGATACGTTCCGTTCCCGTGCGACCGTCTCCAATATCTCGACAATATCCCGCTCGTGAAAAACGCGCACACGCATTGTAACCTTCTCCGCCAATCGCTTGGAAAAACCTGGTGCCATCTTGCTTGCGGGAAGCAACACGGCAGCTGAACGCGCTAAGCGCTCCGTTATGTCGGAAGAAATGCCCGCAGTTTTGCGAACACGCGGCTGCTCGTATTGGATCGATGCGACTTGGCTCGCGGGCAATACCAACGGCGGAATCCCGGGATGCACTTCCACCTTTACCTCGATTCGAGTTTCACTGAGAACCCGGATACCCTGCAGCGACTTTCCAGACCGGAGTATTATCTCGTCGCCATGCTTCTCGTGAGGTTTTCGCTGTGTCTCCTGCTTGGACTCGGGTGTCGTTTGGCCGACAACGGTCCCGCTGCACCACAGCAGTGCCCCCGCAATCACGATTACCATTCTCATTGGAAGTGCCCTCCCTTTGAAAACATTCTAGGGCGCATCGAGCGTGGTGTCAATCGTCTTTCCAGCCAGAAACACGGCGCACGTTTCAGCAACGTCTTCTCCGACGCGTTCAGATAGAGATCTGTAGGTGTAGCATTGACAGAAAGAAGTGGGAGCTACTCCCCTCGCCGCTCACTTGTTGTGGCAGGTAAAGCACAAGGCACTCCTCTCATTCGATTTCCAGAGAGACAGGGTCTTGGTGGTCGTACCATGCACGAAATGACAGCCGATACAGCCTGAGTTGTTTCTGCTGATATGGACATCGTGACAAGAGACACATTCCAAGCGGTCATTGCGAAGCAAATCCGTGGCGATCGTACCGCCAAGCCCCGAAGGGGCCGAAGCTGGATCGTGCAATTCACTATCCGAGGCAGCGAGCGCGCTGTCATACACAAACGAAATGGGGTGGTGACGTGTAAGATCGGTGCCAAGATTACCGGCACTCGTGAACCATGAACCGGTCAGGCCTGCGAAAGCGTCCACGGCGACCGTACCATCATGGCATGAGAAGCAGAGTTTCGTCACACCGCTGGGTTGACCGGGCAGCGCGTCGAGCGTTCTGCTGGCATAGGGCGTATAGGTCGATTTTGTAACCTCATGATTCCACAATGGGGCATCCGAAACGGTCGTATCGGCACTGTGTGGTGTGTGACAAACGATGCAAAGTTCCCCCCCACTCCACCCCGCCGAACTGAAGTCGTGGTGAGAGTCGTTGATCTTGGCGAAGGCCTGCAAGACAAAGAACGACACTGCAAGTAGCACAAGTAGCAAAAGAAAAATGGACCGCATAACTCCTCCGTTTCCGTTTTTCGGGGGTTCGCCACACGATCCAGACAAACTCCCCGGGCACCATACACTTCCGGCGCCTCAAATACACATGCGTCCCTTCTTATTACATGTCACTACACGTCACATACACGGAACCCTGGCTAGGAATGCCATCAGAAAAGGAACGAACTCCCAAGGGCAGACCAAAAAGGATGGCCATACCGCCACAGAGGAGGTCACGTACGTGGGGGAACCCCTTATTTTCGCCTTCCCAAGGCATTCTCTCGCTGGTGCCGCTGGTCTTCATGTCAAACCCGCGATCACCTGTCCGGCGATTTCCCGAAAGCACATTGCAACGGAAAAAGCTCGGAACAACAATTCGCACCACCTTGCGCATCGCTGTTTACTACATGGTACACGATAATCAAGGATCTTACAAATAAACCAAGAGTAACATCTGGACAAAAAGAACCCCTTCGCGCCTCCGAAGATCAAACGCGGCTCGATGGCCTTCGTAAATCAGTGGGTACCGGCCCGCTCGCGTCCCTTCGTCTACGTCTCCGTGCCCTATGTGCGTACACCGCTAACAGCAACGACGCATTCCTTGAGCCTTCGCAACAATAGGAGCGTTCACGAACCACCACAGGGATGCCTCCATCACACGCTGCCGCTTCCCGGGTCGCCGCTTTCATCTGATTTTCGTCTTCTCTCGAACTCATCCATGGCCCTGCAAAATCGCGCCGCCGTGAACCCGACCAACGGGCGATACAGATAGCGGAATAACCATCCGGGGCCAAAAGTCGCCCGCTCTTCCAGGGCCACTCTGGCTCGTGGATGGGCCATAAAGCTCAGTCCCGCAGGATTGTATCCTTCCACGTCTACCCGGAACGCAATTCGATGGACATGCTTTACGCTCTTGTAGGCGTAGTGCGCCGGGGCCACGAGCCGCAAGGGCGCGCCGTGCGCCACCGAAAGCGGCCTTCCGTCCAGGGTATCTGCAAGCAGCACATTCTCGCGAAGCAGGTCGCTCAGAGGAAGGCTGGAACGATAGCCATCCTGTCCCTTCAGCACCACAAACTCCGCGCCTTCTTCAGGGCGCACTTCGGGCTTCACAATATGTTCGTAAAAATCAGCGAAACGAAATCCGCTCCAGACCAGCGCCCGCCGCGTCCAGGTCGTGACGCAGTGAAAATCGGACACCTGCTCAACCCGAGGAAGCTGATACAGCGCATCGGAGACGGTGATTGCCTGCTCCACATCGCCGCCCACCGGTCCTGCCCATACGGTGAAGAGCGGGTGGGGATTCTCACGATAGTGGGTCTGCGAAAAACCGAGAAGCGGGATACCCACCGATTCGATGGCACCACCACGAAGCAGCGCTCCGACGCAATGGCCGGTTTCATGAAACATCATCATCCCGTACCACGAGAGAACGGTTGCGATAATAAATGTGGTGATCTGGAATGGCATCAGATGTTGTTCAGAAACTCTTCGGGCGTTATGCCCGCCTGGCGCAGTATGCCCCGCAGCGTACCAACAGCCAACTCGCGATGAAGGGGTACGACGACCCGATAGCGCCACCGGGTGCCTCCTTGCGGAGTACAACATGGCTCCCCTGCTGGCGTGCTTGTCTGAACCCAAGGCGCTTCAACACTACGATGGTTTCCCGCCCAGACAAACGGGGCAATCTAGGCATGAACGATGGCTTCGAAGGTAGTCATGAGCGCCTTTGGCGTATCAGCCATTGGAAACTCAGCACCGTATGCCTCAGTGGCCTCTCGAAGATTGTCCACCGCTTCTTCAATGGAAGCCCCTTGGCTGACAGTCCCCACCTCGGGACACTCCGCCACATAGATATCCTCTTCCTTGTGAAGGACCGCTGTAAATGTTCGTTCAGCCATAACCACATCTTTCTGCGCCCCGCACGCTTAAAATGCCAGAGCGCGGCTTGTTTCCATGCTTTCTGATTCATTGCTTCATGGCTCAGTTTAGCACAAATTGGCCTTCATCGATGGTGCCCCATCGCTCATTGGGGAGCTGCTCTATGATCTTCCCTTACTTCGCGGAAACCTGGGAGCGCAGATAGGCCATCAGATCGAGGATATCCTCTTTCTCGTAGTTGTTGAGGAGGCCGGTGGGCATGGTGGATGTTGTCGCAGCCGTCATCTCCGTAATGCGGTCACGGGAAATCTCGGTGGCATCGGCACTCACCAGGGGATTGACAATGACGTGAACCGATTTTTCGTCCTGCTTGGTGATGAGGCCGTAGACTTCGTCGAAGTCATCCAGCTCAATGAGCCAGGGCTGGTATTGCTCGTTGATGACCTTGGACGGCTCAAAGAGTTCGGTGAGCATGGCGGCAGGCTCCAGGCGCGTGGCGACATCGAGAAGATTCGGACCGACAAGGCCGCCTTCGTCGCCCACCTGGTGGCAGGTTACACAGGAAGCGGCAGTAAAGAGTTCCTTGCCCCGTTCCAGGTTGCGGCCACTCTTGAGCTTGTCCATATCGCCCGAAAGATCCGCCACCGCCCACTCGCGAACAAAATCGTCATTGCCCCGGACATTGGGATTTTCCGCACGCCACTTTTCCCGGTCCTCGACCACGTACATCATGCCCCGCATCAGTTGCCAGTGGCCGGGATAGGTGCAGATGTAATCATAGTCGCCAAGCGTCATTGGCGCGGTAAATTCGATGGTCTCGGAATCGTCGACCGAAAGGAGATTCGTCGCCGCAATAATCTTGTCGCTCTCCGGCATCCATTGCTTTTTGGGACCATCCAGGCCGAGCATCATGGCGGCCGTGGCCACTTCTGCTGCGGAGTCGGGCTGGAGTACCGTCAGGTTGTGGTCCATGGCATCGATATTATTGAGGGTGAGCTTCACCTTCATGCCCGGTGTCACGGCGAACTTCACCCGGTCGTACTTCATCTGCTCTTTGAGGGTGTTAATCTGGACGTGTAACGTGTCGCCTTCCATCACCGGTTCGGGAGACAACTCCTGTGCGAAGTAGTCCTCCATATCACCATCCATGTGCATACTGTGGTCCATGACGGTGATGGTGCCCGCGCCAAGCTGGCCCTCGATTTCCCACAGGTACTTTACCCGCTCCGCTGCGCGGCGGGCATCATCTACCGGCGAATTCAAGAGAACGGTCAATAGACCTTCATTGACCACGTTAAACTGCTGGTGAAGCCAAAGGGCCTCCAGAAGATGGTGGGCCTCCTCCGCCGTCGTTCCGGTGAAAGGCTTGAGCCATTCCTGGAGCGCCGCCATCACGGCATCGGTGTCGCGCTCGCTGAGCTCCATACGCGCCCGCTGCCGAACACCGTTGGTGGGATGTTTCAACACGTCCAGCAGCGCGGGGATGGGTTGCCCGTCAATCGCCACAGAGGCCTGCAAGGGCCGTCCATCCACCGTAATGCGGTAAACGCGCCCGTGCTCGTGGTCCCGGCTGGGATCGCGGACGTTATGCTGCATGTGGCCGATGAGGGGATTGGCCCAGTCGGCCACATAGAGGGCACCGTCATCGCCAAAAGAGTAATCTGTTGGTCGGAAGTTCCCATCACTGGAAACAAGGAGGTCATCGGTTTCCGTACCCCAGAGTTCACCCTCTTTATTATCGATGGTGTATTGCTTGATCCCCAGGAAGCCGATACTATTGAGAATCATGAAGTTTCCGTTGTTCTCCTCTGGGAAATGCATGCTGGAAATAATACCGCTGGAAGGCACGGGGCGCACGGTCTTTTCCAACAAAGGGAACATCTTGAACTTGCCCGGTTTCTCTTTATCCATGCGCACCTGGAAAGCCCGGCCCGAGGTAGCGTCGGTGGCATAGTGATAGCCCCAGTAGTCAAAATCGATGCCGTGGGGATTGGGCGAGTTGTCCGCGTGAAAGCTAAAGCGGTGGGTCCGGGGATTGAAACGGTACATGCCTGTCTTATTGGAAAGTTGGGCCGACTGCCAGGGCGTTTCCACGTTGCTCACGTGAAAAACTCCACGCTGGTAATAAATGTAACCATCGGGACCGTAAGAGAAGTTGTTGGCCGCGTGATGGGTATCGGCGGAATCGAGTCCACTGAAAAGAACCTCGCGCACATCGGCCTTGTCGTCACCGTCCGTGTCTTTTAGAAAAAGAA
>JAJRPE010000343.1 GCA_024280935.1 Candidatus Hydrogenedentota bacterium
TACTGCTCCTACATCTGCTCCTGTGGTGCCCTGGCGGAAACGGTGGGCAACGGATTCCGCCACCGGGGTCCCAAGGGCGACCTGCCCCGTAAGCTGGAGCGTCTTGGCTTCGTCTTTATCCTGCTGGCCTCGGCGGCGACCATCGCCCACCTCATGGGCTACGAAGGCCCCTACCATCTCTACAACGTATGGGTAGGCACCTTCCTCGCCGGTGCCTTGGCCATCGGGATGTATCCCTTTCTCGGACAACGAATCTGGTGCCGCATGTGGTGCCCCCTGGCCTTCTGGATGAACTTCTGGGGACGTTGGTCCCAATTTAAGATATCCCCCGAAAAGGGCAAGTGCATCGACTGCAACATGTGCAACCAATATTGCCAGATGGGCATCGATATCAAGTCCCGCGCCCTGCAGGGAATCCCGGTAACCCTGAAAGACACCCCCTGCGTGGGCTGCGCCGAATGCGTGGTACGCTGTCCCATGGAAATCCTCCACATTGGCGAGGCCCCGGTGAAAGACGATAGTCGGCGCATCCAGCCCGAAGCGCCGGCCTGTGTGGAGGCCTCCATTCATTCCACTTACGATATCGCCCACATGAACGAGTTGCGCGAGGGGAAACGAGGCAAATAGGAGCTTGGGCATCTTGCCCGACACAAAACCAAAGTTCCTCTAAGGGGCTGGACCACAATCAAATCTTATCACCACGAGGAGACGAATAATACGAAGGGGAGAAGTCACAGGTTGCCCGGTCCGGTTCTGGACAAATCCCATCGGCTATGGCATAGTCCGCGAAGCGGATGTCGGACTAAAGCCTGGGGTGTAGCGAGGTACGAGCGGAACCCCAGGAACCGAGTAGTATTAACGGGGAAAAGCCCGCGTAGCGGGTGACGGACAATCGGGTTGGCCTGCTAAGACACGGCACACAAGAGGAGATGACGTTTCAGGAGAAATTCATCGGTCTGCTTGAAAATCACAAAATCGAATACGATGAACGCTATCTGTGGGACTGATGGGTTTCCGTCACCCGCTTCGCGGGCTTGGGGTTCAGATACAACATTTGGTCCTGGGGCTACGCTCGTA
Source organism: Candidatus Hydrogenedentota bacterium (assembly GCA_024280935.1). GTDB lineage: Bacteria > Hydrogenedentota > Hydrogenedentia > Hydrogenedentales > JAEUWI01 > JAEUWI01. The sequence goes on from JAJRPE010000343.1 coordinate 1,078, forward strand.
CCTCGCTTCACCCCAGGCTTTAATCTGTCACCCGCTACGCGGGCTATTGGGAAACACTTGGTAACACGCATTCCCAAGCGGAGCGTGGGAACGAGGAAAAAAGAGGGCGGCATGAGAAACGAGCGCCAGAGAATACAATGAAGCATGACCGAGGAGTTTACCCCATGACCAAACCAGACAAACAAAAATCCTATTACGGCCCCTTCTTCTGGGTCGCCGTTGTCTCCTTTATCGTGCCGTTTTTTGTGGCGGCGCGGGCCTTCGACACCATCGGCCCCACCACCAAGCCGGAACCCGTCCTTGATGCCTCGGGGGTAGACCACGCCCTTTGGGACTATCTGCTCAAGGCCTATGTCGAAAATGGTCTCATCGATTACGATGCCATGGAACGGGACTACCTCTTTCGTACCTACCTCGAAGAGCTTGGTGCCGCCCAGCCCGACAAGCTCGCCAACGAACAGGAGCGGCTGGCCTTGTTCTGCAACGCCTACAACGCCTTCGTCATCAACGGCGTAATTACCCACAAGATTCGTGCGTCCGTAAACGACTATTCGGAATCGGGCAAGGGCTTCTTCGATCTCAAGGAGCATATTTTTGCCAACCAGACTGTGAGCCTCAATGACATTGAGCATGGAAAAATACGCAAAGACTTTGATGAACCACGCATCCACGTGGCACTGGTCTGCGCGGCCATAAGCTGCCCCTCCATCAGGGCCGAGGCCTACGTGGGCAAGCGAATTGATGCCCAGTTGGAAGACCAGGCGGGCATCTTCGCCAACAGCCCAAAACACGTTGCTTACGATGCCGCCGCCAATACGATACGGCTCAGCCGAATTCTTTCGTGGTATGGCGGAGATTGGGACAACCACGGCGGCTACCTGATGTGGCTGTCAAAACGGGTGGACGACGAGGCACTCCGTGATGCCCTGAAACGGGCCAACGCAGGTGAGGCGGAGGTGGCATTCAATGAATATGATTGGGTGCTGAATACGCAGAACGAGCGCACCGCAGTTGCTGGCGGCGGGCCGAGCAGCGGCGCCTTTGGTTCCGGTTCTATTCCAAATGAGTAGAGACGATACTTTGGGGGTTTTCACCGAAATTGCGGCGCTGGACAAGCCGTCTATTACCCGTACTACTTTTTACATCAGGGGAAACTTCGGGTGCCACGGGTAGGCCTCTCAGGGCTTACCCGTGTAATTCCTGCCGCCGAGAGAGGTGACCCAAAAACAAAGACAGCGCATCTGCACGGGTAAACCCTACCGGGCCTACCCGTGGCACCCGCCGGTCTTTTTTGTCGGCTTTCGTTGTCCGTGCCGAAAACGCGTACTATATATCGTCCATCGAATTCACCAATCAGACCGACGACGACAGGAGCATCGCGCTTGAAAAAGGAAGTCTCACCCGCCAACAAGAGCGCAACACCCCGTCTCATCGTGGCCGCCATTTTGGTCGCCGCGCTTCTGTCCGCCCCCCTGGTGCTTCCCGTCAAAATCTGGTTCCTTCAATTTCTGGAACTCCTCCGAGGCTTTGGTGTCGGTGGCCTTATCCTGCTCGCGCTGTTTTATATCGTGGCGTGCGTCCTTATGCTGCCCGGTTCCATACTCACCCTGGGCGCGGGTTTCATTGGCGCGACCCTGTGGCCCGACAACCTCGCCATGGCACTCCTCGGCGGCGGGCTGGCGGCATCCACGGGGGCCACCCTGGGCGCGACAGCCGCCTTTGTGCTCGGGCGCACCGTACTCCGCGACGTGGCCGCCGCGCGCATCGAAGGCAACCCGAAGTTCCGCGCCCTGGACGAGGCCATTGCGAAAAACGGATTCAAGATGGTCTTTCTCGTCCGCCTTTCACCGGCCTTTCCCTTCAACCTCCTCAACTATGCCCTGGGCCTGACCAAAGTGAGTCTCCGCGACTATTTTCTGGCCTCCTGGATCGGCATGATTCCCGGCGCATTGCTCTACGTCTACCTTGGGGCCACGGCCCAGAGTCTCGCCGCTGCAACGGGCGGCACCCGCGAAAAAACGCCCCAAGAATATTTTGTGCTGGCACTAGGGCTGGTCGCTACAATCCTCGTGGTGTGGTTCGTCACGCGAACAGCAAAGCGGGCCTTTAACGAGGCAGTGGTGGATGAGGATTCGTGAGCGCTATAAAATGAGTCCCAAGGGTGCCACCCGTACACGGAGGAGCGAAGCGGGGGAGTTTACGGGTGCAAATCCTCGGAGCAAAACGTCACGTCAGCAAGAAAGGCTGCTTGGGTATGTCCGCATGCGTTCTTAGTCTATATGATGAATCAAGAGAATTTCCGCGAACCCACACCCGCAAACTTAGCCGGGAACCGGCTTCGTGTGAGGGTGGCACCCTTGACGCTTCGTTTGCAGACCTTGAGTGCGCCAAAGAAAGATTGCGTGTTGAAACACGGGCAAGCTCTGCTGGGCCGTGGCACCCGACAGTACAGTTATAATCTAGCGAGGATCCCCCGCATGAGTGACATACCCGATCTACTCCCCAACGATATCCACAACCAAACCCTCTTGGACAA
>JAJRPE010000344.1 GCA_024280935.1 Candidatus Hydrogenedentota bacterium
CGTTGTTGTTGGCGAAGCTAACGCCTTTTGTTCCCCTCCTTGGAGGGGTTAGGGGTGGGTTAGCGTGCGGCGCGGGTTAGAATTAACCCACCCCCAGCCCCTCCGAGGAGGGGAGCCTTGTTGGCCCTGTGAACGGTTACCCGGAATTATACGACACGGGTGCCACGGTCAAGCCTACCGGGCTTGCCCGTGCTATTCGTGAACGCGCCCGTCATTTTTTCATGTCGTCGAAGATCAATATACAAAGGAATACTCAATGCGCAACAAGCAGTGTCTTTTTATCGCGATGGCAGTTTTTTGGGGTGTCACGGGTGCTTGGGCCGCAGAAAAAGTCGGCCCAAAGAATATCATCCTCATGGTGGGTGACGGCATGGGCTTTGCCCAGGTCGAGGCAGCAGGCCTTTACTTTCATGGTAAGCCCGACGGCCAGCCCTATTGGGCGTTCCAGCCACTGGCCATGACAACGTGGTCCGCCAGTGGCGACGGATATGATCCTGAAGCGGCGGCGAAGGATTTCAACTATATAAAGAAGGGGTCCACAGACTCTGCCGCAGCGGCCACGACCATGTCTTCGGGGGTAAAGACCCTGAACAAGCGAATCGGTCAGGATCCCGATGGCAATGACCTGCGCCACCTCTATGAAGACGCCGAGGCCATGGGAAAGGCGACGGGGGTGCTCACCACGGTCTACCTGAGCCATGCGACCCCTGCGGCCTTTGCCACCCATGCGAAGTCCCGCAACAATGTGGAGAAAATTGCGCAGAACATGATTGTCAACGGCACGCTGGATCTGCTGATTGGCGCGGGCCATCCCTGGTACGACGATGACAACAAACAGGTCGGTGGCTTGGGGGATAAACCCTATAAGACGGAGGGCAGCTATGACCGGCTTGGCGGCGAGGAGCTCTGGCGAACAATCAGTGAAGGCAAGGCGGGCGGTGATGCCGATGGTGATGGTGAGGCCGACCCCTGGCGTCTGGTGGATAGCCTGGCGGGTTTCGAAGCCCTCGCGAAAGGCACACAGGAGGGCGACCGAATCCTCGGTGTGCTCCCGGTCGCAACCACCCTGCAATTGAACCGGGGCGGCAACAAGAAGGCCGCGCCCTACGCGGTGCCAGCCACGCCGAATCTGCCCGACATGGCACTCCTTATGAACGGCGCGCTCAACGTGCTTTCCCGGAACCCCAAGGGATTTTTTCTCATGGCGGAGGGCGGCGCGATTGATTGGGCGGGCCATGGGAATGCTTTCGGGAGACTCATCGAAGAGCAGCATGACTTCGATCTCGCCATCGCGGCAGTCGTGGCCTGGGTGGAGGAGCACAGCAGTTGGGAGGATACCCTGCTCATCATCACGTCGGATCATGAGACAGGCTACCTCTGTGGTCCCGGCTCCGACCCCGAGTTTCGTCGCCTCGAAAACAAAGGCAAAGGCAAGGTGCCCGGATTTGAATGGCATAGCAAGGGGCACACGAACCAGCCCGTTCCCCTCTTTGCCAAAGGCAATGGCGCGGAGAAGTTCCTGGGGCTTGTTAAGGGCAATGACCCACAGCGTGGACCCTTCGTGGACAATGCGGATGTGCCCAAAGTCATTCGGGCGGTCTGGCGCTGAATCAGAATAAATGAATAATGGCTTGGCAAGATGCGTCTTGTGGGCATGATGGTTCACCAGGAGCCACGGCACACAAACACATCAAGGAGGATACCCCATGAGACATGTACGTCCTATTTCCGTTGCCAAGGCGAGTGATGCCTTCGGAGCCATTTTTCTTCAGGTCTGGCTGACCGCTTTTGTCACGCTCTTGAGCGGCGCCTTTGGCGCCAAAGGCAGGTAGCCCCGCCAGAGATTCACCTGAAAAATGCCCCGCCCGCGACGTGCTCCTCATTCCAGAACGGTCGCGGGCGGGGTAAATTGTTCGTGTAGCGGGCTACGAGGGAATGTGGCACAGCCGTCTCGGCTGTGATTTACACAGGCGGGACGCCTGTGCCACTTTCTTGCACGGGTTGGCTCCGTTCGCCGCTGCCACGTCCCACGCCTACTCGACCAGATCGCGAATACCCTTCAACAACACCTGCTCCACCTTTCCGCCGCATTGGGCCACGTAGATGCGGGTTTCATACCCACCTTCCCCGTAGGACACTTCCGTGCCGATATAACCCGGACCACCGTCGCCATAGGCCGCGACGCAGACCATGTTATCGGGGGCCATATCCTGGGCGGCAAGCTGATACTCCACAAAGAGTTCTCCCGGCAGATGGAGTAGCTGGATCCCGCCTATTTTCAACCGGCTTATTTCAATCGGTGTTTCTTCGTTGTTACGGTCCATCCACGCCAAGGCAATGGCGGCCAGCATCCGTGGACTTCGCCCTGCTTCCTTGGCGGCCAGTACGGATTCTTCATGAGCACGGCTCAAATCATCACGACCGGGCAGGACAAGGGTTTTTACATCCCACTGTAGCGTCGTTCCGTCCACGGGGACTTTCTTTGCACCTTCCCAAGCGCGGCGCATCCCGGCTTCGAGTCGTTTTGCCAAGACGGGCCGGTTTTCCGGGGAACCATCGTTCCATTTTCCAGCACCCAGATTGCCGCCCGCGCCATTAAAGTGGATGTGCGGCACACCTGGAAGGGCCTCTTCCCGGGCACTCCGTGCCATCCCGACAAAATCGGCAGAGACGTGGCCTTTTCCGTAATGGCTCTGGGGGTGCGTGGCATAGTAGGTCAGGACCGCCAACGTGCGGTCGCCATTCCAGAAACTCACGGACTTGCAGAAGGGATCAATCGTGCCCACCGGTTCCGCACGCACAGCCGGATCCGTTGTGGCGGTCCAGCGCACCGTGCGAACCTTTCCATTCTCGTCAAGGATTCGTCGGTTTGACGCTACCTTTTCCACGATGCCCTCACCCGAAGCCACGTGAGTCACCACCTTTTTTTGGGGCAGGGCGGCGGAAAGGGCCGCTGCCGTATCCCGGATGGCTTTGCGGGCGAAATCCACGTCAACCGTTGTCCCGCCCAAGCCCTGCTTGTCCAGCATTTCTTCGAGGGTAAAATCCAAGAAGGGCGCGTCATGTTGGTGGAGTACATGAACCGTGACCCGGCCTATGTCCGTCTGGGCCGCTTTGGCGAGGGCTTCGCGCCAGGCGGTGTGTCCCTCATTGGCGATGATGACCCAGTCCACCGCGCACAGGACAACTGGCTGCTCGCCTTCTGGAAAGAAAACGATGCCCCGTGCGGTCAAGGGATCCGTTATTGACACGACGGGTGCCACATCGCCGCCACAGAGTGGCATGCCCAGCGATGGGGTCACGTCCGCCTGAAAGGTGCTGATGGAAAAATCGGCGAAGGCCGACACCGGTGCGAGGAGTAAAACCAAGGTGGCTATGGCAAGTGTTGTTTTACGCATGATGGGTACCCTTTGGTGCCAAGACTGCCACAAGTAACCAGAATATTCTATGGTGAGGGGTGACAAGGACCATAGATCTTGGTTGTGGCCCGGTCACCTACATCAGCTTCATATAGCCAGCGATCATCACGATGGCCACACCCATGGCGATGGTGATGCCCAGCCAGAGGCCCGCATTTTGTTGCAGCTTCTGTGCGATGGCCTTCTTGCCTGAGAGCATGGAGGCCAGCATGAACACGGCAAAGGCCAGGAGGAACTTAATGCCGAAGAGCATATGGTACTGCCCCTGGCCCTCATGGGCGAAACGGGTTACCGCCAGGTAGTTGTAGAATCCGCTGACAATGAGCACCAACATGAGGATGGGGAGGATTTTTCGCCAGCGGGCCATAACGCCCTGGCGTAATTTCTGGGCGGATTCTCCCTCCAGATTCTCGGCGGCGGCAGGCATGAGCACCGTCCGCAGATAAAAGGCCCCGCCCAACAGGAAAATCGCGCCAAAAACGTGGAGCCACCGCATGAGCAGGGGGACGATGCCCGTTGCGGCTTCGGCGACCGCTGTCGTCGTGGCTTCATCCTGTGCGAGAGCGGCCAAGGGTACAAAAAGGGCGACGAGCGCCAGCGTTGTCACGGGGCGGAGAGAGTGATGATGCATGATGATTGGATCCTGTTTGGGGTAGAAGGAGGTACGTTCACTGCGAGTCGCTAGCATAGCGCCCCGTGGGGATAGCCCGCAAGAAAATGTCTGGTCCAATTAGGCATCCAAAAGCTCCCCTCCTTGGCGGGGTTGGGGGTGGGTTGTATTCGGTACCGTGAAGATTCATGGAAGAAACCTTCACGGGTGCCACCCTCACACGGGGGAGCGAAGCGGAGGAGCTTGCGGGTGCAGATCATCAGGACAAGTATCCCGCCAATAAGAAAGACTGGATGACATTGCCGACAGACCTTCCCAGTCCAAGTGATGGTGTCAGAGTGTTTCCATGAACCCGCACCCGCAAACTTAGCCGGAAACCGGCTTCGTGTGAGGGTAGCACCCTTGAGGTGTTTTTTTATCGACAGGTATCGAGCGTTACCTTGAACAAGTGGCAGCCAAGGGTCTACAGTAACCCAAGCAATTTTACGGACACACCGATGGCTTTTGCCATTCGTTACAAGGAGACCGATATGCGTTATGTCATGATTGCACTGGCAGCCCTGAGCCTGTTGGCATTGGGATATTCCAAGGTCGATGCGGCGGAAAAAACGAAGATTGTCTTTGTCGCCGGAAAGCCAAGCCACGCGCCGGGCGATCACGAGCACCGTGCCGGGTGCATGTTGCTGGCCAGGATACTCAATGAGAATATGCCCAACGTAGAGGCGGTCGTAACCCACTATGGCTGGCCGGAAGACAACAGTATCTTCGAGGGCGCGTCTTCTGTCGTGATTTATTGCGATGGTGGCAAGGGCCATGTGCTTAACGAGAATCTGGAATTTTTCCAGGGACTCATCGACAAGGGCGTCGGATTGGCATGTATCCACTACGCGGTGGAAACGACCAAGGGCGAATGCGGCGACAAATTTCTCGAATGGCTCGGTGGCTATTTTGAGCCCGACTGGTCCGTCAACCCGCACTGGGACGCGAACTACACGAAATTGCCCGAACATGCCATCACCACCAATGTGTCGTCCTTTGAAATTAACGACGAGTGGTACTACCACATGCGCTTCGTGGATGGCATGAAGGATGTAACACCCATCCTTACGGCACTGCCCCCTGATTCCACCCTTTCCCGTCCCGATGGCCCCCACCACGGCAATCCCGCAGTGCGCAAGGCCATTGCCAATGGCGAGGAGCAGCACATGGCCTGGGCCTACGAACGGCCCGGCGGCGGACGCAGCTTCGGCTTCACGGGCGCCCATTTTCACCGCAACTGGAAGAATGACGATTTCCGTACCCTGGTATTAAACGCCATCGTGTGGACCGCTGGCTTGGAAGTCCCCAAAGGCGGCGTTCCCTCAACCACGCCAACCGCCGAAGAAATGAAGGCCAACCTCGATGACAAGGGTCGGCGCTAAGAGACACGGTCGAGCTTCTTTGAACCGGCGCGAAGAAGGTGTTCGGGGCCTCAGGGACTGACGCGCCCACGGCAACGATGTGAAATGGTGGTCGCGTAATCCTATGGAGTTCGCTATCCTTGGTGAATGCTCCTTTGAGGGGCGTGGCTGTCCTGTCGTTTGCGAGAAAAACCGCCGCCTATCACGCCCACGCCGGTACAGCCACGGACGTTTTGGTGGTGCGCTTCGACCCATAGCGTTCCGTCTTTAGTGCCTTACATGACAAGTGCCAGGACATCGTGGACTGAATTTGGTGCCAATACATCGTGGACTGGGGCGGGTGGTGTTGTCAACCGAGGGTATGGCTATAGTGACTTCCTTTGTGCCTGAAAGGAGGTCATATGGACA
>JAJRPE010000345.1 GCA_024280935.1 Candidatus Hydrogenedentota bacterium
CCGCCACAACGCCTCCGTCGCTAGATTACGCCCCCGAACCCTATTTTTGCTCGACATAAACACGCTCCTTTCCAAAGCTGAAAGGAATAGCTTGACAAGAAGAAGCGAAAATAGGAAGATGTACTTCACCGGACGCTTACCGTCTAGTAACTCGACCCCGCGATTCCACATGTCGGACAGGGCCCCGCAAAGTTCGAGCACTTCGGGATAGGTGTGTGTTCCGGAGAAGCACTCGCCGATGCGGTCGCCGGAAATGGGGTAGTCGACCCGCCACGTCGGCCCGAGGGGGAGCTGGACGGGTTTCAGGTGGAGGGGCCATACGAGGCCGCCCGTTGTGGGGCCGTAGAACTGAAAGGCGTTGGTCAGGGGATAGTTGTCGTAGGCCTTGGCAAAGAGGCGCCATGCCTCCACGACCCGAGGGACGTCGACCGCCGCCCAATCACGGCGCGCGAGACTCTCCAGGAACTCGTCCTTGGTCATGTCTTCCGGGGCGAAGGGCAAGGCGCTGGCGGCGGCCCGGTTCATCATGGAGGGCAGGTTGCCGAAGTACCAGCATTGCATGACGGTCGTGACGCCGAGCTCGCGCATGGCGCGGTATTTCCCGAAGAGTTGACCGGGCACGGGAATGTACGGAATCGAAGCGACCTCGTGGGAATTGCAGGCCTGAATCTTGGCGGACATACCGACTGCCTCGTCCCTTGCGGCGTCCGCGATAATCTTGAAGGCGTCGCTGGGGCCGATATAGGAGAGCCAATAGTCGCTTGCGCGCCGCTCTTTGCCGAGTTGGAGTTTGCTGCCGCCGGACTCAAAATTGTACTGGACGATAACACCGGGCGGCGTGTGGCGGGCAATCTCAATAAGCGGCTCGAAGCCGACGCCGGGGCGGTTTTCGGCGGCATAGAGCCAGGAGATGAGTTTGGCGTCCGGGGCAGCCTCGTGCATGCCTCGTTCCATGGCCGACAGCGCCGCGCTATGAATTTCCCAGGGTTCTTTGTTGGTGCAGGTCGGGCAGTCGATGCGCCAATCGGCGTCGGCCGAGCTTAGACACGTGGTCGGCGCTTCACCGTAGCTGATGTTGATGAGTCCACCCAATTCGGGGACCTCGGAGAAGATACTGTGGAGCGCTTCGCGAAGGTAGGTCTGGGACGCATCGGAGAAGGGGCAAAAATACCTGGCGGATTGGGCATACGTGGCCCCGCCGAGTTCCGGGTGCGCCAGCAAGAGGGGATTGCCGGCCGTCATGAAGTAGGGCTCGATGGTGAAGAGAAGAACGTCAATGCCGTAGCGCCGACATTTCGCCACGGTCTTGCGGAGCTTCTCCAATCGCCGCTCTCGGTCCGGGCTGGCCGCGTCCAGCAGCGACGTCTTACACAGGTCCTTAAACTCGATGGTCATCCATAGGGCGTTCACGCCATCGTGGGCCAGCCGGTTGAGGTATTCGTTCGGATAGTAGTCCACGTCGTCGAGCAGTTCGTCGCGGTTCATGGGAGGGCGTTTAATGGGGCCAAAGAAACATCGCGAAATCCGCGTTTCGATGAAGGGCGAGCGCTGGGTCTCCCCCATGGTCAAGAACGGGCCGTCGGCGCGCAGCAGTTCATCTTCCAGAAAGAAGATGCCCCGGCGTATGCCTTCCGCGTCATTCGCCTGGATGCGGCATTCGTTTTCCGAGACCACAAGGTTGAACGCTTCGAACTCGGGCGTGGGAATCCGTTCCGTGACAATCCGAAAGGGGCCGTCTGTCGGCACGCCAACCGCCGTGAAGAAGTTGTCGAGATCGTCGTAGGCGGTTTCGAGGACGCTGTCCGTGTCGGGAAAACGCGCCTCCACCTGGATGCCTCCATGGAGGCTCACTTCGCGGTCGGTCTTCGTGGTGCGTGTCCAGTGCGGATGCCATGCCATGGGCGCAGCCAACACGTCGACAAATTTCCACTCGGACTCGCCCGGACTGAGCGGCGCTTCCTGGGCCAGCGCGGCGAGACAAAATCCGAGCCAGCAGAATAGGATGATGCGCATATATATACCTTCCTGGATTCCCCCATAGGCGGCTACCTGTGGAGGCCACAGGTTCATTGTGGCGGGGGCAGGATTAGTGCCTTAGGCCAATAAAAAAACAAGAAGTTTCATGCGGCCATGTCCATAAGTTGTTGTGTTGACACGGTTAAGAATACATTTATTGTTGTGATCAACTCTAGAGTTTTTGACGGTACTCAGGGCCTGCGAAGGAAGCGTCAAGGGTGCCACCCTCACACGCAGCCGGTTCCCGGCTAAGTTTGCGGGTGCGGGTTCGCGAAATCCCTCTTGCGTTGTCGCTTGGCCTGGGAACGCGCTCCGACATTTCTCTTCTGTATTGAGTCCGTCCTGGTGGCTCGCACCCGCAAGCTCCCCCGCTTCGCTCCTCCGCGTGAGGGTGGCACCCTTGAAGGTCATCTTTGGTAAATATTGGATTGTGGGCAAAGCTCACCTCAGACTATGAGCACACTTGATTGAATCTGCGATAACGTACAGCGATAACAATCACTTAGCCCCACCAGCCTCTGGCCGCATGCTACACATGTTCCACATGTTTTTCAATTGCTAGACGTCTTGCGCGCTTGCATGGCCCCTGGCGTTCTGCGACACTCTTTCCTATGCAATCCAACACCCAACAGCCCAATTTTCTCCGCTGGCTCCTCGGCCTGACAGGGTGCTTCCTCCTGGTCCACGCCCTCTATTTCTTTGTGGGCGTGCGCTTCAACGACCGGACCCTTATCGAGGTCATGCACTTCATTGACCCGGTGCTGCTGAAGACCCGGTTGTTGGAGAGTGTATGGTATCTCCACATCCAGCCGCCGCTGTTTAATCTCTTCGTGGGGCTGGTGTTGAAGGTCACGCCCGAAAGCCCGTGGCTTTTCTACGCGATTTACGTTGCCTGCGGCCTGTGCCTCTATCTGAACACCTTCGTTCTCCAGACCAAGCTCGGGGTAGGGTCGCGCCTGGCCGCCACCCTCAGCACCGTGTTCATGGCGAGTCCGTCCTTCATCCTGTGGGAACAATTTCTCATGTACACCATGCCCGTGGCGGCGCTGCTTAGCATCGCGGCCTTGTGCCTGGTGTGCTACTTGGAAAAGCGCCGCTGGCTGCCGCTGGCGGGATTTTTCGTGGCTATCTTCCTGCTCTGCGGGATGCGCAGCATGTTCCACCTGGGCTACTACATCTTGCTTTTTGGCGTACTCTTCGCCTGGGGAAGGGGCTATCGTCGCCAGATTGCGGCGGTCGCTTTCGTGCCTTTTATCGTGCTTTTCGGCTTCTACTTCAAGAATTACGCCCTTTTTGGTGAATTCAATGTTTGTTCCTTCACGGAAAAGAACCTCTGGATCATGACGGCGGGGAACATGCCCTGGGACGAGAAAAACAAGCTGGTGGAGGAGGGGAAAATCTCCGAGCTTTCCCTGGTCAACCGCTGGGCCTCCCTCGACGCCTATCCCTTTGAATACAAGGTGGTGCCCGAGCGCTTCAAGAAGATCCGCGTCCTCTCCCGGACCCACAAGAAGAACGACGCAGTAAACTACAACCACTACGGCTACATCGCCAATTGCAACGTCTATGGCGCGGACGCGAAATACGTGCTGCTCCATCAACCCAAACACTTCATTATTTCCACGATTCAGTCGTGGTACCGCTACTTCAAGTCCAGCAGCGCCCTCCCCATCTCCCCCGGCAACCAGCAGCACATCCGGCCCCTGATCGCCTTCTACGACCACGTAATCTACGGCAAAGTTCCATTCGACCTTTCCGAGCACAGCCGAATGGTCGAAAAAACCAACACGCCGCCCTACGTCTTCCTCCTGCTGGGCCTGCCCCTCGTGTTGCTTTATGGGGTCTACCGCGCCCTGCGACCTGGACACCAGGGCCTCACGAACGCGCAGCGCGGCTTGCTGCTCTTCCTGGGCTTTAACATCTTCATGGTGGCCGCCCTAGGCTGTACCTTCGACTATCTGGAGACGGCCCGCTATCGTTTTACCACCGATGGCTTGTCCGTGGTCTTGTTGGGGATGTTGTTGAGCCATACGGGCGTATGGTGGCGGAGGAAATATCTGAACGCTGAGCTTTGATAGGGAAGTATTTCGTTTTTCGCAATCTAGGTGAAATTCCGATACGCCATCGATGACTCTCGCCACCGAATTTTCTCATTGCCGCTTCGTCAGAGCCGGGGTGCGGTCGTGGCCTTGTAAGCACCCTGTTTGAAAGGAACTGGGAGATATCGCCGTGTGCAAGAACCCTGTGATGGGCATGGGATAGCCCCGAAACAAGCCCAAAGGCATTCATATGAACCCCAACAATAGAAGGGTCTGCCAGCGCTTTCTTTTTCCCAAAATGGGACATAAATCACTCTAATTTCCAATAAACTTGTTGCCTTTTCTATTCAAATCGGAGTATTCTGACCACGGTGATTGATATTATCACACGTAGTAGCGGAGCATGTCTGCGTTGAAACAAGGAGGGAGGTACGTAGTGGCTTACCGTTGGGCATGCTCGTATCCGAGTTAACCTAAGCCAAGAGCACAAATAATCTTCGATACAAACGAAATCAAAACAAAGGAAGTACAAAATATGAAACGTAAAGGTTTTACCCTGATCGAGTTACTGGTGGTTATCGCCATCATTGGCATTCTTGCCGCCATTCTGCTGCCCGCCCTGGCCCGCGCCCGCGAGGCCGCCCGCCGCTCAAGCTGCCAGAACAATCTGAAGCAAATGGGCATTGTATTCAAAATGTACGCCAACGAATCAAAAGGAGAATTGTTTCCCGGAGCCAAACTGATGGGTTGTCAGGATCAGGGCACTGTGGGTGCCTCCATCTCGGCCGACTTCGTGCCCGACGGGATTGAGATCTATCCCGAGTACCTGACCGATGTGCATATCCTGGTGTGCCCCTCGGCACCCGGAGATAAGGATCTCCCGACCCAGTTCGATGAAGCCGACAACTTGGCTTCGGTCATCATCAGCAATCAATACAATGTGGCCGCCGACATTCCGGTTTCCGTGCTTACATCGGGTGTTCCTAACACCGATTTCTACGCGTGTGAAATCGACACCTCGTCAAGCGACTACATCTATGTTGCGTGGAATACGACTGTTAGCGGAGTTACGGACCAGCCAGACTTGAGTTTCGTCGGCATCCCCCACGATGGAACGGGTGCCGGTGCCGCATTGGGTGTTATCGCCCCCACTCCCTGGCTGCCCATTGCCGCTGGTTTAGGAGCCATTTCTGCGGCCATGTCCGATAACAACGGAACCACTCCTGGTGCGCGCGACAGAGATGTCGACACCGGTTTCGGGGTGACGCTGTTGCGGCATAGAGAAGGCATAGAACGCTTCCTGATCACCGACATAAACAATCCCGCAGCTTCCGCGAAAGCACAAAGCGACATCTGGTTAATGGCCGATGCAGTCGACATACTCCCGGATGAATTCAACCACATTCCCGGCGGATCTAATGTCCTCTATGCGGATGGGCACGTTGGTTTCATCAAGTTCCCGGGCGCATGGCCCGTCAACTTCGTGTTCGCCGCGCTGAACAACCAAAACTGGTTCTAAGCCCTTAGCGCATACTATTCAACCTAAATATGCATCCCGCCGCGTTACAACAACGCGGCGGGAACTTTTTTGTCTCTTGGCACCGGGCAATTTGTGCCAGAAACGTCGCGGGTGCTACGATCCAGCCGTCTCCGACCCTTCCGTCACCCGTCTTTTTTCCATTTCTTCCACAAGGATTCAACCGTGCCACAGGAAAAAACGGAGGCCTTGGTGCTCCGGGGCGTCGACTATAGTGAAACCAGCCGGATTATCACGTTCCTGTCACCAGAGCGCGGTCGCCTCACCTGTATCGCCAAGGGAGCACGTCGAAAAAACAGTCCGCTGGCCGCCATACTCGACACCTTCAATCATGTCGAGTTGATCTATTACTGGAAAGAAGGACGGGGCGTTCACACGCTGGCCGAGGCCAGTCTCCTCCACCCTTTTCCGGGTATCAAACGAGACTTGGAACGATGCAGCTTCGGTGCGGTCCCTCTGGAACTGGCCAGCCGGACCGCCCATGACAATGAGCCGTCCAGGGCCTTCTACCGAACTCTCTTGCACGGCTTAGGGCGTTTGGAACAGTGGAAGGGTTCGGCAAGGCTCCACTGCGCCTGGCAACTTGCCCGCCTTCTGGCAGCCGCCGGTTTTGCCCCGGAATTGGACCATTGTGTGCAATGCGGAGGCGAAATAGGTCATAATCCGGGTTTCGATTTAGATGGTGGTGCTGTATGCGGCCAGTGCACCATTGAACGGCGCTGCGGATGGTCGCAGTTGGACGCGCTGAAAGCACTCTTCAGCGCAACGGACCAATGCCCCGAAGTGGAGCATGTCGATGCCCTGTTCCGCATGGTCCGCGCCTATATGATCCGGCAGACGGAAACCGACTACCGGAGCCTGCGGGTCTTGCACGATATGTTTGGCAGCTAACGGCACAGCGTATTCGAGATCGGTCCGATCAACACGTTCACCAGGAGCCTGGCTCCTGCACAAAAGAAGTACTCAATGGCCCCTCTATCACACATTCGCAACTTTTGCATAATCGCCCATATCGACCACGGCAAATCGACGCTGGCGGACCGGCTTCTCCAATTCACCAGCACGGTGGATGAGCGCGATCTCAAGGCCCAGACCCTGGATACCATGGATATCGAGCGGGAGCGGGGCATCACCATCAAGTCGGTCGCCGTGCGCATGGAATACACGGCCCAGGACGGAGAAACCTACACCCTCCACCTCATCGACACGCCGGGCCACGTGGACTTCGCCTATGAAGTCTCCCGGAGCCTCGCCGCCTGTGAAGGGGCCCTCCTTCTCGTCGACGCGGCCCAGGGCGTGGAGGCCCAAACCCTGGCCAATGCCTACAAGGCCGTGGATCAGGATCTGGAGATCATCCCGGTCATCAACAAGATTGACCTGCCCAGCGCAGACATCGACAACGCACGCGACCAAATCCGGGATGTCATCGGGCTGGATCCCGACGAAGCCGTACTGGCCAGTGCCAAATCAGGTCTTGGAACCGAAGATGTTCTGGAGGCCGTAGTCCGCAAGATGCCGCCGCCCGCAGGCAACCCCGACGCGCCGCTGCGCGCCCTCATATTCGATGCGGCCTACGACACCTATCGGGGCGTGGTAATCCACCTTCGCATAACGGATGGCCGCCTCAAGAAAGGACAAAAGATCCTGCTCATGTCGGCGGGCATCAAGTATGATGTGACGGAAGTGGGCTGCTTCACCCCCGGCCCCAATCCCCTCCCGGCCCTCGAATGTGGCGAAGTGGGCTACATGATTTGCAGCATCAAGACCCTCCAGGATACCAAAGTCGGCGATACCGTCACCGATGCGCTCCACCCCGCTCCCGAGCCGCTCGAAGGCTACGAAGAGGTCAAGCCCGTGGTCTTCTGCGGGATGTACCCCGCCAGCGCCACCGATTTCGGCGAGCTCCGCGATGCCCTGGAAAAGCTCAGCCTTAACGATGCTTCCTTCGAATATGTAGCGGACAGTTCAGACGCCCTCGGCCTGGGTTTCCGCTTGGGCTTTCTCGGCCTGCTCCACATGGAGATCATCCAAGAGCGTTTGGAACGAGAATTTGACCTGACCCTCGTCTCCACCATGCCCAACGTGGCCTACCGCGTCACAACGGCGGATGGCGAATGCACCATCATCGAAAAGGCCTCACAGATGCCCGACAGGGCCGAGATTGAACTCTGTGAAGAACCCTACATCGAAGCCGATATCATGGTGCCAACGGAATATCTCAGTGTCGTCATCGATTTGTGCAAGAAAAAGCGCGGCGTTCATGTACGGGTGGACTACATTGACGGACGGCGCTGCATGGCGGTCTATCAACTTCCCCTGGCGGAAATCGTGGTCGATTTCTACGACAAACTCAAGTCTTATACCCGGGGTTATGGTTCGCTGGATTACCGAATAATCGACTATCGCCCGGGCAACCTGGTGAAACTCGATATCCTCCTCAACGGCGAATCGGTAGATGCCCTTTCCGTCATCGTACACCGGGACAACGCGGTGGGCGTAGGCCGTGCCTTGGCGGCCAAACTACGGACCCTCATCCCCCGCCAGCAATTTGAGGTGGCGATTCAAGCCGCCATTGGGGGCAAGATCATCGTCCGCGAAACGGTAAAGGCCCTGCGAAAAAACGTAACCGCCAAGTGTTACGGCGGTGATATCACACGCAAACGCAAGCTGCTTGAAAAGCAGAAAGCAGGGAAGAAACGCATGAAGCAGGTGGGTTCGGTCGAAGTACCGCAGGAAGCCTTCATGGCGCTCCTGAAAGTCAGCGAAGATTCGTAGTACATGGCCAAACCAACGAAAAGAACAACGTCCAAAACCAACGACACGGCGACCCCAAGTCGTCGCACGATGCTGCTTCATCAGGCACGCGAGATCACCGTCCTGATATTGATCATATTTACCATCAAGGGCTGTATCGTCGATCAGTACAGCATCCCGTCGGGTTCCATGGAACCCACACTCCACGGTGAGCCCAATATGTTCAAGGGCGACCGCGTATTGACCAATAAATGGCTCTTTGGACCCCGCATTCCCTTCACTACCATCCGGCTCTGGAATTGGTACGAACCCGAGCGCTGGGACATCGTGGTCTTCAAGCCGCCGGAAGGCGGCAGCAAACATCCCCGGCTGATTAAGCGGGTTGTGGGGCTTCCTGGCGAACGGGTGGACATAAAGGGAAACCATGTCTATATTAATGGCGAAGTGGTGCCCTTTGGCCCCACGTTACCCACGTTTGAAGCCACGGATCTGCTGACGGCAATGGGCCACGGAAAGAAGCCGAAACGCTTTCACGGCTACTGGAGTTACGATGATATCGAACGCCAGGCCAAGAAAGCGCCCCATCCGGAACAACGTCAATTCTTTGCCAGCATGCTGGCGCAGTATCCGCCTAAATACGGGTGTATACCGGGGGACGAATACCACATCGTACCCGAGGGCCACTATCTCATGCTGGGCGATAACAGCGCCAACAGCGTGGACGGGCGGGTATTCGGCTGGGTACCCCGTGACAATCTCTACGGGCGTGCGTCGGCCGTCTTCTGGCCCATCGGGAACCGTCGTGATTTTACAGGCTTTACCTACACCTGGTGGGGAAAGCTCCTCGTCTATGGAATCCCTCTGGCCATCGTGTGGTTTGAGGTGCGCCATTGGCGAAAAGAGCGAAGGCTGAAGTTAGAAGTTAGAAGTTAGAAGTTAGAAGTTAGAAGTTAGAAGTTAGAAGTTAGAAGTTAGAAGTTAGAAGTTAGAAGTTAGAAGTTAGAAGTTAGAAGTTAGAAGTTAGAAGTTAGAAGTTAGAAGTTAGAA
>JAJRPE010000346.1 GCA_024280935.1 Candidatus Hydrogenedentota bacterium
CGGAAGGGTTCCAGGGGAGACTCCACGCCCAAGAATACGGCACCCATCTGTCTGTGTATTTTATCGACAGGCTCGACCAGATTCATTTCAAACTGTACGCGGCCGTTGATCGCGGTGGCTACCACATCAGCGATCTTGAAGCACTACAACCGACCGATGGAGAGTTGACGCAAGCCGCACGCTGGACCCTCACGCATGATGTGTCACCGGGATTCCTCATGCTGCTAAAGGGTCTGTTGGAGTCACTGGGATATGGAAACGTCGCTGAAACAATTTAGAGAAGCCTACTTGGAAACGCTCTTGGGATTTCTGTGGCGGGAATGGACCGCCTTGGGGGTGGCGGGTCATGAGCGGGTAAGGCTGCGCCATACGATTGATCCCGAGGGACTGCTGCTATTCACATGTTCTCTGGGCCGCTATGACCAACGCCTCTTTGACGAGGTAATGGATTGGTTGGCGCAGAATGGACGTTTCCTGAATGTTCAGCGGCTACGGAACATTTTGCGAAAGGAAGCCTTTGGCGGCGGAGAGGTCCTGGGCACCATCGCGGACTGGCTGGCGCAGCGTGAATCCCCGATGAAGTGGAAGTTGCTAGCAAAGCAAAAGACGCCAAAGGAAACATCGCAGCCTCTGTTCTACTTTCCAGATGGTCGCCCTTTCCCCCAGTCAACGAACAACGACGCGATATTTATTAAACATGGGTTTACCAGAAACCCTTTAGAACCACGAGGCTATTCCGGGCCTTTTCCTGCCGACGCTACTTCATCCCTATTTCTAAAAATGCGGGCCCTCATTGGCGTAAACACACGCAGTGATGTCTTGACCTATCTTGCCCTGAACAGCACGGGCCATCCCCGAGAAGTGGCCCGTGAACTCAATTACTCGCAGAAAGCAATTCACGATGTCATGACCGATCTGGCCTGTTCCGGTCTGGTTCTGTCCTCCAAAGGCGCCCGCGAACGCACCTTTCGCCTCGCGCCGGAAGGCGTAACATTGGTTGTGGGTAATTCCGGTAAGTTGAAATGGATCAACTGGCCGATCCTTCTAGCGACCGCAGAGACCGTCTGGCGTTTGACCGAAGAGCTGCACGCCTCGGTGCTCACCCCTGATGTAGCGCACTCGGAGATACTGCTGACCATGGAGCCGCTGCTCGAACGCCTCACCCGAGCCCGCTGGGCATCCGCCCTACCCACCGTCGGGCGCGGGGACGGAATAGCACAACTACAAGCGTTCAAAACAGCGTTTGAGACGATGGTATCATAGATGAAACAAGAGTCGCTGCTCGATAGTGCATTGACTTCGGCGAAACAGGATATGAACACGAAGCGATCCGACAACGAGAAAAAACCAATTGAACTCCAACGGAAACTGGACGTAGCGGAGAAAGAAATCGTCCGTCTACGCTCCGAGAATGCCCGCCTGAAACGTGTGCTCGAATCATTTTCGCTCCGAACGGCCGCTTCCTTATCTTCCACAGCCGACAAAAAAGCCTTGGCTACAAGCGAAACAACGTTTAATACACCTCCAACGGCCCCAGTGTTGCCCCCGGTCAAAACGCAACCAAGAGCCAGTTCGTCAGACGCCCTCTCATCGGAAAGAAAGATACATATTTTCCGTTCGCTCTTTCGTGGCCGAGAGGATGTCTACGCGGTGCGCTGGGAAAGCAAGGCAGGGAGGTCTGGGTATTCGCCCGCGTGTGCAAACGAGTGGGATCCGTTGCTCTGCAACAAGCCCCGTTCGAAATGTACAAATTGCAAGTACATCCCAATCAGCGATGAGGCCATCCGAGACCATCTCGTGGGGAAGAAGACTATCGGACTCTACCCTCTTCTGAAAGACGAAACATGCTGGTTTCTCGCTGCCGACTTCGACAAGGCGGACTGGGAGGAAGACTCCACCGCCTTTCTTGAAACATGTGGAGATGCCGATATCCCTGCTTACCTTGAGCGCTCCCGCTCGGGGAAGGGCGGGCATGTATGGATCTTTTTCGAGGAACCTGTCCCTGCGGCACTCGCCAGAAGACTTGGCTGCGCCCTCCTCACGCGAGCAATGGAGAAACGCCATCATATTGGCTTCGACTCCTATGATCGCTTCTTTCCCTCCCAGGACAACATGCCCAAAGGAGGTTTTGGCAATCTCATTGCGCTGCCGCTCCAGCAGGTCCCGCGAAAGAAGGGAAATAGCCTTTTCCTTGATGACACGCTTAGCCCAATCGAAGACCAGTGGGCGTTACTCGAAAACATCGAACGCGTATCAGAGGATACGACCCAGAGAATCGTAGACCAAGCGTCACGTAGCGGCGCGCTCCTCGGCGTGCGCATGCCTTTGACGGACGACCACGCGGAGGAAGATCCATGGACGCTTCCCCCATCAAGAAAGCGTTCGGTGGATCCGCTACAAGGTCCTTTGCCTGAGAGAATAACGGTCGTTCGAAGCAATCAGCTATACATAGATAAAGCGGGGTTGCCTTCTGCCCTGATGAACCGGCTAATCCGCTTGGCCGCATTTCAGAATCCAGAATTCTACGCGGCCCAAGCCATGCGACTTTCCACATTCGGCAAGCCCCGTATCGTTAGCTGTGCAGAAGAATTCCCGCGTCACCTGGCCCTGCCCCGTGGATGCCTGGACGACTTGAGGGCATTTCTTGGTTCACACGAAATTACTCTTGAGATCCAAGACAAGCGATCTAAGGGGCAGCCGGTGGAAGTGGAGTTTTGTGGGAAGCTCAACACAGAGCAGGAAAAAGTGGCAAAGAAACTTTCCGGGTACGACGATGGTGTGCTCGCCGCGCCCACGGGCTTTGGGAAGACGGTGCTTGGCGCATGGATAATCGGACATCGGAAGAGAAACACACTCATTCTCGTTCACCGCACGTCGCTGATGGAACAATGGCGTGAGCAACTTGCTACATTTCTGGGCCTTGACAGGAGGGCCATCGGAACAATCGGGGATGGAAGCAAACGAGCCACCGGACGCATTGACATAGGCATGATGCAGAGCCTGCAGAGGAAGGGGGAAGTCAACGACCTCGTCGCAAATTACGGCCAGGTGATTGTTGATGAATGTCATCATATATCGGCGTTTTCATTTGAACGCATCATGCGTGAGGCGAAAGCCAAGTATGTGCTCGGACTCACGGCCACGCCCATCCGAAAGGACGGCCACCATCCAATCATTTTCATGCAATGCGGCCCCATCCGAGAGAAAATTCACGCCCGTTCGGCGGCGGCGAAGCGCCCCTTCGAACACAAGGCATATCTGCGTCATACGGCCTTTATGCCTGAGACTACGGCGGAGGCGCTAAGCATTCAGGAGATCTACGCTGCCCTCATCGAAGATGCCGCCCGGAATGCCCAGATTGTTGATGACATTGTTTCCTGTGTGTCCGAAGGCCGGTGTCCACTCGTTCTCACGGAGCGGGTCCAGCACCTGAAAATATTTGAGGAGGCCCTCCGTGAGCGGGTTGAGCATGTCATCGTGCTGCGTGGTGGGATGGGCAAGAAACAGCGAAGTGCCGCCATGGCGCAGCTTGCTGCGGTCCCCGATGAAGAGCCGCGTGTTATTCTCGCCACGGGCCGCTATATTGGCGAGGGCTTTGACGATGCCCGCCTGGACACCCTCTTTCTTGCCATGCCCATATCCTGGCGTGGCACGCTGCAGCAATATGTAGGCCGCTTGCATCGGCTCCATAACGACAAACACGAAGTTCGCGTATACGACTATGCCGATCAGCACGTTCCTATGCTCAAACGCATGCTCGCAAAGCGAATCCGTGGATACCGTGCTCTTGGCTATAGCATCAATGACCAGATGACATTGCCTGATGCCCCTTAGCGCCGCACTTGAGGCACCGCGTCAATCGGGGGTATTCGCATAGCACTCTACGCCAAGCACTGGTGCCAGTCTCCCTCGATATGCAAAAATAAACACAACTTGAACGACAACAGATTCAGGGTTCTTTGAGTATGCTGCGAAAATTATTCCGATACTTTACTGGAAGAGGCAAGAGGCATGGTGCATCGGTCCTGGCGAATCCCATGCGCGTCAGCGATGACGAGGACGCTCCCATCATCCTTACCCATAACATGGACGGAATGGGGGAGGATGAGAAGACGGAATTTCTTCACTATGCTGCCAAGGTCACCGACATACCCGTATTCGCAGGATATGTTGAACACGGCTATGACATGACCTATTCTGCCGATGCTTTCAGATGCCCGAGATGCGGTTCAGAGACGAAGCAGCAGTACGCGAGTTTTATCTACGCGACACAGATAGCACCTCGTGTCATGTACGCACCAGCAGGATACTACTGCATAAAATGCCCCGCCGTGGTCGTTGATCAGGAACTGCTTGAGGTGGGCATAGCCGAGCCAGGTTTTATCTACAAAGGTGTTTTGGGCATGGATCACGGAAATGATCGCAAGCCGGACCTGTTCAAAACGTGGAACGGCGAGAAGGCGGTTTACATATTCGACGAAGACCAGGTGCCGATTGGAATGGCCACACTCAGCCCAAGCGAGGGCACCCGCCAGGTTTCGTCGCCACCTACCACGGTCCACCGGTCAAAAGGAAAAAAACGAGGTAAGTCAGCCCGACGCGCACGAAGGAAGAACCGGAAGAAATGAAAAGACGAAAGAAAAACGATCGCATGGCGGCGACCATTGAGCGGGTTCTCAACCTGGGCCATTTCGTGCCCTACGAATGCTCCTGGGAGTTTACCGACGATTTGTATCGTGTCAAGAAGGAACTCGATGCCTTGGTCGCCGAGGGCGAATCCGAACGAGCGGTAAGTCTCTACGAGTTGTTCCTGGCGGGATGTTACGAGAAGGCCGAAGAAATAGACGATTCCGGCGGAAGCCTTGGTGACTTTTTTGAGTCCTTGTTTATTTCATGGGTTGAGGCCCGGCAAAAGGCGGGATGTGCCGCCGCAGAGACCGTTCAGCAGGTTCTCCATTGGATGGAAAACGATGACTATGGCTTTTGCTACAAGGTTGAAGAGGAGGTAGCAAAAGTTCTCAACAAGGAAGGATTCATTCTGTTCCAGGGCCATTTCCAAAAACAACTCGATACGGCCCTCGCCCCCTTCAAGGACGAGGTATCGAAACCGCTCCCTGACTATCCTTCCGAAGCCGTCTTGTCTGCGCGAACGCTCAAAGCCATCCATCTGGCAAGAAAGGATCTTCGCGCTTATCTTGCCCTCTGCGAAAGCTTCTCCCTTTCGCCCAGAGACTGTGAGAAGATTGCCGCCCTCTACAAGGGAAATCGGAAGTATGGCGATGCACTGGAATGGGTTGAGCGCGGATTTTCGTTGGCCCAGGAGCGTGAATGGAAGAACGAATCAAGTCGCCTTCTTGAATCCATGAAACAGGAACTCCTCAGAAAAGTTGGTCGCACGGATGAGGCACTGCAAAGTGTGTGGACGCAATTCGAAAAGCACCCCTCGGTATATGGCTATTCGGATTTGCTGAAGTATGCGCCCAAAAAAGAGCGGGCGCATTGGCACGCCAAGGCCATGGAGGCTGCCAGACAAAACTCATTGTCTGAGTTCATCGAAATTTGTGTTAAAACCAAAGAGTGGGAGGCTTTGTCCGAGCATCTCGATTCTATCGAGCGCACAACCCTTGAAGCGCTCACTCATTATGTGACGGAAAAGGCCGCTAAAGGATTGAAGCGGAAGCATCCCCTCGTGGCGGCCAAGGTCTATGCCGCGCTGGGTATGCGGATTGTCAAGAGCGGAAAGAGCAAGTACTACACCCATGCCCTCTCCAATCTTCGAGACGCGAAGAAACTCGGGGAGAAGGCCAGGCATCCAGAGGTGTGGCTGGCCTTGGTCGAGGAGGTTAGAAAAGACCATTCACGAAAGCACAGTTTCATCGGCGATTTTGAGGAAATCGCGGCGGACCGTCCTGCCAGCGTCCCAGACTCCTTCGAGAAACGGGCAAGGAAAAGATGGAAGAAGCAAGTGTCGAAGTAACGCTACGCAAGCGATGGGTGAATAGTTTCGCTGGCTTGGAAGAAATGCGACGGATGAAAAACATTCTGGACAGTATCTCGGGGGCGGAGGCCCTGCAAATCCTCAAGACATTGTGCGCTACGGATGCCGATCTTCGTCGGCGCATCGAGGCGAAGGTCGAGAAGGTGCTGCAAAGTATTGCCCCCGAAGATGTCGCGACCGAGGTGGTCTTCGACTTGGAGTGCATCGATGTCGAGGATCTGTGGAATCGATCTGGACGAACAGAATACGGCTATTCAACGCCCGAAGAAATGGCCGTGGAGATGGTTGAGGAGGTGCTCCAGCCTTACGAGCACAAGATTCAGAAATACGAAAAAACTGGCTTGTCGGACTCATCCAAGAAATACTGCATGGGCGTATTAAAGGGGATTTACCAGTTCGAACACGAGTCTGAGACCGAGTTCAAAGACTGGGCTACGGACATCCCCGGAGAGTGCTTTGCGGGAATCTTGGAGGCGTGGAAAAAGGGTGCCTGCGAGCGTGATATTATGGAAATGGATACATACCTCTCGTGCGAGTGCCATAGACAGGCGGAGTAGGGTAAAAAAAGGTAAGCGTTCACCGGGTATAGGAGGGCGGGTTTTCTTACCCGCCACGGCGCGTCTGCGACCCGCCGCAGGGCACGCGTTAGGCCATCCGATGTATGTGAGGCATGGAAAAACCCGAGATACCTTTGTTGGCATAGCGTCGCCCCTATTGCGGACTGGAAAGTCCACACTCCTGCCCGCCGTGAACACTTAGCTTTGGGATTACGCGTCTGGGTTGGACCGTATAGGTGCAGCGGGGGTGCTATTGGGTTGTCCGGCACCGGACTATTCTGGTGGCTGGCAGCTTTCCTCAGGCAGAATCACGAGACGCGAGTTACCTGGCAGTGTCGGGGGACGTACCCCCGCACGGGCACGGCACGGTAGGGGTATGTGCCGCGTGGTCCGTGCTGAATGCCTCGTGAAGAACGGCCCGCCACAACGCGGGGGCATGTCCCGGTGGGGCAGGGTGTGGACTGCCGGTCTGACAAGATGGCCGCTTCCCAAAGCCCGCCGGGACAGGCACGCGCATCAGGACTCAGCGTCCAGTCTACGGCATCCTGTTCGCCAACAGGCAACCGCCACCAAAGCGATGTCGGTGGCGCGAGTCCGTCCCTGAGTGCAGCCACGCGCATCGACGATTCCCTTTCATTCACTGAGGTAGCCTTCACATCAACGCGAAGCCCCTGCCAACGCACCATTCAGCGAGATGCAGTCCCCTGTGAAGCGAAGTAAAAATGGACTGACGCAAGGGTCGCGAGGTCGCAGACGCGCCGCAGGAGGGTACGAGGGTCGACGGGTCTGTAGCTTTTCTTGCGGAACATTCAAGAGGAGTTATTCGATATTCGTAGTCCCTAGATATTTCAGATATTCTAGATATTCCCCTAGATATTTCGGCTGTCCTCTATTGCCTGTATAGTTGACTATTTGACATTTCTGGACCCGACTCGTAGACTGCGTTGAAGTCGGACCGCGTACGCGTTCGTCTGGGGCCAAGTAGCATGGATTTCCAGCCCAAAAGTGGGGGTTTCCTTAGCAGCCCGTTGCAAAAGGCGCGTGAAGGCGAGAATGAGGATTCTTGGTCGAAATCAAGGCGCGGAACCGCAGGTAATGCGAGCATTTTTAAGGTTTCGCAACGCAGAGTTCGGCCAAGAAGACCATTCGTAGCCCACGTTCGAGTTTTGCAACGGGCTGTTAGCCAAGATGGTCAAGCTATGGTACCGGTTTGTTGAGAAAGAGGGAATTGTGACATCTGAAGCAGATTATCCGTGCACGAGCCTCGAACGCGTCGAAGCCTTCGTAATGCGCTGGAAAGCGTCCGGTGCGGCGGAACGTGCCAACTGCCAACTCTTTCTGGCCGAACTCTGCGACCTCCTCAATACGCCTCGCCCGGAACCCGCCACGCCCGACGATGCGGCCAATGCCTATGTCTTCGAACGGAGCGTGACGTTCAACAACGGCGACGGCACGACCAGTCCGGGCCGCATCGACCTCTACAAGCGCGGCTGTTTCGTCCTGGAGGCCAAACAGGGCGCTGATAAGGACGATGGGGGCGGCGTGCTATCCACCGTAGCTAAGGAACGCAAGGCGAAGCGTCACAAGGGTACCGCCACGCGTGAAACGGCGGGCTGGGAATTGGCTATGATGAAGGCCAAAGGCCAGGCGGAAAATTACGTGCGTGCCCTGCATGCCGACGAAGGCCGCCCGCCCTTCATAGTGGTGGCCGATGTGGGCCACTGCATTGAGTTGTACAGCGAATTCACCCGGACGGGCGGGGCCTATGTGCCTTTCCCCGATCCGCGTACCCACCGCATCATGATGGACGATCTGTGCAAGGACGGCGTCCTGGAGCGGTTACGTCTCCTCTGGACCAAGCCCATGGCCCTCGACCCGTCGCGGCACAGCGCAAAGGTCACGCGAGAGATCGCCGACCGCCTGGCGCGGCTTGCACAGTCGCTGGAGACCTCGGGCCACCGCCCCCAGAGCGTCGCCGGCTTCCTCATGCGCTGTCTATTCACCATGTTCGCCGAGGATGTGGGGCTCCTGCCCAACCGGGCTTTTACGGAGCTATTGAACAAGCTACGCGAGCAGCCCGACGCCTTCAAAGCGGCCGTGGAAGACCTGTGGCGCGTCATGAACACGGGCGGTTTCTATTCCGGCTTCATGACCAAGCTCCTGCGCTTCAACGGGGGACTCTTCGCCGAGGCCCATGCGCTGGAGGTCACCCGCGACCAACTGGATTTTCTGATTGAAGCCGCATCGGCTGACTGGCGCGATGTGGAGCCCGCCATCTTCGGTACGCTGCTCGAAAGGGCCTTGTCGCCCGATGAGCGCCACAAGCTCGGCGCTCACTATACCCCCAGAGCCTATGTGGAACGTCTCGTCCTGCCAACCATCGTTGAGCCCCTGCGCGAAGAATGGACGGCTACGCAGGCCGCCGCCTTTACCCTCGCCAAACAGGACAAGACAAAAGAGGCCCAGGACGAAATCCACAAGTTCCACAACCGCCTCTGTCACGTCAGGATTCTCGATCCCGCCTGCGGCAGCGGCAACTTCCTGTATGTATGCCTCGAACACCTTAAACGCCTCGAAGGCGAGGTCTTCAACACCCTCGCCGACCTCGGCGAGAAACAGACCCTTATCGAGTCCGAAGGCGTGACCGTCGATCCGCACCAGTTGCTGGGTATTGAGGTCAATCCGCGCGCGGCGGCCATCACCGAACTCGTCCTGTGGATTGGCTATCTACAATGGCACCACCGCACCCACGGTGACGTCAATCC
>JAJRPE010000347.1 GCA_024280935.1 Candidatus Hydrogenedentota bacterium
CCGCAAGGTACCCTTACACTCAGCATGAGTGCCAACAAAGCAGTTCAAAAAGACCTGTGCCACCTTCTTGAACGAATAATGGACGCCGCTTAGAATTCAGTCCCGCGTTTCGGTACCAAATTTATGCAACGTTGGGGTTTAGAAGCTGAGCCTTTCGAAAACAAGGTCCACTTCAAGGTCCGTGGCTGTCCCGCCGTTGGTGAAGTGAGCGACGGATTTTCCGCCAACCACGGGACAGCGACCATTTTGGTTCGACCACGATCAGGCTCATGAATCCACAGTTCTTCTCCATGGGCACCGTCATTGGCCACGAAAAAGACCTTGGATTTGCCGGGGGTTATTTGTTGGGGGTCGGAACTGGGATTAATGCGCATCGTTCGTCGAATGCCGGGCGGAGAAAAATCTTGTGCAAGTACGTTTCCCATGCCGACCATCAGGAGGAGGGCAGACAGATACAGGGCACCGTCGATGGGGTGATGGCGGGGAGCATGGGTGAAAGACACGAATACACTCACGAGTTTTCGGGGGGAAAGCCAGATGCCATTTTCGCGATTCGCTCTACTTCCAATCGAGCGATACCCAGAATCCTGGCTGCTTGTGTTGTGTCGCCGCCGCATTGCCGAACGACTGCGGTGATGAGTGTTTTTTCCGCGTTTTCCAAGGGGTCAAGTGATGCCGAGTGAACATGACCGTCGTGAGCAACTTTGGAGCCGAATTCGTTATCTTGAATCCATTGCGGGTTTTCGCCCTGTACGGCACGGCTGATGGTTTGGCGCAGTTCGAGGGCGTTTCCCCGGAGGGGAAGTTCCTCCAGGTAGCCCAGCGCATCCTCTGTGAGTTTGCCAATGGGCCGGGCATTTTTCTGCTTTTCGCGCTTGAAAAAATGTTGTGCCAGGGCTCGGATGTCGGTGCGCCGCTGCCGGAGTGGCGTGATATGAAGCCGCTGACGACTGACGGCCTTGAGCAAGTCTGTCCGAAAGCTTCCCTCTCTGACAAGGGCCTCCAGCTCCGTGCGAGAGGTTGCGATGATACGCCCGTGGAATGATACTTCCCCTGTGCTTCCGAAGCGGGTAAAGGTGCGCCGTGCCAACGTGCGTGCCAACAAGCGTTGATTTTCTTCCGTTAGTGCAGCGATTTCGCGCAAGACGAGGGTGCCCCCGTTGGCTTGGTCGAGGAGGCCGGCATCAATGATCCGGCCCCCGTTCTCGGTCGGGCGCTCCTTGCCCAGCAGGGTGTGTGTGAATGCCGCTCCGCTGATGGACTCGCAATTGGCCGAAATCAGGGTGCCTCGCGGCAAGGTACTGTGGCGGTGAATCATTTGGGCGGCCCGTTCTTTGCCCGTGCCGACTTCTCCGGTTATGAGCGTATGCAGCCGTGTTTGCGCGGCGGCCTGAATTTCCGCCCGAAGAGCAGCGATATCGTCGCTTATCCCGAGAAATTCTGGTTGTTTTTTTTCGTTCGGAAGTTGATCTGCGGCAAGAAATGCGTTGCGCTGCCCCAACGTGGCAAGGTGGAGGGCCGCAACGCCAGCCAATGCGTCGAGGCGTGCCAGATCCCTTTCATCCAGAACAGAGTCGCGCCCGGTAGAGATTACTGCGAATGCGGCGTGGGTGCTTTCGCTCGTGCAAAGGGGCGATATGCAGACCTGACGTTTGGGTTTGAAGGCATGTCTGCGCTCAAGTTTCAGCGTGCTCCGCCCGGCTTGAAGTGCGCGGCTTACCTGCGTTGAGGTGCTTTCTGAAAGATTGGCACTCCGCGGGTATACTTCAAGCCGCTTATCGACCGTGCGAAAGCAGACGAGGGCTTCTGCGGGGGCCGGAAACAGTTCTTGAATTGTCGGTAGGGATAGCATGGCGAGTTCGTGCCGTGATTTCGCCCGGTGAAGCCGTTGGCTGAACTGATATAGTTGGATCATTTCCTGTGCGGATGTAGGGTAGCCTTGCCCTTCGCTCCGAGATGCCAGCCCACCACCGTAGCAGCCAAGAGATATCGTCGTGTCATCGGAGCGGCGGGGCGTAGCCGGGGGATCGCTCGCACCGGGGGCCGCTTGGCTCAGGATAAAGGAGTCTGTACCCAGGGACAACTCATCACCGACATCCAGATAGCATTCGTTGGCGATACGACCGTTTACGAGGGTTACATTGCGGCTTCCCAAATCGCGGAATAGCACGCGGACCCCATCGTACATGATCTCGCAGTGCCGCCTTGATACGGTCGGATCGGCGATGGTGATGTCGCAACTCAGACTTCTGCCCAGTGTCAGGGGCTGATCGCCAATAGACCAGCTAACACCCCGTCGCTCACCGGTCTTTGCGGTTATTTGCCACATCATTGGCCCGACCCCACCGATGAAGATCGTGTTGCGTCCAGTGCGGGATAGACACCACGCACCTCGCTGCGAATCCACGTGTGCTTCCTGAGTTTGAAAGAACCCAAGTTTTCTATTTCGAGCATAGTTGCCAGCCTGCAACCGCCCATCCACCCGCCAAGATAAATCCAAGGACTATTGTAGTACGTAGCCGCCGATTGTGCAAGGTCCATGACAGGCCAACAGGCCACGAAATCTCAGCGGCAGGATTTAATCCTGAAGGAAACTGCCATTGGCCACCGTAGTCCGTTTAACGAGGTGGCCAATGGCAGGGGAAGGGCATGTCTACGGCGCGGGAATCCACACTTCCCGCTCTTCGTAGACGGGAGCGATTTCCCGGCGGCGTGTCTCGTTATGACCCAGTACCACCTCGCCGGTGCCGGGGATTCGATATTGGGGAACCCAGACCCGGTATTCTTCGGTGCGGCCTTCGTGTACCAGAATTCGCTGTCGTTCCACGTGGCCCCGTGGCGCGGGTGCCGTCGCGTAGCCACCGTATTGTCGTTGCTGATGGGCGTTGGCGAGGATTCCGACCACGTTGACGACGGCGTTGGCAATGGCGGCATCGCGATAGGCCTTCGCCTGGGCCTTTTCACCCGCATAGGGGTCATAACGCCGTCCGCCACCACCGTATTCGTTGTACAGATACTGTTGGAGCAAGCCGCCCAGCGGACCCGCGCCGTTGGTGGACCCAAGGCCACGATTCAGGCCTCCTAGAGCGGGGACTCCGTTGCCCCGTGCGGCATTCAGGCCTCCGAAACGGGGATTTGCGCTACCCCGCGTGGCATTCAGGCCTGCGTTATTGCGGCTGTTGGGGCGTCGTGCGCCGCTGATATTGCGGGGGGGCACGGTGCGTAGGCTACCACTACGTGCAGCAACAGGAATACGCGCGCTGTTGATACGCACGTGGGTTCCGCTACGTTGGATGCGGGATGCTCCTTGGGCTTCGGCCCAGCCAGCGGAAAGGAGGGTTAAACACGTTAAGGGGACAAGAATCCATTCTTTTTTCATGACGGTAACTCCTCGGTTGAATTGCTGGTAAGAAAGACGAGACCTTGGGCCATCCTATTCACAAAAAAGCGCTACCCGTAGGATTTGTGGGCCTAACCTGTTGGGAAACAATGAGATCAGTAATCCAAGCGTTTTTTTGCGGTGCCGCCCAAGCGGTGCTCCATTGCACGAATTGGTCCATTTGGCATGAAGCATCGGTTTCCCGTGTAACCGCCGGTTTTGGTCAGATATCAATCCTGCCAGGCGTGCCGCGCGATCCCGAGGAACGAGGGTCGCGAAGATTCGCCTTTTGGGATCGCGCGGCACGACGGAGGCTCGTAGCAGTCCAAATCACCCAAAGCGTCTACAGCCAACCCTTCCATGTAACCTTTGAGGCCGAGCGGGTGTATCAGGGTCAGTAAGAGACCGGAGACGGTCCGTACCCCAACAATTGCAACTGTGGAGGAATTCAGCATGATTATGGCCGACGTATTCAAGATTTTGTTTCTGATTTTGGGGATGCTGGCGTGTACCATGAGCTACTGGCTCGTTTTTCAGGCCTTGTTTGCGGGCAAGGTTGAACAGGGCCGCATGGCCCTTCTGGCACGTCCCTACCGAACCTTTATGACCGGTGGTCTGGTCGGTTTGCCTTTGTTTTTACTCGGCTTCACGATGATGGCCAACGGAGCCGGTCCCCTTCTTTTCCTCGGTGGGGCCATTATGGTTGCCCTGACGCTGCTGGCACTATTTGGTTCGACCGGCCTGGTTCTCCATATCGGTGAACAGTTGCGTGCGAAGGGGGCCGAGTCTCACCCGGGTGCTTCTGTGCTTCGTGGCGGAGCGGTGTTCAGCATTGCCTGTGTGTTGCCTGTAGTGGGTTGGTTCTTCGTCATCCCCGTTGCATTAATTATGGGATTCGGTGTTTCGGTGCGGACACTGTGGTCGCGTAAAGCGGTTTCGGTAGCGGCACCCGCCGTAAACGCGGTGCAGGCATGAGTCTCTCTCGCCGAACATTCCTTGTAACTTCGGGCTGCGCCTTGGCGGCGATGACGGGCAGGGCCAATGCCGTGTCCCAGCCGTCGAACCTGTCGGTGACAGATGGGCGGCTGGCCCGCCACGTCCTCGACCGCGTGGCCTATGGACCCCGTCCCGGTGACGTAGCCCGGGTGCAGGCAATGGGTATCGATGTCTACCTGGAGGAGCAACTTCGTCCCGAAAGGCTGGATGACGGCGCTTGTATTCGTCGCACCCGTCGCCTGGAGACGCTGCAATGTCCTACGGGTGAGCTTTTTGAGTACAAGGAGCACGTGCTCTGGAAGGAGCTGGCTACGGGGAAGCTTCTCCGGGCCTGTTACAGCGAACGACAGCTCTTTGAGGTCATGGTCGACTTTTGGAGCGACCATTTCAATATCGACAGTTCGAAAGGGGATTGCCCCTGGCTGAAGACTGCCGATGACCGCGATGTGATTCGGAAACATGCCCTGGGCACCTTCCCCGAACTGCTTCGTGCGTCGGCGCTCGGCCCCGCCATGCTCTGGTACCTTGATGGCCGCATGAATCGCCGCCGAAATCCCGAGGAGGCACCC
>JAJRPE010000348.1 GCA_024280935.1 Candidatus Hydrogenedentota bacterium
GGACGGAAGGTCATCGAAACGACCCTGCCACTAATCGCCAAGGCGCCCCAGGGCTTTTCGCGCATGTTGTGGAGCGTTGATTTTCTGCTCCACCCGCCCGTGGAGATCACCTTGGTGGGCAAGCGGGGCGATGCGGGCATCGTCGAATTTCAGCACACGCTGGCGGGACGCTATCTTCCCAACAAGTGCGTGGTATTGGTGGACGAGACGCGTGCGGCTTTGACGGATGGTCTGCCCATGAATGTCGGCAAGAAGACGGTGGGTGGCGCGGCGACGGCCTATGTCTGCCAAAACCAGACCTGTCACGAGCCGGTCACGACGATGGCGGGGTTGCTTGCGTCGCTGAAGGCGTAGCGCGTCCGGGGCCATGGACAGGGCACGAAAGCGCCTTGCCCGTAACGCAGTTCCAAGGTAAGCGTTGCCCACAACCCAATGCGTGCTCCAAAAAAAAATCGACAGGTGTGCCACCCTCACGCGGAGGAGCGAAGCGGGGGAGCTTGCGGGTGCAAGTCACCAGAATGCACTTTGCACTAAGAGGGGACTGCGTAGCTTGTCGAAGCGCGTTACCAAGCCAGGCAATGAGGCAAGGACCTCCGCAAACCCGCACCCGCAAACTTAGCCGGGAACCGGCTGCGTGTGAGGGTGGCACCCTTGGCGTTTCCTTTTCATTGGCATCTTCTTTTCAGGCATCGAATAGACCAAAAAGCCCGAGAGTTGAGTGCGGTATTGAACATGCCATTAATCGTTACCACACAAGAACGTATCAAGATGGTCGTATAGAAATTCTTGTTTTTTATAGCGGTTCTTCCTGATTGAGGCACTACTGAGGATTAGAAATCAGGCTTCTGGTCTTTTGTGCTGATTTTCTGAGCCATGAATATTACGATCCAGCTCAGTGAACACGACGAGTGGGTTCATGGGCGAGGTGGCATCCACGATATGCACTACGACGCGGCGGGTCCCACGGGCTGACTGTGCTACACTCGGCGCAAGATCAATCCCCGCCACCAACCATGGAGATCGATGATGCTTCGCACGTCTATTCTCGCCCTGATCGTACTTGTTGCTTTCCTCGTGCCGGTTCACGCGGAAGGCCCGGATGCCCCGGCGAATTTGCGTTGCGAGTATGCCACGAGGCCCCTTGGCATTGATGTGCCCGCTCCCCGGCTTTTCTGGGAGCTAAAGGACCAGCGGCGCGGCGCGGTGCAATCCGCGTATCAGATTGTGGCGGGTCTATCGGAATCTGGCCTTGCGGTCGGCGAAAAAATCCTCTGGGATTCGGGCCGGGTGGATTCGGATCAATCGATTCATGTGCCCTATGGTGGGCCGGGGCCGACGGCGGGCCAGCGCGTCTATTGGCGCGTTCGGACCTGGGACGGTGCCAGCGTGGCCTCGGATTGGAGCGAAGCCACCTGGTGGGAATGGGGCCTGTTGCGTGCCGAAGACTGGCAGGCGCAATGGATCACCATCGACGAGCCACGGGAAGACCCTGAACCCCTGTTTGGCGACTGGATCTGGCACCCCGTTATCACGGACGGCGAAGATACGCGCTACTTTCGGAAAGTGGTCGAAATTCCCGAAGGCGCAAAAGTGGTGTCCGCTCGGATGTGGGGGGCGGCCAACAATGAGTTCTATTGCTACGTGAATGGAGAATACGCCGGTGGCTGCGACGAGTGGAAGGCCGTAGAGTCCAAGGAATTCGCCGCGCTGCTGGTGCCTGGGAAAAACGTATTCGCCATCCGCGCCGTGCATGATCGGCAGACGGCGGGTTTCACCTTCGGCGCACGCATTGTCCTTGCTGACGGCCAGGAAATCTCGGTGCGCTCTGGCCCAGACTGGCTTAGCCACGATGCGAAATCCGAGGGCTGGCAGGATCTCGATTTCGATGCAGCGATGTGGGTGCCCGCGAAGCGGATGGGTGCTTATGGCGAGGCCCCCTTTGATGCCGTGGGGGAGCGTTTCCCGAGCCGTTCTTTTTGCCTGCGCAAGGATTTTGAAGCCTGTGGTGGCGTGCTTCGCGCACGGGCGTATGTAAGCGGTTTGGGGGCTTACCAGCTATTTCTCAATGGGCAGCGGGTTGGCCGCGATGAACTGGCCCCTGGCTGGACCCATTTCAAGAAACGCGTACCCTACCAGACCTATGATATCACCGACCTGGTGCGGGAGGGCGAAAACGCGGTCGGGCTGCTCCTGGGGAATGGCTGGTGGGGCGGGTGCATGGCGGGGGCCTGGAAAGACGGCAACCTTCGCGGCATCGTCCGCCTGGAAATAACCTGCGGCAACGGGGCGCGGCGGATCATCACCACCGACACCTCGTGGAAGGGGAATCGGTCGCCGATCCTTGCGGACAGCATCTACAACGGCGAGACCTACGATGCACGCCTGGAGATGCCGGGCTGGAGCACGCCCGGCTTCGACGACGTCTCCTGGCAACTGGCGCGGCCCTCTGAACAGCCCCTCGATACACTGGCCGCCCAGATTGGCCCCGGCATCGGGGTCACGGAGGAGATCGCGGCGGTTTCCGTGGCCGAGCCAAGTCCGGGGGTCTTTATTTTTGATTTCGGGCAGAATGCTGCGGGTCGCACCCGCCTTACGGTGAGGGGTTCCAAAGGCGCGAAAGTTCGGATTCGTCATGGCGAAATTCTTAATCCCGACGGCACGCTGTATACGGAAAACCTGCGTGGCGCGAAATGCACGGACACCTATATCCTGAACGGCGCTGGCGAAGAGACTTGGGAACCCGCCTTCACGTATTGCGGTTTCCGCTACGCCGAAGTCACGGGTTACCCCGGCACGCCCGCGAAGGATGCCTTGGTCTTTCGGGTCATGCACACGAAGCTGCCCGTCATCGGCGCGTTTACCTGCTCGGAGGAGATCATAAACCGCGTCCAGCAAAACATCATGTGGGGCGCACGCTCGAATTTCTTCAGCGTGCCCACGGATTGCCCGCAACGGGACGAACGGTTGGGGTGGACCGGTGACATGCAGTTGTTTTTACCAGCGGCGTGTCTGAATATGGATGTGGCGGGCTATATGACCAAGTGGATGGCGGATATTGTCGATTCGCGCAACGCCGACGGCTCGATCCCCGATGTGGCCCCGGCGTTGAGCGCGGCCCCCGGTGCTCCCGGCTGGTCGGATGTAGTCGTTACGCTGCCCTGGAGCCTTTACACCTATTACGGCGACACGCGCACCATCGAGGAGAACTACGCCGCCATGGAGGGTTTCCTTGATTTCATGCGGGGCCGTGCGGTGGATGGACTCTTCGCACGTGGTCGCTACGGCGACTGGGTGGCCCTCGAATCGTCGCCCCGGGATGCCCTGGCGGGGGCGTACCAATATCTTTCCACGAAGCGTCTGGCCGCGATGGCGAAAGCGATTGGCCGGCCCGCAGATGCGCTGTCCTTTTCCGAGGAGGCCGCCCGGTTGGCGCTCCGGTATAACGAACGCTATTTTGATCCGTCTACGGGCGAATACCAGGGCGGCACCCAGACCGCCAACGTGGTTCCGCTCGCCTTCGGTATCACGCCCCCCGAAGAGCGCGATGGGGTGGTGGAGCGTCTGGCCGAGAATATCGTCGCGCACGGAAATCACCTGACGACGGGTTTTGTGGGCACGGCCTACCTCATGCCGACCCTGAGCGATCACGGCCACGATGATATCGCGGCCATCCTGGCGACCAACCGGAGCTACCCCTCTTGGGGGTACATGGTGGAATCGGGTGCCACCACGATCTGGGAGCGGTGGAACGGCAACCAGCCCGAGGCCCTTGCGTCCGGCATGAACTCCTTCAACCACTTCACTTTTGGCATCGTGAGCCAGTGGTACTACGAATACCTCCTGGGCATCCAGCCCCTCGCGCCGGGCTTCAAGCGCATCCGCATCGAACCCCGTATTGATGCCGCGCAATGGGCCAAGGGCGCGTACCATTCGATGTATGGCCCGATTCGCTGCGCCTGGAGCAAGGAGGGAGCCTTCACGATGACCGTGGAGATACCGGCCAATACCACGGCGATCATCAAGCCCCCCGTGCCCTGTAGCGCGGCGGACCCAAGCGGTGTGCGGGCCTTCGTGGATGATGATGGCGCGACGGCCTTCGAGGTGGGCGCGGGCGTGTACCGCTTTACCCGAAAGATATAAAAGGCGGCGCTGCGGTGGGCGGCGAAGCTTGATAGGGGCTTCCCCGTTTTTGGAAGCCTGGGAATGAGATACGTCTCAAAGAACGGAGTAAAATTCATGAACTATAGCGTCGTATTCCTGGCCTGCATGTTGACCACATTCCACGCCGCCCACGGGCAATCACCTTACCCGGACGGACGTCCTGCGGCCTCGTTGCGAATGGATGCCCAAGACCATGGCGTGGTCTTGCGTCATGGCGGCGGCCCGGAAGATTGCGACAGTCTCGGAGCGCGGGACGTGTGGGTTTATGAAGCCGATGGCACCTACTACATGCACTACGACGCAGCGGGTCCCACGGGCTGGCTGGCTTCTCTCGCGGTGAGCCAGGACGGCCTGAACTGGACGAAGCGTGGTCCCATTCTGAGTCTGGGTGCGCCGGGGGAGGAGGATTCCAAGAGTGCTTCCTATGGCACCACCTTTTTTGACGGGAACACGTGGCACATGTTTTACCTCGGCACGCCCAACACTTCACCGCCCCCCGCCCGTGTGCCCTCCTTTCCCTACCTCACGATGAAGGCCAAAGGGGCTGGCCCTGGAGGTCCGTGGATAAAACAGAAGAATGTGATCCCCTTTCGTCCCGAGCCGGGCACCTACTACAGCGACATCGCGAGTCCGGGCCAGGTGCTTCGCTATCAGGATGGGTACCTCCAGTTTTTCAGCGCTTCCGTAACCAAAGAGGGGACGAAGAGGACCCTGGGCATCGCCCGAACCAAGGATCTCGATGGCCCCTGGAGCATAGACCCCGAACCTATCGTTCCGTTGGAAGAACAGATCGAGAATTCGTCGCTCTACTTTGAGGCGAGCAACCAGACCTGGTTTCTGTTTACCAATCACATTGGTATCGATGGTGGAGAGTTTACGGATGCAATCTGGGTCTACTGGAGCAAAGACCTGGAGCATTGGCGTGTGGAGGACAAGGCCGTGGTACTCGACGGGAAGAATTGCCGTTGGTCAACGAAGTGCATCGGCCTGCCTTCGGTGTTGCCCGTGGGCGAGCGCCTGGCCATCTACTACGATGCACCCGGCGGCACGAGCACCAGCCACATGGGGCGCGACATTGGCTTGGCCTGGCTCGATCTCCCGCTTCGGATTCCGACAAAGGAGTGA
>JAJRPE010000349.1 GCA_024280935.1 Candidatus Hydrogenedentota bacterium
AGGGTAAAGCTTGAGGCATGAGCGGAGCCTTTCCCTGCCAGGTGAGCAAGACGAACCTTGACCTGTACAAAAGGTATCACCTTCCGATCCCTAGATTCACCAAAATCCCGGCACGGATCAGGATCTCTGAACATGCATCTCTTGATATCCAACGACAGGCGGGGCAGGAGGTCGGACATTCCTGTCCGACATAAAGGGCGTGTCGCTCAATCGAACCCGCGCGAAGTTATGGGCCAACCCCTCGTTCACGAACAGGCGGGTGTCCCGGCGGGTTCTGGGAAGGGGCCGTCTTGTCGATTTGTAGGCCTTCCAGCCTGTTACCTATAATGGCGGCAATAGAAACATGCTGGACGTTCCCGTCCCCAAAAAATAACTGAGGAACACAGATGAGTAATTTCAAACTGGGTATCATCGGCGCGGGCTTTATCTCCCGCTTTCACACGAAGGCCTTGCAGTCGGTTCGGGGCGTGGACTTGGCGGGTGTTTATTCGCCCAAAGGCGCGCCAGAATTGCAAGCCCTGGCCAGGGAATTGGGCGTGGGGGACTGCGTGGTCCACGAAAGCGTTGCTGAACTTTGCAATAATGTGGATGCCGTCTGTATCTATACCCCGAATTACACACGCATCGAGGTGATGAAGGCGGTGACGGACGCGGTGAAGGCGGGCGCGGCGTTGAAGGGCGTTATCATTGAAAAGCCCCTGGGCCGCACGGTGGCGGAAGCCCAAATCCTGCTCGATCTTGCGAAGGAGGCCGGGGTGCCCACCGCGTATTTCGAGAACCAGATTCACATGAAGGGCATTCGTGCGGCCCTGGCCCAGATGAAGCCGCAGCAGGAAAGCATGGGCCCCCTGTCCCTTGCCCGCAGTTCCGAAGAGCACGCCGGTCCCCACGAACCGTGGTTCTGGGATCCCGTGCGCCAGGGCGGCGGCGTGTTGAGCGACATGGGTTGCCACAGCATCGCCGTGGGTTGGTATGTGCTCACGCCCCATGGCAAGCCCATCGATTTTCTCAAGCCCATCTCGGTCAGCGCGGAGACGAGTCTGTTGAAGTGGGGCACCAAGGCCGGTCAGAAACAACTTCTCGAACGGATGGGCATCGATTACAGCAAAGCCCCGGCGGAAGACTTCGCCACGGGCGTGATAACCTTTGAGAATCCCGAAACGGGACAGCAGTCAAAGGCCCAGTTCACCAACTCCTGGATGTACGACAAACAGGGCATGCGCCTTTACATGGATGGCATGGGGCCGGGCTATGCCTTTGAGCTGAACACGTTGCAGTCGTCCTTGCAGGTTTTCGTGGGGGACGAAGCCGCCGACGCGGTGGCGGATGCCGAGACGGCCCTGGAAAAATCCACCGCATCGCGCGGGCTGCTCACGGTAGAGCCGAATGAGGCCGATCTCTATGGCTACGTGGATGAAATCATAGACGCCGTTCGCTGCTTCAAGGCAGGGCACGATGCCTTTCTGAACTTCGACTACGGCTTTGAAATCACCAGGCTCTGCCAGGCCGCCTACATGGCCGCCGAACGGGGCGTCATCCTGGACCTCACCGATGCCCAGGTTCAGGAAGATCTCAAGACCTATACCTCGCTCATCGCCCAGGGGCGGGGCAGGGAAGTGCTGCACGTCATGTAGGCTATAAAGACGTTAGCGTTGGCCTTGCGCACGCCTCATATTTACCAGAAAAGACCGTCAAGGGTGCCACCCTCACGCGGAGGAGCGAAGCGGGGGAGCTTGCGGGTGCGAGTTTCCAGAGAATAGGCTCAATACCAAAAGAGATACCGGGGTGCGTCCTCGGTCCGAGTGAAAACACAGAGCGTTTTGCGAACCCGCACCCGCAAACTTAGCCGGGAACCGGCTGCGTGTGAGGGTGGCACCCTCAATCTTCCTTTGTCGATTCCAAACGTGCGACAAAAAGCGCATCCCTCGCCCCATGCTATAGTGGGTTCAGCGTTTATCCATTCCGCCGGAACAATTCATGAAGCTGCAACTCAATCGCGAAGAAGTCGAAGATGCCATCCATTTGGGTGATTCGTCTGATCCCTGCCCCTACATCCCCGGGCAGATGGCTACCTTTCGTTATGGCAACGGCCATCTCATCGACGGCCACTACCAGGACTTGCTCGACTGGGGCTATCGCCGCAACGGCCGATTCGTCTACCGGCCCGTGTGTACGGCCTGTCAGGAGTGCTGGGTTTTGCGCGTGCCCGTCGCGGAATTCCAGAGGACGAAGTCCCAGCGCCGTGTCTGGAACAAGGGCCGGAAGGTATTTTCGGTGAAATGGGGAGCACCCTCGTATACACCCGAAAAGGCGGCGCTCTACGCCCGCTACCTCGCCTATCAGCACGACACCGAAGAAGCCCCCATGGACGAGGAACGTTATTCGTCCTTCCTCGTGGACTCCTGCCTCGATTACGCCACCTTGGAATTCCAGTACCACGTTGACGGCAAACTGGCGGGTGTGGGTATTGCTGACCGCCTCGAACACGCCCTGTCCACCGTCTATTTCTACTTTGACCCTGATTTCGCGGTCCTTAGTCCCGGCACGTGGTCGGCGTTGTTTGAGCTGGAGTTTGCGGCACGCTGCGGACTGGACCACTACTATCTGGGATATTACATCCCCGGCTGCGGTGCGATGAACTACAAATCGCGTTTTCAGCCGTGTGAGATCAAGCAGCCGGACAAGACGGACTGGATGTCCTGTGCGCCGCAAAAAGTCCCACTTTGAGACAAATGTTGTTCCCAAAATGGGAGAAGCCGCAGCGGGTCCATCCACAAAGGATGTCCAGAGAACTGCGCGAGTTTTCACAACCCCTTGTATAGAAACGCCTTAGAATGTGATGCTCGCTCACATCATAACTTGGCATGGGCATTGCGTTACTGAAGTCGGTGGGCGGATGGGTCTCCGGTGAGAATGGGGCGGCGATCTGCCGCCCCACCAGGGTTTGGACGCAGGAATCGGGGCATTCCTACGGTCCTGCATGGGCTGTGGTATTTGGGCTCGCGTTACACACGGCGCTTGCAAGCGCCGTGAATGGCACCGTACAATTCCCCGTGTTGCTCACCGCAACCCCAACTTCCGTTCATTGATGCAACCAGGACCCGTCATGACGCCCATGCTACGCCTCGCCACCATTCTGTGCCTCCTTTTCTGCGCAGGCTACCCCCCGAATCTTGCGGCCCAGGCTCCAGAATCGCAGCAAGAGATTCCAGCGGTCGCGCTGGTGGACCTGAGCACCCCGCGGGCGACCGTCCAGACCTTTTTTAGGGCCATGATTGCCTTCAAAGCGGGCAACGTGGATCGGCTGGGCGACGCAGTCAACTGTATCTACTTGGGCGACGATCTCGAACCCGAAGAGCGGTTGAATCAGGGCAGTTCGCCTGCCTACATCATTTTTGCTGTGATGGACGGGCTCCAGTTCGACATGGAGTTGATTGACGATAATCCGTCGGAAAGAAACCTCAAAGTGACACTGGGAGAAGGCGAAGGCAGCTTTGACCTGTATCTCCGCCGCTACGACGACGACCTGTGGCGTATCAGTTCCCAGAGCTTGAAACCTGACTACCTGGCAGCCCTGGAGGAGATCGTCGCCGAGCGTGAATCGATTGAGGGCGAAGAAGAAGGCGGTTTCGTTCTTGCGCTCAAGTCGCCCCGCGTCACGATGGAAGCCTTCATCAAGGGGATGAATGAGACCGATGGCTTCACGGTGGCCGATGCCATCAACACCCTGGATCTGTCGGAGGTCAGCGAGGTTGACCGGGAGAGCGTGGGCCTTGGCAAGGTCTCCGATCTGAAGGCGCTCATCGACCGCATCAAGCTCATCGAGTTTTCAGAGATTCCCCCCGATTCAGACGGGGAAACCTATGTCTTCTTCCAAGACCCAACCGGACTGGGCAGCATCGTGCTGGCCCCGGTGCCGGACGAGGACGAGCCGGAGATGAAGGCGTGGCGCTTCACCAAGGGTACGCTGGAGAGCTTGGAGCCGTTGTACTTGAAGTATAAGGATGAACCCCTGGTGGCGGGGCTTCAGCCTAAGACGGATGTGCAGCCCTTGGGTAATCGCATTCGGGATTGGATCCATGGCACCTATCCTTCCTTGTTGGAAAAGCCCTTCTATCTGAAGAACTATCAATGGCTGGGGCTTCTGATACTGATTTTTATCGGCATTCTCTTCAGTCGCCTGCTTACGCTGCTGATCGGTTTTTTTATTCGATTTTGGTTTCGTCGAAAGGGTTTCGCCTACGACAAGAAACTGGAGCGTGAGTTTATTCGCCCCATACAGATCACCCTCATGGCGTGGATCTGGCTCTATGGAATTGACTTGCTGCAACTTGCTTCAAATGTATTGGAGCACCTGCGAATAGCAGCATTTTTTGTCACTGCGGCGGGTGCGGTTTGGGCATCCTATCGTCTTATCGATATTGTCGGAAAATACCTCACCGGGAAGGCATTGGAGTCTGAAAGTAAATACGACGACCTCCTGGTTCCCATCATTGTACGTACCCTCAAGATTTTTGTGGTCGTCGTGGGTATCGTTGCTCTTGCCGGCCAAATGACCAGTGACCCGACAAAACTCCTCACCGGTCTTGGACTCGGCGGTTTGGCCTTCGCCCTGGCCGCCAAAGATGTCGTCGCAAATATATTCGGTTCCATCACCATCCTGGCTGATCGGCCTTTTCGTATCGGTGATTGGGTGACCATTGGTGATATTGACGGCAGCGTAGAATCCGTGGGCATTCGCAGCACGCGGATCCGCACCTTCTACAATTCCCTCATTACGGTTCCCAACTCCGAAATCGTCGGCTCCCACATTGACAATATGGGGGCGCGGCGCTATCGGCGCATCAAGACGACGCTGGCCATCACCTATGACACCCCGCCCGAGACGATTGAGGCCTTCTGCGAAGGCATTCGGGAACTCATCCGAACCCACCCCTACACCCGCAAGGATTACTTCCACGTCTACTTGAACGGGTTCTCCGAATCATCGCTCGACATCATGCTCTACTGCTTCGTCGAAACGCCGGATTGGGGTACGGAACTTCGGGAGAAGCACCGTCTCTACCTCGATATCATCCGGCTCGCTGAGGCGTTGAAGGTCTCCTTCGCCTTTCCCACGCAAACACTGTTTCTCAACAAGGAGGAGGCTGCGGTCTTGGCGGGCGGGTCTCCAGCCGATGGCCCCCGTGCTGGTGTGATGGCGGCGCGGGGCATTGTGGCCCAGACCTTGGGCAAGGGTGGTGCCATACCGCCACCCGTTACCTTTGGGTCTTCTGGAGATATGGAGATTCCTGTAACGGAAGGTGAAGACGATGAATGAGCAAGATAAGCTGGAAGCGCAGTACCGAAACGAAGAGATTACCGAAGATATCCCCCGCAATGATCCCTTTCCGCGCATGATTA
Source organism: Candidatus Hydrogenedentota bacterium (assembly GCA_024280935.1). GTDB lineage: Bacteria > Hydrogenedentota > Hydrogenedentia > Hydrogenedentales > JAEUWI01 > JAEUWI01. The sequence goes on from JAJRPE010000349.1 coordinate 5,404, forward strand.
TTGTGTGTGTTGGTATAACCATGTTCCTATTGGTGATTATCATGGGCGTTCTCTTCATCGATTTCATTGTGCTTCGCCCCCAGCAAAACGTGCGCCCCGCACCCGTGCAAGCACGCCCCGCCCCGGTCGCCCCTCAAGCCCCGGAGGCCCCCTTAAAAACGGGTGAAGACCGTTAAACTCTTGACAATACTGTGATTCCATGCTACGGTCAGCCAACACAATATATAGCTGACTACGCCAACGGAATCACAAGGGATGGTAGAACAGGCCGGAAATGCCTCGCTTATTGGGAGGCGACTGGGCAATTATACGATCAAAGCGCTCCTAGGAACGGGCGCAACGGGGGCCGTGTATCTGGCTACCGATTCCGCACTCGGTCGTCCCGTCGCCCTGAAAGTCCTCTTGGGCAGCCTCGCCC
>JAJRPE010000350.1 GCA_024280935.1 Candidatus Hydrogenedentota bacterium
AGCAGATTGGGAATGGCGATAGCCGCGATAATAGCGATAATGGCCACAACAATCATCAACTCAATCAACGTAAAACCTTTGTTAGCTTTTTTCATGGCGTATCCTCCTCAGGATTGGTTCCATTTATTTCTCGCTGTGACGGCCCACCAGGACCCTCACCTCACTTCGTTTCAACTGTTGCCTCCCATAAGGCAAGGCCCGTGCCAAGAATCTCCCCGCGCACTCGGCCTCGCTAAACATCTACGAACAAAGAGCTAATGACTATTGGCAAAATTCTGTCACTCGAAGCAGGGATATTTTCAGAGCCGATGATGGTCGTCGATTGACAAAAATTGTAACTTTTTGGCCTCGGCCGGGAAGAAGCCACCAGAAAATCGAGTGATTGGTGTGAGCAAGGGGCCGACAGGTTGCTATTTTCGGCAATGGCCCGGTCGCATCAGCAACCGACAGCCGATGAAAATATGATGCGCACCTTGAAATTCATGCGCTGCGCACCGCAGACTAGCGGTCAGGGGCTGAGGAAGGATCGGTTTCAACGTGACGACAGCCAATCGCACGCCTGGGGTAGCAGCATCCCCTGATGAAGCCCGGACGCAACTGGCTCTGCGGCAACGTCTGGGACCACATCACTACCGACAACGAATGAATGTGGAACATTACCACGCGGCAGAGGTATTTGGCGGGGGCCGCACCCGGTTTCATCCGGAGAATTTTCCGATACTACGCGTCGGTCTGCAAATCGCGCTGCGTGCCTCGCTGCTATATTGGTGGGGCAACTGGAATGCTCGGCAGCACCAAGTGCGTGAGAACATGGTTTCTCTTCGGCGACTTCCGAGCGCTTTTGACGGCTTTCGCATTCTCCAACTGAGTGATTTTCATCTCGACATTGACCCCAGAATAACCACCGGCCTGATCAAGGCATTGGAATCGCTGGACTACGATCTCTGTGTCATCACCGGAGACTACCGCAGCGAGACCTTCGGACCCTATGGTGCGGCCATAACGGAAGCGGCCAGGGTCATGAAGGTATTGAAACAACCGTGCTACGGCATTCTGGGCAACCATGATTCTCTGGGCATGACCCCCTTCCTGGAAGCCTTGGGACTCCGCATGTTACTCAATGAACACGTTGCCATCGAGCGTGATGGCGAGTTTATCTATATCGCAGGCATTGATGACCCCCATTATTATGAGACGGAGAATTTTGAGCAGGCCCTGGAGGATATCCCCCCTGCGGCAACCACCATATTGCTTTCCCACACGGCGGAAACCTACCGGAAAGCCCTGTCCTGCGGCATCGACTATATGCTGAGCGGCCACACACACGGCGGGCAGATTTGCCTGCCCGGCGGCTTCGCGCCCATGCGCAACGCCCAACATCCCCGATCCATGGACAAAGGTCCCTGGTCCTATCATGAGTTGCAGGGCTACACGACGGCGGGCGTCGGATGCAGCATGGTTCCTGTTCGGTTTTTCTGTCCCCCGGAAATCGTCATTCACACCCTGCGTCATGCCCCCTCGGCCCATTAGTCCACGACCCTTCGAGATCAATTGTCTGACGCAATGCACGATATTCACGACACGCCGGCACTACACCGTCTGCTTCGCCGCCATGGCACCCACTCCCTGGCCTATGCGACACTCCAACCCGACATGCGCTACTGGGGGCACGAGAATGTGGGCTACGCCGCCTATCGAAAGTCCTTAGGCCAATACACCTTCCTCGGTGACCCCATTTGCCCGAAACATGCTCTTGACGCCTTTCTGTCCGAACTCATCACGGCCTTCCCAGACAGCCTCTTCATGCAGATTCAATGGTCCGCCGCTCAACGATTGAAGCAGCTTGGTCATTACGTTACGCCCGTTGGCGTTGAAAACGAGATCGACACGGGCACCTTCTCGCTCGCGGGAAAACGTAAAGCCGACCTCCGGCATTATCGAAACAAGGCACGGGCCAGCAATATTCAGGTTTGCGAAGAATGCGACTCCGTTACAACCAGGGCCGCATTGCGCCCTGTGTGCGATGCCTGGCTGCACCTGAAATCCTGGCTGGCCCATGAACTGGAATTTCTCGCACGGCCCTTCCAGGGAGAACCAGAACCGGGGACCCGAATCTTTACCTCCCGAATCGACGACACGATTGTAGCTTTTGTCGTCCTCGACCCTATCTACGATAACAACATGGTCACAGGCTATACCGTATCCCTTCTTCGCCATCTCCCGGATGCCCCCGAAGGTGCTTTGGACATTATTATTCTGAAAGCGATTCAACAGTGCGCCGCAGAGGGTATCCCCCACGTCAACCTCGGCGTGAGTCCCTTTCACCATATCGAGTTTTTGGCACGGGAATCCGGCTACGGAGCCATGCCCGTGTATTGGCTCTACCGCGCACTTCGGCGCTGGGGCGACCCCATCTATCATTTCCGGGGCCTTTCCTTCCACAAGGGACGCTATCGCGCCCGTGAAATCCCCGTCTACACCGCCGTACCCGGCCCTGTCAGCCTGTGGTCCCTCTACACCTCGGCGCGGGCCTGCCGCATGTTATAGCATCGGTTCCCTTGGGAGCGCTCTTTGCCCGGATTTGGAAAATACGTCGCAGAAAACAAGAGAACCATAGAGCTTGGCTGTGGCCCAGCCACCTTTTACGGAAATGAATTGGTTTTGTCACGCTTTCTCCATAGTTTTCCGGGCACAATATAGACGTTAACCGGGTGCCCCGAAGGGGCGCAGCGAGAAGGAGACACGGGATGGACGCAAAACGCTTCGGGTTCGGCAGAAACGACGCGGAAGGCGGTCAAAACGTAGACGCTCCCTCCGCCGCCTCGGGCAGCATAGACGCCTTGGAACAGTGGCTGGAAAACAACCACCACCTGTGGGAACTCGGCTTGCAACTCGCGACGACAGCCCGGCACTACCGCCATACCTATAAACACATACCCTTTAACCAGAGCGGGTGGTATAGCCCGAACTAATAGAACAATCTTCCTCAACCCCTGCATGCCGCCGGTGACCTCACGCACGATCCCCCCTTGGTCCCGGCGGCACCCTCTTTTTGTGGACCCACAAGCAGCAAGGGATGGCACAGGTGCCTCGCCTGTGTTGGGCACGCAACGCCCCACGAAACTCGGTTCACGCCAGGACGATTAATGCAGCTGGTCGTTGCCATTGTCCTCAGGCTGTGATCGCACGGGGATTTCCGCCATATCCAGATCGTGGATATCACGAATTTCTTCAATATCCTCCTTGCCCGATTCGTACTCTTCGATGGAGACCGGGCCGATGAGTTCCACCGCCAGCTTGGTGTCCCTGCACACAAACCGAATGCCCGTCCCATGGGTGAGCAATTCAGGTTTTTCGCAGGTCTGCCACTTCTTCGCCGCCTGGCCGCCAGACCACATGGTAATTGCATAAATCGTTCGCATTGCTACTGCCTCAATGCCGACCCGGTTGCTACAGGCCGACGGTTTTGTCTAAGCGCGTCAGGAATGCATTAATCTGGTCCTGCGCGTCGTGTTCGGCGCGGGTAAACTGGATGCCCAAGGCGATGCCCTTCTTCTCGGGAACCCCTTTAGTCCACCGTACCATACCCACCGCCTTGATGTCTTCTCCCGCATCAAGCGAGATCAGCAGGCCCAGGACGGCGCCAATATCGAGGTGCGTTCGGGTAAAAACCTGGCACCCCTCTGCACTGAGATCAAGAAGACGCCCGGAAATGGGCTGGTCGGACATATTCCAATCGTTTGAGTGGGCATCCTTGTGTCCCATGGGAATATTGAGTTGCACCTTGCAAGCATGGCGAATGGCCCGCCGCCGCTTGTGCCGCTGTTCCCGACTCATCTCGCCCGATGCCTGCTCCCGCAAATGCTCAACCTGATTGAGCAAATCCCGGTCCGACTCCCGCCGGACAAACTTCCTCCGCTCTTCCTGCACGTAACGATACTCCTTGTGCCCCGTGGCCCGCCCACGTGGCACCCTTATTGTGCCTGTGGAAGAAAGATGATACAAGAACGGAACTTCCAATCAGGGACCAAGATTGTGCCACGCGACTGGTGATCTGTAGATATACGAGCAATGGCTTTGTAGTCGCGTGCAACTGAGATTTGAATACGTGGCGGTTACAAGGGCTGCGGGGAATATCAGGCGTGCCGCGCGATCCCCAAAAGGCGAGTCCCACGAGTCCTGACGGGTTCGTGCGCTGGCGCAGAGTTAATCGGCGCGGGACAGTATCCCCCGTATGAAATAATTACCGCACACGTCAGTGGAATGTTGTCTGCGCAAGGGGGTGACTGTACCGCCCAAACAGCTCCCCAAGTCGCTTGGGCGCATCACGGTGTTGTTGCTCCAAGCGCACGAACCCTCGTGCCTCGGGATCGCGCGGCACGTCGACAGGATTGATGCTTGACCGACGGCGACATAGCTTGTGTAATGCTACGGTGAAAACGTTTAGCTCAAGAATTTCCTAAGAATCTTCGCAGGGAGTCAAATGCTTCTTCGCCGCTTGGACCACGCGCGCCACGGTCACGCCCGTCATGCAACGGTGGTCGGTGGCACAGTGGGGCTTCTGGCAGGGGCCGCAGTCCACATCAACCCGAACCACTTCACCGGTCTCCCAGGGGCTATCCGTGTAACGCGGCGAGGTGGAACCCATGATACATATCACCGGTTTCTTGAAGGCTATGGCAATGTGACGCGGGCCGCTGTCGTTGCCGATAAGAATATCGATTTCCGCAATGGTGGCCTTCAACCGCTCTATGGTGGGCGATGCGCCATGACAAATAACCAGGGGCGTAATGGCGGCCTTCACGAGCGCATCGCGGGTAGCCTCCTCCCCCGGCCCCGTCATGAGGACAACTTGGGCGTTGCACTCGTCGTGCAATTGATCGGCCACGGCCGCAAAACGTTCGGGCAGCCATTGCTTGCTGGGACCGAAGGCTGCGCCGGGCGCGATGCCCACCACCGGCCGCCCCGGCTCAAGACAGGCCCTGATGGCCGCGTGTTCCTCGGGGTCTGCGGCAAGCTCCAGACCCGCACCATCATCCGTAGCGCCCAAGGATTCAACGAGGGCAAGATATTCGAGGGCGGTGTAGCGGGGGATGCGCTTTCCTTCTTCACGATGGCGTTTCATGGCGTGGGAAAGGAGGATGCCTCGACCGCCACGGGCATACCCAATACGCCAGGCCGCGCCCGTCAGCCACGCAAGCCAGGCCGTGCGAAAGGAGTTGGGCATAATCACGGCGAGGTCGGGCCTCGATTCCGCCAATGTCCGCGCCAGGGAAAAGGTTGCCATGAAGGCCGGACGTTCCGGTAGCGTATGCAGCCGGTCAACACTCGGGGAACCCGCCAACACGGCGCAGCACGCGGCCTTGCCCGCCGCCGTGATCGTCGCGTCGGGATAGCGCTTCCGAAGAGCACGCAGGGCGGGTGTCGCCATGACCACATCTCCCAGCCAATTTGGGATGAAGACAAGGATGTGGGCGGGGTCGGGGGGGATGGTCACTATTGTTTGCCCTTCAGTTTCTTTACGCCCGTGTCGACAATCAACAATTTCATCTGCTCGATGGCGATCTGGTTGAGCTTCTTGAGACGATCCGGCTGTTCCATGCCCTCCTTGATGAACAAGGCGTTCAAATTTTCGAGGTTGGACAGGCAAATGAGCTGGGCTATGTTGGCCTCATCGCGGATGTTGCCCTTGTTTTTGGGATTTGCAGCCCGCCACGCCTTTGCCGTTCTGCCGAAAAGCGCCATATTGAGTACATCCGCCTCCGTCGCATAAACCAAGCGAATCTGCTTCCCCGTCAACGCGGACGGAGTCAGATTCTCCTTGATGGCATCGGTGTGAATGCGGTAGTTGATCTTGGCGAGGTTCCGCTTGATGTCCCACCCAAGTTGGGCCTGCTCGGTCTCCTTGAGCCGCTGGAACTCCTTGATCAAATACAGCTTGAATTCAACAGAAATCCACGAGGCAAACTCGAAAGCAATATCTTTGTGGGCAAAGGTGCCGCCGTAACGGCCTGCCTTGGAAATGATGCCGATGGAATTCGTGCTGGCTATCCACTGCTTTGGGGTCAAGACGAAGCTGTTTAGGCCAGCATTACTTCTAAACCCCTCGAATTCGAGGGGTTTAAAATCTGGATTATTCAGCTGCTCCCATATCCCGAGAAACTCGATGGTATTGCGGTTTCTGAGCCAATTCTGGATGATATGGTCTGTCCGATCCGGTTCCTTGTATCGCGCAATATCCGTAAGGCTTATGTAATCTGCCTCGTCATATGCCTGGACGTTGATCTCCTTGTTCAACACATTTATTCTGACCATTGTGCGTGCCCTCCTGTGTTATCTTCGCCATTGTGGCATACTCGCCACGAGTTAAGCCTCGTCTCGTTTCCACGGATAGCACGCCACAACCTCGAACGCGGGAAGCCACCTCTGTCACCGGAAGAACCGGAAGCACCGACAGCCCACTCTGCACGGAAATGACGGGACCCGGGATGGCAAATGAGAGTGTAACACGCCAAACAAGGCGTCAAAAAACAGGCGGTGGAGAAGATGCGCTTCCGTCGCAGACCCTGTGTACAGCCAAGATCCGGCCAATCGGCCCCTTCTACGAGTCTGCCCCAGACTCCATGCAAACTTGGCGATACCGATCCAGCCAGCCCCAGCGTTAAGGCGACTTGGCACCGGATACGGGAAGAATATCGCCGGATTCCTTGCCCTCTACAGCCCCTTCACCATCCGCCAGGCTAATCTCCACACGGCTCGCCTGGTGATCGATAACGGTCTGGTCGAAGATTCCGGCGAGACAAGCCACGACATCCTGTCGGTAATTGTCACTGGGTTCTTCGGTGAACGCGTAGCGGATGAATATGTCCTTGTCGTCCGAGGACTTTACGCGAAGTTTCTCGGAGGATGCCGCCTGATCCGCCTGTGGAAGCTCCCCGTCCGAGGCCATGAGTCGCACACCATCTTCAAGTTGCACGTCGATATAGCGCAAGCCCAACTCGTGGCGGCATAGCTCCAGCAGGAGACGGCGCTCCACGCACCGACCATGGTTGTCGAGGCATTGCTTGGCATAGTTGGCCAAGGCGTGAAAAAGCCGATTTTTCTGCCGACGTTCAAAGATCGTTCGAAAGGCAGTGGGCCGCAGATATCCCGCGAGCCAGGCGATGTAGACAAGGGCACCGGCATAAAGCGCATAAGGCACACCGCTCCAGATGGAGTTCAAGGGAATCAGGGCGGACAACACGGCGGCAGTGGCCAGGCAGGCGGCCACGCCATATAGGGTCAGGACCACCCGGGGTTGGGAATAGCCCTTGCCAAGTAGCCTGTGGTGGGTGTGGTGATTATCGCCCGCGAAAATAGGCACGCCGCGCAGGTAGCGCCGAAGGATGGAAATAAGCGTCTCGAAAATCGGAAAGCTCAGCGCAAGGATTGGGGTCAGCAAGATTACGGCCGCACCAAATTTCTGGGCGCCCATGAGCGACATGGCCGCGAGGGAATAGCCGATAAACATACTGCCCGTGTCCCCCAGGAAAATACGCGCAGGCGGAAAATTGTAAAAGAGGAAACCGAGCAGGCTGCCGGCGAGGGCGGTCCCCACAAAAATTATGAATACATTGCCCTGAATGATGCCCAGGACCACGAGGGCGGCAACGCCCACCAAGGCGATTCCCGATGCCAGGCCGTCCACACCGTCAATCAAATTGAAGGCGTTTATCATGCCTATAATCCAGCCAATCGTCAGCATACCACCCAGGACAATACCCAATTCCAGCGTTCCCACCACGGGAATGGTAACGCGGGTAACCGAGTAGCCGGAGAAGCATACAAGGGCGGCAACGGCGAGCTGCCCCAAAAGTTTCCACCGGGCCCTCATGCCACGGGTATCATCGACCAGGCCCAATGCCAGGATGGCGATGCCACCCAGGGTAAAAACAACATAGTCGTTGCGATTGACCCCCTGGCTGTATAGGAAATCAAAATATCCTGGGAACTGGCGGAGGACCCAATCCCAGTTCCAAAAAATCAGATGGCAGACAACACTGGCACCTGCCCCCAACAGGAGGAGCGGCAGGGCCACGCCCAAGCCGCCGAGCAGGGGCATCGCGCCCTGGAAGACCTTCCGATAGCCCCCCCGGTCAACGGCATCGATACGGCGGGCGAAGCGCATCACCAGGGGTATGAGCGCCACGGTGGCCAACAGACAGCCGAAGAAGAGTCCGGCGACTATCTTCATCAACATCAGAGTGGTCAACAGAGCGCCTTTCCGCCAAAACCGTAATTCTTGTGAACCGCACACGCCTCCTTCATCTTGTCAAGTATTATAGGTGTCACGCCGACATGCGATCAATGGCAAATGCCTGGTTTGGAAGTGCTTGGAGCGGTCATGATAGAATTGGGGCGCTGTCTCGTGGTTACTTTTTCGAGCGTGTGGCGCTACCAGCGTGCTCCGTTTCGCACTTGAACACACGTAAAATCGAGTCGTCGCGGAATATTCGCCCCGGCGCGGGCAAGACATCGGGTCATCCCGACGAATTTCAGGAGAGTTGCATGACTACAGGGCATGAGGAGCAGTACGGGGACTTGGATCTGGGTGAAATCCTTCGCGAACTGTATCGGCGAAAGTGGATCATGCTTGGTGTTACACTGCTGGCTGGAGTTGTTATGGCAGCCTACAGCCTGACCAAGCCCAACATCTACGAATCCTCCGCAGCCCTCATTGTTCGGGAGCCGCAACAAGCGATAGAACGGGGCAATGACAAAGCGTCGGACACGGCGAAGATGCTTTCGGTGGAAACACTGCAAACCCTTGCCGAATCCACGGAAATTACCTGGACACTCTTTGAGGTACTTTTCGAAAAGGGTGTTATTGACGGGAAAAAACAGGAAGAACAAGCCCTCTTCCGCGGATTTCAACACACCCTCACGACGACACTCAAGAAGCAGCAGTCTCGCCGCGGCGGCAATGCGGTCGATCTCCTCCCCATTCTGGTGCTTAAAGCCCGCGCCCAGTCACCCGAGGAAGCACAGGTCATCGCCAATGAATGGGCGACGCTCGTGGAGGCGAAGAGTGGCGAATTATATACGGAAGGTGTCGAAGCTCTCGATACCTACGTTGGCGACATGTATGACTCCTCGAATGAGTCGCTGATCGAGCTGGAAACGACCCTCGCCGCTAAGAAATTGGACGCGAGCCTACTGCTGAAGAAGGCGCGGCTGGAAACCCTGACAGAAAAGATAACGACGCTGGAAGACGCGATTTTTGATATCGATATTGAGCTTGCGGTCAACAAGGTGGCCATCGAAGAGGGTGACAAGCGAATCGGGGAACAAGAAGTGGAGGAGGAGTGGATCGGCACGGTTGCCGAAGAAGCCCTGCTGAAGGATGAGTCCTATCCCTTCTCCCAGGAAGAACTCTCGGCGCAAGCCCTCAAGGTGCTGAAGCTCAGTGAGCAAAAAGTCCGCAAGATGGAGGCGTTGCGTGTTTTTCGGCAGGAACAGAACCTGCTTGCCAAAAAAACGAAATTCACCCACTACCAAGCGGACGTAATTCGTATTCTGGCGGAAAAGGCCGAGGCCAGCGACAAACTCCCTGCCATTGACGCGGCCCTCGCCAAACTTTCCAGGGAACTGGAAGGCATTCCAGAGACCATCACGCTGAACAAGGCCATCACGGATGACGCGCTCTGGGAACTTTATGTGAACGATGCGAAAGCGGTGACGGAAGTTGCGACACCGCTGAAATCGGAGAGCCTGAATCCGCTATACCAATCGACACGAAAAATCGTCATAGATTTGACATCCCAGGCCGAGACGCTGCGGGGAAGCACAACACAACTCGAGCAAAGCGCGGCAGCTGTAACGGCGTTATCCGAAAAACTTGAGCGTGAGATTGACGCGCTCACGGAGGAGTTGGACCGTCGACAGGCCTCCCTGGAGGCGACGAAGGCGGCCATCACTTTTCTTCGTAGTGACTACCTGGAAGAAATAAAGCTTGTCGAGGAACTGCGATTGACAAATATGCGCAGCCAGGCGGAACGGGACATCAGGAACGAACAGCGCAACCTGATGATGGAAGAGGCCCATGCGCTCGAAGACGACATTTCCCAATTTGAGCTTGAAATCGAGATTCTGACCCGGGAAACCGACAAAACCAAGAATATCCGCATGATCCTTGCAACGAAAGCAGAAGAAGTCGCGCTCCTCAAGTTTTCGACGAAAAATGCAACGCAAACAGGCACCTCGGTTCTCTGGAAGGCCCAGGCGGACTCGAATAAAGTCGCCCCGGCGCGAAGCAAGCTGGTCCTCGCCAGCATGATGGCAACACTACTGGCCTGCGGCTTCGTGGTCTGTACCGCAATGCTGCTGCGGGAATCGACGTAGGCACGTCTGCAAAAAGGTAGCATCTGACCACAATTGCGGCCTCCACCAGGGTAGTGGAAGCGCTTACAAATGGGGGTGGAACCCAGGATTCGGCTACGGCATCGGACGATTTGAACTAAGGATAGCCAGATGAAAGTACTTGTTACCGGAGCGGCCGGTTTTATCGGGTTTCACGTTTCAAAAATGCTCCTCGCTCGGGGCGACGAGGTCGTGGGGCTCGACAATCTAAACGATTACTATGCCGTGTCGTTGAAGAAAGACCGTCTCAGTCAACTGCAAGGCATGCCTGGGTTTCGGTTTGAGAAACTCGATCTGGCAGACACCAGCAAAATCACCGGCCTTTTCAGCGAGACGTGCTTTGACGGTGTCGTAAATCTTGCGGCCCAAGCCGGTGTCCGCTACTCCTTGAAAAACCCCCATGCATACATCAGCTCCAATGTCCAGGGCTTTGCCAATATCCTCGAAGGCTGTCGGCATCAGGAAGTTAAGCACTTGGTCTATGCCTCCTCAAGCTCCGTCTATGGCAGCAACAAGGTGCTCCCCTTCTCGGTCGAGCAAAGCGTGGATCACCCCGTAAGTCTGTACGCCGCGACCAAAAAAGCGAACGAATTAATGGCCCACACGTACAGCCATCTCTTCGGGCTTCCCACGACAGGCCTTCGCTTCTTCACGGTCTACGGCCCCTGGGGCCGCCCCGACATGGCGCTCTTTTTGTTCACGAAAGCAATCCTGGAAAACCAGCCCATTGATGTCTACAACCACGGTAAGATGCGACGGGACTTCACCTATATCGACGATATCGTGGAAGGGGTTCTTCGCGTGCTCGACCGCCCCCCCGAACCCAGCGAAGTGGCTGCCGAGGTATCACCGAGTCCCGCGACGAGCGCGGCCCCCTATCGCGTGTTTAACATAGGGAACAACCAGTCGGTTGAGCTTATGCGGTTTATCGAACTCATCGAAAAAGGCTTGGGCAAAAAAGCCAAGATGAATCTGCTGCCGATGCAACCGGGCGATGTGGCGGAAACCTATGCCGATGTCGAATCCCTGACCACAGCAACCGGATTCAGCCCCAGCACCTCTGTTGAAGTGGGTATCGCAAGCTTTCTGGAATGGTACAAAGGATACTACCACATAGCAAATGAAAAATAGAGACCGGATGCAGCCACCGTTGCGCCGACACAAAGCGAAATGGGTGGCGGCGTTTCCGCTTCTGCGGGGTCGGGATAGATCCTGCGGAGCAGCGCCAATAGGTTGAAGTGGCAGGGCCACAACCAAAGACCGTCATCCCCGCGAACGCGGGGGATCCAGTGGTGTTCCAACGTGTCCCTGCCATGTTCTGGATTCCCACGTGCGTGAGAATGACGTGGCGCTTTCTTGTCTTTTATAGCAGTTCTCACAGACTGCGGCACTGAACGGGTAGAATAGTCTCTATTGCAATACCTCCAGGAAGAGCAAAGCATTCGATTGCCGTGCCAACGATTGATAGGGTATGATCCCCCTTTGTTAACCCAACGCGCAAAAGCCATCTGCAGGGCACCTGCCGGACGACGCACGCAAAAGGATATCAACTACGATGTGGAACAAGATTGGCGCGATGGGCAGGATCGGTGCCCTCTGCTTGGCCCTCGGAACGGGGTTTGTGGTATTGCAAGGGTGTGATGAATCGTCGAAGCCCTCTCCTGCACCGGCTGTTGAGAAGACCCCGACTGCCCAAGAAACATCCGCTGAATCCAAGCCTGTGTCTGCGGAGCCGATGGACGTGGCTGTGATATTGAGTACTATTTCAGGGGCGAAAGACTTGTTGGCCTGGTATAAAATACGGTCGGCGTACCAAAGCCACGATACGCCGAACCCGGAGGTTGACGCGGCCTTTGCGGCCAAAGAAGCCGAACTCTTGGAACTCGCCCCCGTAAAACCGGTGAATGAGGCCCTTGATCTTGTTGACTTCGACTGGAAACTTGTCGGTGCGGAATCGGAGGAAGGTCAAAAAGAGACCTTCCGCGCCACGTGGCTGTTTCGCGTAAATAAGGATATTTCACTGGAACCCGGCCATGAGGTGAAGCTGGTCCTACGCGGTTGGTTCGACAAGGCCCACCAGCAGTACTTCGACGAGGGTGCGCGATACTTCGAGTTGACCTATGCTATCAAGCCCCCTGTAAGCGATTGGAAGGCCGACACGTACCAGTTGGTCACCCATAAGACGTACAAGAAAGTGCCAAACGTCCCCTACCGGATGCGTGTGCTTTTCCCTGAGCTCAAGGTAACAGACGAGGGGAAGACGGTTTCTGCGGGACGTTTCGGTGAAAATATCGACTGTGGCTGGCATGCGGATGTGGGTGATGTCTCCACGCCTGCGAGTGCTTCGTAGTCAACTGCGGGTGGCGCTTTAGCCCCTGCTATCGGCAATAAATTATGAGTTTGCGATGTCGTTTTCGGCCTGAAAGGCCTCAACAGGTTAGCCCAGGGCAACGCCCTGGAAAAAAAAGGACCAGAAAACCAAAGCCCTGAAAGGGCGCAATAGAAGCACATCACGGCCACTGTGTCACCCTTTCAGGGCTGTTAATTATTTTTACATTCTGACCCAGAGCGTTGCCTTGGGCTAACCTGTTAGGCCCCTTCGGGGCGGTCGCTCATACGACATGGCTGTAACAATTGTATGCGGACTCGCTCGCTGCACCGTAGGTGCCATTTTTTCCGGGCAAGGTCCCGGACGAAGCGTAGTGCCTTAGTCTGGGAAAACCGCTACAAAAATCAAGAAGCTTTTCGGGTGTTTCTAAGAGCTACTGTAAACATTGTCTATAGCGAATTTTTCAAGACAGAGGAACATTTTTAATTTGGTACTGTTCGCGATCAAAACCCGCCCTTTGCGTCTTTGCGCCTTTGCGTGCCAAACAAAACAAAAGATCGCACGCAAAGGCGCGAAGACGCAAAGAAAAGAAATATTTCACCACGAAGAGACGAAGAACACGAAGGAAGAAAAGTAAGGTGCGGACCGGGCAACCTGCTACTTCTCCTCTTCGTGGTGAATAAAATTTGGTTGTGGGCGGACTCCACGTTAGCCCCTTGCCTAGCTCATTTCAATTCGTCGGAAATCGTGCTCCGCAATTCTGCGGGCCTTCTATGGGCAATTTGCCCTATAACCTATCCATGGGAGCCTGAACCCTATGCACAGCGAACTGCTTTCCAAAGTTCAAGAAAAGTCTGCCTCCGTCGGTGTCATCGGACTCGGCTACGTTGGACTTCCGCTGATTCGAGCCTTTATTAATGCGGGTTTTTCCGTAATCGGCTATGACACCGACCAGAACAAGATAACGTCACTCGAAGCGGGCGAGAGCTACATCAAACATATTCCATCCGCGTGGATTAAGGAGTGGACCGCCAGCGGAAAATTTTTCGCAACCGCCGAGATGAGCCGATTGGGCGAAGCTGATGTACTGCTCATTTGTGTTCCAACGCCTTTGGGCGAAGGCCGCGAACCCGATTTGTCTTATGTTGAATCCACCTGCGAGGCGATAAGCAAGGCCCTGCGGCCCGGACAGCTTGTCATCTTGGAGAGTACAACCTACCCCGGCACTACCCGCGATGTGATGTTGCCGATTCTCGAAAAAAGCGGGTTGCGCGTCGGCTCCGACTTCTTCCTGGCCTATAGTCCAGAGCGCGAAGACCCCGGCAACCCTGACTACACGGCGGATGGTATCCCGAAGATCGTTGGCGGGCACGACGATGCATCGACCGAATTGGCCGTGGCGCTATACACTCATGCCATTGTAAAAGTAATTCCGGTTTCCTCGTGCGCCGTGGCCGAAGCGGCCAAGATCGTGGAAAACACCTATCGCGCCGTCAATATCGCCATGGTAAACGAGCTCAAGGTCGTTTTCGACCGCTTGGGCATCGATATCTGGGAGGTCATTGATGCCGCCAAGACCAAGCCTTTCGGCTTTCAGGCCTTTTATCCCGGCCCCGGCCTCGGCGGCCACTGCATTCCCATCGATCCGTTCTATTTAACTTGGATCGCCCGCCGCGCGGGCCTGACGACGCGATTCATCGAGTTGGCCGGCGAAATCAACACGAGCATGCCCAACTACGTGGTCAACCGCCTGACCAGTGCCCTCAACGATCATGCGAAGCCCGTGCGCGGCAGCAAGATTTGTGTGCTGGGCGCGGCCTACAAGAAAGATGTTGACGATCCCCGTGAAAGCCCGTCTTTCGACCTCATCCAACGCCTCCTCAAAAAGGGCGCGATTGTTTCCTATAACGATCCCCACATTCCATCGTTGCCGAAGACCCGGCACTGGCCCGACATTCCTCCCATGGACTCGCAGGAACTCACGCCCGACTTCCTGGCCGACCAGGACTGTATCCTCATCGTTACCGACCACTCGGCATACGACCATACCTTCATTGCGGAACACGCCCAGCTGATCGTTGACACGCGGAACGCCACAAGCGGTGTAACTTCCCCCGAACTGCGACAAAAAATCCACAAAGCGTAGGCATGCAACCACTTTCATGAAAATCCTCCTGGCAAATAGGACCGCGTATCCGACGATTGGCGGTGTGGAAAACTCTCTCCGCTATATGGGGCGGGAACTGCGCAAACTCGGGCACGAGGTCAAGATACTCTGTTTTCAATTGACGGCGGACGAACCCCTTCGGTGTACGCACGAGGATATTGAGATTATCCGCGTGCCCTATACAACTGCGCGCTGGCCCCACAAACGTCTGCAAAACGCTGTGGCGACGGCGGAAGCCGCGATACCCGGCATTATGAAGGAATTTTCACCCGATGCCGTCTGGTCCCGTTCAACCCCGGTCGGCCTGGGTATTCGGCGTGGCGGCTACACCGGCCCGCTGCTCCAGATATTTCCCACAAACGCCAAGATGAACTGTCGCGGGCTTTACCTTCAAACACATGGATTGCCCTGGAAACGACGGCTCATGCTGCTGGGCCTCTGGCCGACGGAGTATTTTCTAGCTGCCCGACTGGAGCGTGAACTCGCCCGACAGTGTAGCGTTATTGCCTTCAGCGAAAACATGCGTCGCCAACTATTGGCTGGCTTCCCGAAAGGCGGTGGCCCGTGTCATGTAATCCCCCCGGGAGTCGACCCTGATAGCTACTCGCCGGAACAGGGCGCGCAATATTTTGAGCGAATCGAGAAGGACTACGGGATAGATCCTGGAGAACCTGTCGTGCTCTATGTGGGTCGGCTTTCCACGGCGAAGCATATTCCCATGTTGATGGATGCGGTCGCAGCCCTGAAGGCGAAGGCCAAACTTGTGCTCGTGGGCGCCGGACCCGATGAAGCGCGTCTCCGGGCCTATGGAACCAAACTCGGGCTGGGTGAACGTCTGATCTTCGCGGGGGTGCATCGCGACATGCTACCCGGATTCTACGCCATCAGCCGCGTTTCCGTGCTACCCACCACGACGGAATCTTTTGGGCAGGTGTATTTGGAGTCCCTGGCGGCGGGCACCCCCGTCGTGGGATTCGCAGGCGATGGCAAGAAGATATTGACCGCCACCAGCGAAATCGTCCGTGATGGCGAAACCGGTGTCGTGGCACAAGAAGTGAGCGCGGATTCCCTTGGGAAGTCCATTGGTGCAATTCTTTCGCTGGATGACCGTGACTATGATGCCATGGCGAAAGAGGCGCGCGCCGATGTTCAGGCCCGCTATTCATGGCGGTGTTTCGTGGAAGCGGCGTTGGCGCTGTCCAACAAGCCCACATCGAAAAAAACTCCCGAGGCGGCGAACGCATGAGTGGGAAATGGTTAGTTACCGGTGCCAACGGTTATCTGGGCGGCGAGGTATGCCGAGGGCTTCAGAAAGAGGACTATGATGTCTGCGCGCTGGCACGACCGGGCCATACGCTTGACTCCCTGGAGAAATGCGGGGTTACTTGCCACAGCTACGATGCGCTGCCCGGATTGATGGCTGAGGGCGATGTCTTCGTACATTGTGCGGGCAAAGTTTGCGATACGGGCCTATGGGATGACTACCAGCAAATCAATGTAGACTGGACCCTCTCTCTTTACGAACAGGCAATACAGCGCGGTGCGCGGTGCTTCGTCTATGTCAGCAGCGTCGCGGCGCTGGGGTATTCAAAACGCCAAAGCGATATCGATCTCGATGAATCCGACGAGCCTCTGCTGACCACGGGGGAACTTTATGGACGCAGCAAGTTGCTGGCGGAGCAGGCACTTCAACAACGTTCCAGAACAGCCCAGACCAGGCTGGTCATCCTCCGACCCGGTTTTATCTACGGACGACGCCCTCTCGCTCCTTCCCAACGCTGGCTGCGCCGAGGCAGTATTGTTGACCCGAATCAACGCGTCCCCCTGGTTCATGTGGACAACTTTCTGTCGGCGTTGACGAGAACCGGAAAAGATACGAATGCCTCAGGAATCTTCCTTGTCGTAGATGACGAGCAACCGATGTTGGGAGAGCTAAACGCACTCAAGCTTGAATACGGGATACTCCAGTATCCACCCTGGCGCATCGGAAAAACCGGATTCCGTCTGCTGTGTTTGGTACGGAACCTTGCACGCCGTCTGCGCGGCCAGGGGGCACTCCCCGAAGGCTATGCCGCCTCCCAATACCTCATGCGGACAAGGTCTCTAAGCTACAGCACAAAAAAATTAAAGGGCCAAACCGGGTGGGAACCCGCCGTTTCGCTGGAAGTCGGCTTGCAGGAGTCTGACGCACGGAAACAGCCCGCCCCAGAAAGGCTGGATTCGTAAGTGATACGCATCCCCAAAAAAATAGCATCCGCTTTGTACAATCGGCTCACCCTGCGTGCCCAGCGCGGCCCCATACGCATCGGTCTTATCGGGGTCGGGGGATGGGGGGCCTCCAACGCCGTAAGCATTATGCGCAGTCGGCGCTTTACTATCGCGGGTGTACACGATGCGCAGAATTCGGTAGCCGAGCGATTCGCACGCCGCTTCAAGACCCGCTGCTTTGATACGCGTGAGGAATTGCTGAGCAATCCCGAAATTCAGGCGATCTGTATCACGGTGCCAAATCACCTCCATGGCGAAATGGTGCGGGCATGTGCCGAAGCGGGCAAGGCGATATTCATAGAGAAGCCGCTGGCTTCCAGCGCAGACGAATGCGGTGCTCTTGCCCAATGTTGTGAAGAGCATGGGGTGCTGCTCCAAGTTGGGCATCAGATGCGCCGTGAACCCGTGATTCGCGCCATGAAGCATGAATTGGAATCCGGGGCGTACGGCACACCACTCTACGCGCACGGCGTGTACACGCTGGAACGCCAACAACGCGATGATTGGCGAAAAGACGCACGCCTCTGTCCTGGCGGCAGCATGGAGCAGCTTGGAATCCATCTGGTGGATGCCCTTGTTTACCTTTTCGGCGTGCCCCGGCATTCGAGCGGATGGGCACGAAATATCCCCGCCACGGAAGACGGTCCTGACTGGGGGAGTGTATCCATGGAATTCGACGATGACGTTCGGGCAACCGTATCCGCCAGTTTTTCGTCCCCCCGCCATTTGGAAATGACCGTGTTTTGCGAGCACGGGGAACTTTCCACGGATGGAACAGTCCTGCGCCTCATGCAAAACGGCATCGAAAAACGACCAATGAGAATGCCCGAAACCCCGGGTTCTGTGGCACAGTTCATCGCGTTTGCGGATAGTATTGAAAACGGTGCTATTTCTGAGACGGGGGCCGCAGAAGCACAAGCCGTCATGAATGTTATAGAATCTATGGGTGGCGGTTTCCGGGTATAGTCGGTTGGGAACCACAGTGTGGGGCAGAACACCGCAACAAACCCCAATACGG
The DNA here is from genome assembly GCA_024280935.1 of Candidatus Hydrogenedentota bacterium. Lineage (GTDB taxonomy): Bacteria > Hydrogenedentota > Hydrogenedentia > Hydrogenedentales > JAEUWI01 > JAEUWI01. The sequence goes on from JAJRPE010000350.1 coordinate 18,181, forward strand.
ACCTCACAGGCAGGGTCTGGAGTCTAACGTTGAATTCAGAAGATACCGAAAAAAAGCTACGGATATCCGGTTACGATCTGCTCAAGACACACGTTCTGGACACGGACATGTGCTGTGGCTGCGGCGGTTGCGTCGGGATTTGCCCGGTGGACGCGCTGGAAATAAAGCCTGCCGAGTCATATGCGCCCGTTTTCTATGAAGACAAGTGCATCAAGTGCCCCTTCTGCTACGAGGTGTGTCCCGGCCAGGGCTATGCGGTTGCGGAAATGGCGGAGAAGAACAACCAGGAATACAATGAAGCTCCAGCGGCAATGGATCCCGTGCGGGGACCGGAGCTGGGCCACATCCTGGGTTGGGCGACCGATGAAACGCAGCGCAGGGAGGGTGCCTCGGGAGGTATTGCCACGGCATTGATGCTCCATTGTCTGGAAACCGGCATTGCCGATGAGGCTCTGGTGACCGTCATCCGCAACGAAGTTCCGGTTCCCCTGTTGACCAGCGATCCAGAAGTCATCAAGGAAGCCCGTGGCAGCAAATACAGCCCCGTGCCGATCATGGATATTATCGATTCGGTTCGTCGCAAGCCCCGTAAAATTGTGATTATCGGGTCAGGTTGCCATCTGGCTTCGTGGCAGTTGGCGGAGAAGCGATTTAAGAAACTTCGGGATTGCGTTGTGCTGTCCATGGGCTTCTTCTGTGGCGGCGTTCAGGAAATAGACGCTCTCGAAGCGTTGGCCGCGAGCCTCGGGGTGAAGTATCCAGAGGAAGTGGAATTTATGGGGCTTCGGGAGGGTGACTTTCCGGGGAATGCACGTTTTCGCCACCGCGTTACGGGCGAAATATACGACAAACCACTCTATCCCGCCCTCGATATGGCCGTGCCCTACTACACACTGAACCGTTGCCACCTTTGCCCCGACAACAGCGCATGGCTTGCCGATTTGGTGCTTGGTGACCACCATGATAGCAAAGACAACGACACGGCAGTCACAATTCGGACGGATCGTGGACGCAATATTCTGGAGTCGGCGCGGCGAATGGGCCGGATTACGTTCAGCGAAATGACAGATCGGGAAGTAAAAATCAGCACATCGACCCAGATTCTGGCCTCGAAAGTCTACCCCTCCATCAGCCGTATTGATTTCCTGAAAAAGAATGGTCGCCCGATTCCTATATTCGACTTCGAACATCCAGAAATGTTCCGGTGCAACCCGCAATTCAAACGTCTCCGCTTTCTCTGGGTGTTCAAGTACCGTATCCTCTCGTATCTTTCAAGCGGATGGCGCTTTAGTGTTATCAAGAAATTCCCCTGGGTTATGGAGCGCTTCGGGCATTTCCTGTACTATTTTCCGGCGACTATTCCGGGGTACATGCCGTTGGCGAAGTTGCGGCGAAAGCTGTTGGACATGCGATCCGGCCAGCGCGCCAAGACAGATTCCTGATGGCGCTGGATGAACACAAAAATTCCACGGCACATCTGAGCGAGCAAGACCAAATTGCTCACGCCCTCGGAAACCTTATCGGCTGGCTCGAAACATGGCGCAACGAGCAGGGTGCCTACAACGGTTTTGTCGTACACCGCACCGAAGGCAAGCGCATGGGCCGGGTACACGACACCGCGTGGACCCAATCGGCGATCATTCGGGGCTACGGCAACCTGTACCGGAATAGCGGGGAGTCCCGTTGGGGCGATGCCATGACCCGAGCCGCCGATCTGCTGGCCAGTCGCTACGACGCAGAGACGGGGCGTTTACACTACACGGGCCACGAGGATGATCGGTTCCAATCCCTGGTCAGTTGTGCACTGGGCGTTTGCGCCCTCTTATCGGTTGCCGACCTCGTGGATGAACCGCGCAGAAAGCACTATACACAACTCGCCGCTGATCACGCCCGGCGCTATTGGCTCGATGTGCTTTGGGTTGAGGCTGAGGGTGCCTTCAAGTTCACGGAAACGGACTACTATAGCCCGAATGAAGATCGCTTCGTCGTCAATTTCAATGTGATGGCGGCGGAAGCGCTTCTGGCTATCCACAAGGCGACGGGAGAATCGGAGTTCCGGGACAAGGCCCTTCGGGTGGGCGATTGGCTCCTGGAACAATGGAAGCACACCCAAGCCGCAAACGACAACCTGCTGGCGGGTAAAACAACTGTGGCAGAGGATCCTGCCTCGGAATGGATGCCCCCCGGTGGGTTTTCCTATCAGTTTACCCCGAGCCAACGAGAACCCAACGACTATGTCACCCTCTATACAGGCTTGTGTCTTCGCGGGTTTTGGGCGCTCCACCAGGAAACGGGCGACACGCGCTTCGCGAATATAATTCGTGCGCAAAGCGCCTATATATTGGCTATGCGCGATCCCGAGACACGATTGTTTTACCACACCGCCCGCCGTGGAAAGGTGGAGAAAAATCCGCAGTTCATCGCTGGCGCGGGCATGACGCTTCTCGGCCTGCACGAGGTCGGCCCTTTGCTGGGTGAAATGGCGGTGCCGAAAGACACCATTGCGTCTATTCTGAGCCGCGCCCATGTCAACGGCTCCTATCCCGGATTTATCGGTAAAAACGACACGGGTCATCGCAAGCGCGATGGCGGCGGCACGGTCTGGGAAGACGTGGCCGCGTCGGTAAACTGGAACGCCCAATGGTTTGAATACCTGACGCGCGTGGTGGACGATCCGGCCCAGGTCGATATATCGCCAAGCAAGAAGACAGTCCACATTGCGACCAGTCGATTCATTTACAGGGATACGCCAACGACGGTTAGCATCGCTTCCTGCTGGCCGCCGCGAAGTTGGGGACTCTATCACTACCGAAAGACGGAAGCGACGGCAAAAGTGTCTGTATATCCGGTGGGTATTTATAGCCATTTGCGCTCGCGACGCGTGCCCGAAGACAAGCCCCCTCCAGGCTCTACGGGCCTCAAAGGTGGCGGGACGAATACCGAAAAAAAAAGAGCGACGTTGCTATTGTTGTTCGTCTGTGTGCTTTTGTTCGGCGTGGCCCGTGTTTGGTTCTTCCAGCAGGGCGCGGTCCAGACGTTTAATGACACCTCCACCTACGATGGCACCTACGCGGGCTGGCGAATAGAGTGTAATTTTGATTTCTGGACCGGCATTCGACCCTTTGTCACACCCTTGGTATATCGCCTTTGTAACCAGAATCCTGAGGCCATCCGATTTTTTCAATCCGCGCTTTCGGCCATTGCGTGGCTCCTGCTGGCATTCTCGGTGCGAAAAGCGTTCACCAGCCGTGTGACTGGCATGGCTGCATTCGCAGCGATCCTTGCCTTCAGCCTGGTGGATGAAGTCCTGTACTGGGATCAGGCGCTACTCAGCGAATCCCTCTCCTTTTCAACGCACGCGCTGCTGCTGGCCGCTATCTTTTGGATGTTCAGGGGATGGCGGCCCCATCAAATGGCGATTGTATTGCTCACGGCATTTTTATGGGCATTTGTTCGAGACACCCACCTCTACTACCTTCTCCTTGTCGCGTTGTGTATTCTGCCCTTCAGCATTGTACCGCAGTACCGAAGACGTGTACTCATTATATCCGCCGTCCTCATCGCCCTGTTTATCCCCGGCAATCATCTGGCAACAAAAAGCCTGCGTTGGGCGGGAAATTTTTGCAACGTATTGACCGTGCGCATACTGGCCGACGATGCGCATCTCGCTTTTCTTGAAGAGCGCGGCCTTCCCGTATCGGACGAGTTGATGCAACTCAAGGGAAAGCTCCACACGGAAGCGATGCACAAGGGACCGGAGTTCGAAAGTCTGCGTCAGTGGACATTCCAAGAGGGCAAACAGCGATACACAGCGCTTCTCTTATCCGATCCCCTATACACCTTGGTCGAACCGTTGCGTGACATGGACAAAATGCTTGGGCAACGAACGCTCCATCCCTGGCGATTTAGAGAATCCAATTTTGCTTCCGTCCTGCCCGATCTTTTGCAGGAGATTCTCTACCCGGACAAGTCTGGCCTTATCTGGGTGTTTCTGGCACCGCTCTGGGCGGGTGCTGTCGGGTTGAGCCTCCTCCAAGGGCGCGTCTCGCCCGTGCTCATCGTGCCGCTGGGTTTGGTGCTCCTGAGTTATCCCCATGCCATGCTCACCTGGCATGGTGATGCCATGGAGATCGGCAGGCACTCGCTAATACCCACGTTCCAGTTACGGCTCGGCCTATTGCTTGGATTGCTGTTCACGTTTGATGCGCTTATTCGTCATCGGTGGCCTATCGCGGCCCCGAGGTTGCTCGGATGAAGACCGACGCACTCAGTACAACCGAAATTAAACAGCGTAGCCTATCCGGCGCCAAGTGGCTGATTCTGACCAACGTTTTCGGCATGCCCGTAGCTTTCGCAATTGCCGTAATACTTGGGCACACGGGACCCGCTGCCCTCGGTGCGTACGCACTGGCGCAGATTTTTATCGGGGTCATCACCACATTCGTCATGTTTGGCGGACCCACCGTTTTGCGCAACTATATGCCCAAGGTCCAGCGCGCCAGGGATCGGGGCCAGTTCCTCTGTTCGTACGGGATTATCTTGGTCGGCCTGATGCTGTTTGTTCTTTCAGTTTTTTATTTTTTTCCGAGCCTCCTTGAGTTCCTTTTGCACCGTGAATTCGACCAATCGAGCTATGGCTGGTTTGTGTTGTTGACCGTCGTCGTCATTTCCTCGGAATGCCTTATGGGCGCGGCCGCTGGCCTGATGCACATTGAACTGGCGGCCATTGCCCGGTTGATGGCGCGTATTATTATCCTGCCCCTCGTGGCGGGTCTGTACTTCTTCAATCAACCGTTTCTGCTTGCGCATACGATGGAGACTATTCTAGTCGGTTTTCTCGCTGCCTATGGCCTGGGCGCGATCCTGTGTCTCATTGGCATTGCTCGGGATTCCCGGTTTCGATTGAAAGTCGGCTGGCACCTTCCCCCGGGCTTCAGCGCATTCGCACTAACCTCCTCTGCGGCGGCGGTGTTCAGCTTCTTCTACGCCAACTTCGACCGCATGTGTGTGCTGAGCCTCTCTGATTTGGAGGGACTCGGCATGTACCAAGCGGTGCTGAGCCTGATGATGCTGATCGAGTATGTGCCCAATATACTGCAAACAGCGATTGTCCCCGTGTTCTCTGGATTGCAGGAACCGGGACAACGCGCAACACTCAACCGGGCCTTCGCTTTCGTGTGCCGAAACATAGTGTTACTTATCACCTCGGTGTCCTTGGTAATGATAGGCTTCAGTCGAGAGATTCTAGGCCTTCTTGGAGAGGGCTATGATGTATATTACTACCTTCTCGCCCTCTACAGTTTCGTTAGTGTGGTAAGAGCGCCGGCCTTTCCCTCCCTGGCCATTCTAATCTCGGCGGAAAAAAACCGATTTAGACTCGGCCAGAGTATTCTCCAACTTACGGCACAGATGATATTGACCATGCTCTTTATTCGTAGCCATGGTGTTTTGGCCATCGCGGGAGCAAAAATGCTCGCAGGAGGCGTCTCGACTTTCGTGGCCATTCTTTATGTTGTTTATGGCCTCAAGATGGCTCCTGGATTGGCTCGTTCCTATAAAGTTGCCTTGATAACAGCGTTGGGTATGTTGATACTACGTATCGGGTTTGTTCCACCGGGATGGACGGGGTCTGTCTTGCTAAGCAGCGGGGGGCTGGCCGCATTTGCAATCGGCTCACGTTTGTCATGGAACGAGATACATGGACTCGTAAAGATTATGACCACACGAAGTTTTAACCTGTCCGCAGATACGGGTTCAAAAGATTTCTAACCTTGGTCGCCAGCCAATCATATGATATGAAAGAAGATCCCGCATGGACAATGACGACATTAAACAGCACTATAACCGGGCAGCCGAAAAACGAGACGAGCGCCTGAAATCGTCGACGATTAACGTATCCCAGTACAACCACACACTTCGTGACCGGGTAATTCGGGACTTTCTGACCCGATCGTCGCCATATGAAAAGGGCATCGACATGGGCACGGGTACGGGCGTTTGGGCCGAGGTTCTAACGGAGTATTGTGGGACGGTTGTCGGTGTTGATTTTGCCGAAGAGAATATCCGTGTTGCTACAACCAATGCCAAAGAACTTGGGCTCGATTCACGTCTCTCCTACCACGTAGGAGACGCACAGGCTCTGGAGGGGATTGCCGACGAAGGCTATGATGTGGCCGTCCAGATATCGGTCTTGCAGCACTTGCCTGATAAAAAAGCGTGCCTCACGCGGGTTCATGAGATATTGAAGCCGAACGGAACGCTGGTACTGCTGGTTCACAATCGGAATTGCATTTATAATCACAACCTCCGATCACAACAAAAAAAGGGTGGGCAAGTATCCGTCAATGAATATACCTCGCTTCCAGATCTGCTGGCATTGTTAGGTGAAGCTGGATTTAACGTGACCGGGCAAAGACTAAACTGGCTGTTTCTATTTGACCTTCTTTTTCTTGGCATTAACCGGCCATTTCTCAGACCCTTCGCACCAGTACGGCGACTGGCTATGGCTGGATTGTCCGTGATCGAAAATGCACTGGGACGCTTTTCGATATGCAACCCCTTGTTCCGTGAGATTGTGATTCTTGCAAAGAAAGATATTTAATGAGTAGGTGTTGCTCGAATAGGTTGAGCTTTCTGCGATAGGAGATGTCTTGCGTGCGGTCGATAGCACTTCTGATTTACAAGATTCTGGTTGCAATACGCAGTCGATACTACATTGCCTACTACAGCTTGGTTCATGGGGTTGAATTTGGAACCAATGTGCGTGTCTATTCGCGATTAATCATCCACGGACCAGGTAAAGTTGTTATTGGGGATGGTACGAGGATTTCATCTCGCAGGGCGATAAATGAGCTTTGCACCACAAACCCCGATGCCGTATTACGAATCGGTTCTCATTGCCTGCTGAATGGCGCAATAATTGGCAGCGCAAAATCCGTGACCATTGGAGATCGATGTATTATCGCCGAGGCGTATATCCGTGACACATCGAGCCACGGAATGGCACCTGATCAACGTCATCTCCCAGGTAGCGGCAAGATAGCACCCGTCGAACTAAGCGATAACGTATGGATTGGCAGCCAGTCTCACGTGATGCCGGGTGTCCAAATTGGGGAGAACACCGTTGTCGGGGTGAATTCGGTCGTGACAAAGTCGTTGCCTGAGAATGTATTTGCAGCAGGCTCCCCCGCCAAAGTTATTCACGATCTCGAAACATAAGGGAACCATATGCGCCCGAAGGTGTGCATTGGAAGGAATTCAACTGCTACACTCCCGTGACGCTCCGCTTCATGCCATAGAGCCACAGGGCACTTAACGAACTCGATAAAACGGGGCTAACTATGACGAACTTTGGGGGATAAGGTCTTATATCACCGGGATTTAGGCGACAGGTTGCACTTGTACGAACAGGTATGTGATGAAAATTGAGGATAGGGGACAGGAGCGGAGGAAATCCGCTAATAATGTATCATCGAACTCCAATCCTGTGGGGTGTTACGGTGATTCAGCCAAACCCAACGCCCGCTCTCTCGTTGCCCCGCTGACAACCATGTTGGTGTTAATCGGCAGCGCCTTGCAGGGCTATGCGAATGGAAGTCTTGATGCGATCTTTGTGTCCTTCGCCCTGCTTGTTATCGGGGCTATCGGGGTTGGCGTCGTATTTCCGGGCCGGGGGCCTGAACTTCGGGTGTTCTTATTAACCTACGGCATGTGTGTGCTGGTGGGCGGCTTGGCCCAGTGCTATTCGCTGGCCATCTTCGGGCAGCCGATGAGCACCAACGACGCGAACAACTTTTTCGGATTGCTTCTTACGGAACCGCCATACCATTCCTTGCAAGATCTGGCTACGGTATGGATCGGGGATCGCTTTCTGGGCTATGGCGCACCCCTCGCCGTAGTGATTTGGCAGTATGTTTACCATGTGTTTTTGGGGCTGGGCTTCCTTCATGGCCCGTATATTGGCGTTATTTTTAACGCCCTCGTCGTGGGGCTTTCGGGGAGCCTGACGGTCAGCACGGCCCGGGAGCTGTTCGGGGATGACCGGTGGCGGCTGCGGCGTGTTGGCACCCTGTTTGCCTTCTGCGGCATCTTCTGGTTGTTCGGCGCGATCATGATTCGGGACTGTTTAACCCTGTTCCTCAATGCGGCGGTGCTCTGGGGCCTTGTACGAACGCTGAATCGTCCGACGATGCGGAACCTCGTACTGTCTCTGATTATTACGCTGTGTTCCTCTGTGTGTATTTGGTATCTGCGCAAGAATTCCATTTATCTGTTCGGGCTTTTTTACCTGCTTGCCTTTCTTTGCTGGTACTGGCGGGGCAAAACGGGGCTTGGGCATGTCTTCGCCACCCTTTCGCTACCCGCAGTTCTTATTCTTTCTTCAGCGTTTCTTTACCAATATTTTGGCTCAACACTCGGTGCCCTCCTCTACACATCCGAGTTTTATGTGGGTGCTGCCGCGCAAAGCTCCCTGAACGACTCATTGGGGATGGCGCTGGTGGTCAACCAACCGCCGCTGATCCGGGGCACCCTTGGATCGGGTGTCCTTCTGGCCTTTCCCATTCCGTTATGGGCCTATATCAAAGCTGGCGCGACGGAGTACGAATTGATCAAGACCTGGCAGGGCCTATACAAGCTATATTTGTTGCCGCTGGCCTTTGCTGGCATCTGGGCCGTGTTGCATGAGACATTTCGGTCCAAAAAGAAAATGGGTGCCCATTTTTTTATCGCGGTCTACGCAATTCTGATGTTGGTGGCTGTGGCCGGAACCTCGCTGGAAACCCGGCACTTTGGGCAGTTCATGCCTGCGGTACTCTTGTTGGCCGTCATGCCCGACACGCGCATACGGACTGATCGGCGGCGGGTCCAGTCGATGGCGTTTCTATGGATTGGTGTGCTGGGCCTGGTTCATCTGGCGTGGGCTGGGATGCGTTTCTTCTAATGAAAATCCTCATTCTCATGGATCAATTTCACACGCTGAACGGCGCGGAGCGTCTTTCGGTGCAACTTGCCGAGGGCTTGAACCGGCGGCCCGGAATGCGTGCGGACATCGCCAGCATGTACACCGAAGACTTCGGCGAGCATCGGGAAGCCATGCGCCAGTTGCGGATGCAGGGTATCGACATCTTTCACTTCCTGGGCCTGAAGGTTCATCCAAGCCCCTTCGCCCTCGCAGGAGCTATATTGCGTCTCCGACGCATACTGCGGGAGGGCGCGTACGATGTGGTGGAAACCTATACGGTAACACCCGCCATTGCCGCAAGTTGGGCAACCCGTGGATTGAGGACGCGCTTTGTGGGCGGGCTTCATCATTCCTATGAAGTGGCTGAGCACAACGCACTCCGCCACAAACTCTGGCGGTTTTCGGTGCGTAACAACCGACGCTCCCGCTTCTACGCGATTTCCGAATTCGTAAAAAGGTGCTGGATCGCGTATTCCAGCACCGTGCCAGCATATACCCGAACCGTTTGCAACGGTATCCCGGACCATTTCTTTTCGGCCCAGCCGGAGCGCGAAGAAGTTCGCACGGAACTTGGACTCCCTCCAACGGCGCGAATCGCCCTTTTCGTCGGCAGTATCGTGAGTTACAAGGGCGTGGATATTGCGCTGGAGGCGTTGGGGCCGATTCTGGAAGAGCGCAACCTGTACTTGGTCTTTGCGGGTTCCTGGAACCAGCCTTCTGGCGGGGCCTTTCCCGGAGAGGAAGGTTATTTCGACGGCTTGAAAGAGCGCATCAACGCCGAGGGTTGGGGAGGGCACATCCAGTTTATCGGACGCCGCCACGACATTCCCCGTCTCATGGCTTCGAGTGACCTGTTGATACATCCGGCCCGAATCGAGGGCTTTGGACTCATCCTGGCCGAGGCCATGGCGGCGGGCCTTCCCGTCGTCGCCACCAACGTGCAGGGTATTCCCGAAGTGCTGGAACAAACTGAGGCTCTCATGACACCGCCGGACGATCCCACAGCCTTTCGTGATGCCGTTTCTTCGACCCTGGACCGAAGCGATGAGGTCCGGGAACAAGCTATCGCGCTGGGCCGGAAGCGCGCCGAACTTTACCGGATGGATCGGCGCATTGATAATATGGTGAAACTTTTTGAGGACACGCTCGCGGAATCTGAGGCCTGACAACCCCGGATGCCACGGGCGACAAATCGCCTCCAAACGAATATAAGTACGCTG
>JAJRPE010000351.1 GCA_024280935.1 Candidatus Hydrogenedentota bacterium
CCGCTTGCTGACGCAGACCAAATAAGTCGCTGTCTGGAACTTCCATAACCGTATTATGCACATTCGATGAGCCTGTGTCCAGCAAAAATATGGCCCCGCGACAGCCACAGAAAAACGGCACGGGTTAAACGAATGTTTACAGAAAAAGGGACCTGCGATTATTCGCAAGTCCCTGATATGATTATGGTAGCGGGGGCCGGATTCGAACCGACGACCTTTGGGTTATGAGCCCAACGAGCTACCAGACTGCTCCACCCCGCGTCAGTTGCTGACGAAAGCTATGGTATCAAAAGGCGGTAGCGTATATCAAGTAATTCCGGCGGCAACTTCGGGATTACTCAGGATTCGTCGAATATGGCCTTGAAATAATCGGGGTTGTCGAGCAAGCGGAGATCAACGCTCTTGAAGGACTCCAACTCTTCCTGTGAAATGGGCGCGTCGTGATCGTTTCCGTAGGGGTCAATCCTTCCCAAGCCCGTGTGTGCCGAATTCACTTCGCCGTCTGCTTCGCCCTCCGAATCGATGGGATCATAGGCAATTTCTTCTTCGACATCACCCTCGCCGAACAATCGTTCAATGCGGTCGTGCAGGAAGTTTCCCAGAATCTCGCTGAGGTGTCCTCGTTTTGCTTCGATGTCCTCGGAACCCATGATATCTCTGTCGAGGGGAAGCACCCTGCCACAAAACACCGCAACCATACCATGGCATTCTGGGCATGGCCCAACAATTATAGCACCCAGCGGTGGCAGCATTATTTGGCCCTGTGCGGAGCAATGGGGGCAGGTAACCTCGATAAGCGATAGCATAGGCGATAGTCTCCGGCTGGCTTTGTACACTATGAGTGTATCATATCCCCGAAAGAATGGGGTCATAAGCCACGTTATAATCGACTTAATTGCAGAAAACCCACCAAAAGTCCTAATTTGGCACACGATGCGTGCCCAGTGGTCTAATTTCCCCGCCCCGTTCTCCGAATGCTACTCAGCGGACTTCGTATCCAATCTTGATTGGATAGCATCCAAGAGGGCTTGCGATTCGGGTTCTTCCGCCGTCTTTCGGTCGTGCCAACCCGGATAGGTCAGCAGGGTAACCCCGTAGGATTGTTTTCGTGTGTCCAGCGCGATACGGGTCTCGTTTTCAGAGATTGCCTCAATATCGAAGGTGTATTGATACCGGTTGGGCTGGAGATACCGCCGTTTCATCGGCGTATATGCGACAAAGATACCGCGCTTATCACGGGTGTAGATGTCGAGTTCCTTCTCGCGTAATGTGCCTTTCACGGCCTGCCACGTGTCTTCAAAAGACGCATTCACCGCGATACTGTGATTCTGGGCGAAACCTGTGGTATCTCGGGGAGCATGCACACAGCCCTGGAATCCCACACTGACCGCAACTGATATCGCACAAGCAACGAGCATTCGAAGCTTCATGAAATCCTCCGGGTAATTGGGTAACCGATGCTTATTCGGTTTTTTCGGCATCAGCAGGGGAGGGCGTAGCAGCGGGAGTGCTTTCCTCTTTTTCTTCAGGCTTTACGGAACTCTTGAAATCGTGAATTGCCGTACCCAGCGATTTCCCGATACCGGTCAATTTTCCGGTACCAAAGATCAACACCACAATACCCAGAATAATTGATAATTCAAAAGGTCCTGGAACACCCATGACTATCTCCTTGTTTAACCGAACTGGTGCAACCCAACCATCGGATTGACTGCTTGCGTGGTGGTCCTCGTCGCCTGGAACACGCCCGGCGGGACGGAACCAGCCGGACACCGAACGGCCCGGCAAACACCAACTGGGTGTCTGGGAAGTGTATGGAGGGAGATCCTCACCAACGCCTCATAATCCATCTCATTATAAGCGGTACCCAAGGGTATTACAAGTTGAAAAGGACAAGAAAACGTCCAACATCCGTTCGCTCAAGGCGATGTCAACCCCCTGTTTCGGGAGCTAAATCGCACTCTCATTGGGTGCAAAGCGCTGGGGTATTCTCTCTCGCAATTAACTCTTACCACGAATGGACTCGAACAAGGAAAAATTAAAGAACGGACATTCGGGAACCCTGTTAAGAAAATGTAAGCGTTGGGCTAGACGGCTTTGCCACAGTATTGTACAAGCTATCTCGACGCTGACCACACGTCTCTATCTTGTCGTACGTGGGACAATATGGGAAACGCTGCAAACCCAGAGATCCTGATCCCAATAGGGATTATGGGCGATTTTCAGGAAATGGCGATAGCACCTTTGGTGCTTGAAAAGATAGGCCCCCTCAAACAGTAACGATGGGTGCCACGGACAAGCCCGGTAGGGCTTGCCCGTGCAATACAGGGAAGGGGTGGCTATTGCCTACTGGACACCCTTGTCCGTGGCACCCCGAAGCTTCTTCCCAGCCTGAAGATTGCCACGCTGGAGTCAAAAAGTGTCAATCCAAATTCCGCAGGGATTAGGAAGTCTGAAACCAGTCCCGGCGCACGAACCCGTCAGGACTCGTTGATACTCGCCTTTTGGGGATCGTGCGGCACGACCGGTATTCGTAGCCGTCCTTTTTAGCCCCCCGTTCAGTCCAACGGGAGCAGGCGGTGAACACCTACAAAAAAACAAAAAAACGGCAGATAGCAGCACAAGCGTCGTTTTGCTTTGCTATTTCCGGGTCCTTTTGCCGCTGGCATTTGTTTCGTTGCGTTTCATGTGTACCACGCTCCAGAAACAAGGCGGCCTGAGAATGTCACCTCAATAGCCCAGCCGCCCCAAGGTGCTTTCAACGCTGCTCAGGTAGCTTGCACCAAAGAGCCGTGCGTGAACGAGGAGGGGATAAAGATTATAGATATCCCGGCGGGTCTCAAAAAAGCCGGGTCGGATGGGGCGCAGTGTGTTGTAGGCATCAAAGAAGGCACTCCCAAAGGTCGAGAACAGGGTGATGAAGGCCAGTTCAATCTCCAGGTGCCCATAGTACACGGCCGGATCGATAAAAGCCGATATGTGATTGTTCGTTGCCAGCACGTTGGTTGTCCAGATGTCACCATGTAAGAGCGACGGATGTTCTGGCTCCTCGATGAACTGGTCGAGGTCTGCGGCGAAACGCTCGATGCGTTTCAGAAGCGCCGGGGGCATAACCCCTTCTCTATGGGCGTGGATTGCCATGTGCAGTAGGCGCTCGTCTCGAAAGAAGGCCACCCACGAGTCGGTCCAGGGATTGGGCTGGTGAAGCGAGCCGATGAGGGTGTCCTGCTCCAAGCCATGGGCTTGGCCCCGCACCTTGTGGAGATCCGCCAATAGCTCCGCCGCATGAACCTGGCTCGCTGCTGTAAATTGGCTGTCGCCGACAATGTGGTCCATCACGAGTATCTGGGGCGTTGATACAATGACCTCGGGGACCGGGAGTGTGCTGTGCGCCTCAAGATAATTGAGCATGTAACCTTCGATGTCCAGCCGGGGGTTGTTGCTCTGGTCGACCTTGGCAACCACGCCGCGTCCGTCGCTGAGTTCAACGTGGAAAACTTCGCCGATGCAACCGCCACTCAGGGGAGCACGGTGTATTATAGCGGCACCGAGCGCTTTGGTTATGGTTAGTTCCAACAGGTCGGTCATGGCAGTCTCCTTATCGGGTGCTTATGATGCACGATCCTGTAGTCTAACTTCCCGCTCCTGGTGGAATTGGGTTTGGTGATTTTTGCTAAAAAGCCTACCCGCGGCACCCGACATATTTCTTTGGAAGCTCTTATAAAATGCAAGAACGCTATCGCAGATGGTCCCGTTCGATGGCGGCAAGCAAGCCTTGCGCGCTGGCCTCCACGATATCGTAGACCCGCTCAAAACCGCGTTCTCCGCCATAGTAGGGGTCGGGTACGTCCTGTACCTTGAGTTCCGGCGCAAAGGCGGTAAAGCAATAAATTCGTTTTTCCTGGCCCCGGGGACACGTCCGCTTGAGTTCCTTGAGGTTTGCGCTGTCCATGGCGCAGATATAGTCAAAACGTTGGAAATCGCCGGGCACCACGGCACGGGAACGTTGTCCGCTGAGGTCAACCCCATGGCGCACGGCCTCTTCCTGTGAGCGGGAATCGGGAGGCTCGTTCTCGTGCCAGCCGCTGGTTCCCGCTGAATCTATCTCAATTCGATCCGAGAGGCCCTGCTCCTCGACCAAGGCGCGAAAGACCCCTTCCGCCGTGGGCGAGCGACAGATGTTCCCCAAACAAACAAATAAAACCTTGATGCGTTGCAACGATAAAATCTCCGATAGGTCTTGGTACACGTGGTAGAATCAACCAACTCCAGCCCCAACCCCTCCGAGGAGGGGAGTTTTTCAATTCCGTGAACGGCTGCGGTTACATTTTTCGCACCACCATCTTGCGGGTAATGCGCCCTGAATGATAGAGTATTGGCGTATGACTCTGGGGAATGCCCGCCATGATTCCACCTCCAAATGGTGAAGGATTCGCCATAAGAAGCGCGTTGCGCCTCGTCGGACTCGTAGGCTTTCTCGTTTCGGCCAGTATCTTGACAGGCACTTGGGTCGGAATCAAACTGGACCAGGCCTTAGAGACTCAGGGCATCGTGACTGCGCTGGGCATCCTCCTCGGGTTGTTCATAGGACTTGGCCTTGCCGGGTGGTTCCTCCTGCGCGAAACGCACCGCCACCGCCCCTGACTCGGCCCACAGACATGGAGTATTTCGTGGACCCGCTAAAAGAGTTTCGAATAGCCGTCGTGCGCTACACGCTCTTTCTTTCCGTCGTTGCCGCAGGTGCCGCGTGGTATTGGTCGCCCGTTATTTCCAAGAGCGTCCTCATGGGTGGTATCGCGGGTGCCATAGGTTTTTGGATTATGGGCAAAAACATCCAGAAACTTGCGTCACCCGACGCTGCTCGGATACAATTGTTTGCGGTTAAGTGGACGTTCGTTCGCTTGCTCTTTTATGCGCTTGCTATCTACAAAGGCTATACGTTGGATCGGGAACTCTACTACGGCCTTATAGCAGCGGTGATCGGGATCTTCTTTGTTCAGGCCGTCATGATCACTTTGGCGTTTACCAGCCTGAACAACACACGGAGCAAAGAGTAGTCGCATGGAATCCATCGGCGAGAGACTTATCTGGTACTACGTACCCTTCACGGACATCCCCATTCCTCTGGGTGGCGTGAACATTCTCACCCTCTTCAATGCCGCCCTGGTCATGCTTGTTCTCTTCGGTCTCGCCTTCCTTGCTGTCCGCAAATTCGCCATGGTTCCTGGCCGCGCCCAACTTGCCGCCGAGCTGTTCACGGGTGTTTTCGACGACTTGGTCACGAGTTCCCTGGAGTTGGAAACCCGTGAAAAAAACCGTCGCTTTTTCCCACTGATTGGCACGCTGTTCCTCTATCTCCTCCTGAGCAACTTCGTTGGCTTCATACCGACCCACTACTTCGAAGAGCCGACGGCAGACATTAACTGCACGCTGGGTCTTGGAATTATGGGCATGGCTATCGCCACATGGTGCTCCATTAAGACCAAAGGCTTTGGCGGCTACTTCGAAGAATTGCTGGGGCCCATGTGGGACCAGCCGGATGCGACAGGGGCTGCTAAATTCGCTGGAAAGGCCTCCGCGCTGTTTTTCTTCCCCCTCAATGTCATCGGGGAACTGGCGAAAGTCGTCTCTATCTCTTTCCGCCTCTTCGGAAACATCGTTGGCGGCAGTATCATCATTATTGTGGTATCTAATCTCGTCTATAACTTCAGCATTCTGGCTGCGGGGCTGGACCTGTTTTTCATCTTCTTTGTAGGCACCGTGCAAGCCTTCGTGTTCACGATGCTCACCCTGACCTACATCGCGGTTGCCATCAAATAACCTGTTTTTAGCTTTTGGCCTGACACACAAGGTCCGCTTCTCGCAAGCGTAAGGAAGTATCGTGGATTTAGAACCACACACTTGGCTCATGCTCGGCAAATACATCGGCGCGGGTATTGCCCTCGGATTCGGCGGCGTCGGTGCCGCTATCGGCATGGGCAACGCGGCAGCTCAGGCCAACGTAGCCATGATGCGCCAGCCGAAAGTGCAGAGCGAAATGCTGCGCACCATGCTGATCGGCCAGGCCGTTGGCGGCAGCCCCTCCATTTTCGCCCTCGTGGTCGGCCTCTTAATCCTGTTCGTTTCGCCCGCCAACCCCGAACTCGTCGGCGGCAATTACTTCGCCGCCGTGGTGGGCGCGGGCCTCTCTATTGGTTTTGGCGCCTTCGGCAGCGGCCTTGGTTGCGGCTGGCCCGCCGGTAGCGCCTGCGACGGAGTCGCACGCAATCCCCACCGCAGCTCTCATTCCACTCAATCGATGATCATCGGCCAAGCGGTGGCCCAGTCACCCAGTATTTTTGCCCTCGTCGTC
Source organism: Candidatus Hydrogenedentota bacterium (assembly GCA_024280935.1). GTDB lineage: Bacteria > Hydrogenedentota > Hydrogenedentia > Hydrogenedentales > JAEUWI01 > JAEUWI01. The sequence continues at coordinate 6,353 of JAJRPE010000351.1, forward strand.
GGCCTCATCCTTATCCTCACGGCCAAGGATGGCACAGATCTTCCAACCATGGGCATCGCCATGGGCGCGGGACTCGCCATGGGCGTAAGCGCCTTCGGCTCCGGCATCGGCTCGGGTAAAGCGGCGGGCGGCGCGCTTGATGCCATCGGACGCTGGCCATTGGCCTATGGTGTCACCCTGCGCACCATGCTTATCGGCCAAGCCGTGTGCGAGACACCGGCAATTTTTGGAATGCTTGTTGCCTTCATTATGATGTTCGCCCTGGGCGACCTCAGCCCAGGACTTTTAGGATTTGCCAAAGTAACTGGCGCGGCTATCGCCGTCGGATTTGGTGGTATCGGGCCGGGCATCGGCAGCGGCCTTACCGCAGCCAAGGCCTGCCAAGCCACGGCAGCCCGGCCTGACAAAGACACGCTCATTCTCAGAACCATGTTGATTGGTCAAGCCGTGTCGCAGTCAACGGCCATTTACGCGCTTATTATTGCATTGACCCTCCTGTACGTTGTGAGCTAACGCGGCAAGGCCGCGACCGAAATACATAGTTTCGCCATCGAGGCGTATTTGTAAAGCAAAAGATATTTAACACGGCCTGATGGCCCAATAATGAGGATCACATCCATGATGGACCCGACCACAATACTAACCCTTATGAACACGGTTGCCGCTCAGGTACCCGAAGCCGCGGTCGCCACGGGCATCTCCGGCACCGCCTTGATAAAAGCCGGTGCCCTCATTGGCGCGGGCATCTGCATGGGCTTTGGTGCCATCGGACCGGGAATCGGTGAAGGTTTCGCCGCTGGCAAGGCCTGCGAAGCTATTGGGCGTTCACCCCAAGAGGCAGGCCTTCTTACGCGGACCATGTTGATCGGCCAAGCCGTATCCGAGTCCACCGGCATCTACTCCCTCGTTGTTGCCCTGCTCATGCTCTTCGTCATCAGCTAATTGAGGCCTCCCCTGATCGTATGGTTACCATAAACTTCACATTGGTTGTGCTGCTGGTCATGTTCCTGGGATTTCTCTGGGCGGTGCAGCGCTTCATCTTCCAACCGCTTCTCGCGCTCATGGATGCCCGTGACGACCAAGTCGCGGACGACAAGCGAACGGCCACCGAGACCGGTGCGGAAGCGGCCAAGCTCGAAGATCAGTATGGCGCAAAAATCGCCCATATGCATCAGGAAGCCAGTCTTCACCTGAACCGTGCCCGCCGCCATGCCCAGGAAGAGCACAATGCCCACGTAGCCGCCTTCAAAGCGAAGGCCGAGCAGGAGATCAAGATTCTGAACCAGTCTCTGGCTGCTGACATTGAAGCGCAGAAAGACCAGTTCCTGTCTCTGGCCCAAGACATCCAAGGGACCATAGCAACGAAACTGGAGCTGGAGTAACCCGTGAACCCCAAGACGAAAAAATTCCTTATCCTGCTGGTCGGCGTTGCCTTGGTCGGGTGGATAGGCGTCAACGGACTCCTTGGCCCGCCCGGACTTTCAAAGGAATACCGGGTTGCCCATCGCGCGGAACACGAGCACTATCTGGAGGTCATTAAAAATGATGTCTACAAACACTACCTCCAACGCCCCCACTTGGTTGATCTGGAAGCCGACCCCACACTGAAGGCGCGCGTAGCCTTCGTAAACGACTACGTTGCCCGTAAGGATTTTCAGGCAGAACAACACCGCATCCATCTCTACTCGCTCTTCTTCGAGTTCTTTAACGCTGCCCTCGTCGTCGTTCTTATCGTGCGTTTGGCAAAAGCGCCCTTGCTCAATTTTCTCGACGGCCAGATAGAAGAGCTTCGCGAAAAAATTAATCAGGCCGTCCGTTCCCGAAAATCGGCCCTCGGACGCCACGCAAGCGCCGAAGACAAGCTTGCGCGTATTCATGATGAAGAGCTGAAACTCCACGCAAGCACCGAAACGCGCTTGGAGCGGGAGCTGGCCGATCTGGCGGAGGCCAATCATTACAGCTTCGGCCTTCACGAACGGGAACTTGCCGAACGGAAGAAAGCCGAAATCAACAACGCCGAACTCACACTGAAACGCGAACTCGTCGATGCCGCCGTGCAATCCTTGATTGAGCAGACCAAGGCCAACCAGACGACTGCGGTCCATGACAAGCTCATCCAGCAGTTCACCAGTGACATGGAGGCGCGGGCATGAAGCACTATCTCATCGCCGACCGCTACGCACGCAGCCTGAGTGGTGCCATCAAGGATGACGACGCACTCGAAGCCGCACTGGAAGCGCTCCAGGGCATCAGCCAACTCTTTGCTGACAATCGCGACCTTCACAGCGTCATCGCCAACCCGGCCATTGCCGTAGGCAAGCGGGTCGCCATTCTTAACGCCATCTTGGATCATGGCGACACCCCGGAGTTGCTGAAGAAGCTCGTAGCGACCCTCGTGCAACGCGGGCGAATCACTCTGCTGCCCGATGTGGCTGAACTCTTCGGAGCACAGACTGACATACGGCTCAATCGCATCAGCGCCAAGGTCACTTCCGCTGTGGAATTGTCGGAAGAACAAACCAAAAACATTACCGCGTCCCTGGAAAAATTCTCCGGGATGCACGTACGTATAAACCACACCGTTGACCCCGAAATCCTGGGCGGCATCGCCGCCCGTATAGGTGGAACGGTAATCGACGGCAGCGTCCGCGCACGCATCGAACGGCTTAAACAGTCCCTGCTGCCAGAGGAGAATCTAGGCGGATGAAAATCCACGCTACTGAAATTACCGAAATCATCAAACAGCAGATCGCTGGCTATAGCGATACCGTTGATGTGGCCGAAGTGGGCACCGTCATTCAGGCGGGCGATGGCATCGCCCGCGTCTTCGGGCTGGAAAACGTCGGCGCAGGCGAGACACTCGAATTTCCCCACGGTGTAAAGGGCATGGCCCTGAACCTCGAAGAGGACAACGTCGGCGCAGTGCTTTTCGGCGAGTACGAGAAGATTTCCGAAGGCGACACGGTCAAGCGCACCGGCAACATTACCTCCGTGCCCGTCGGCGAGGCGCTCATTGGGCGCGTCGTCAATGCCCTGGGCGAACCGATTGATGGCCGCGGCCCCGTCGAGTGTACGGAAACGAATCCTGTGGAGTGTATTGCCCCTGGCATCGTGGATCGCCAACCTGTGTGCGAGCCTCTCCAGACCGGCATCAAGGCCATCGATGCCATGACCCCCATCGGACGGGGCCAGCGCGAGCTTATCATTGGCGACCGCCAGACCGGCAAGACAGCCATCGCCATCGACACCATCCTCAATCAGAAGAACGAGGACGTGATCTGCATTTATGTTGCCATAGGCCAGAAGCGCTCCACGGTAGCCCAGGTTGTCAATGAGCTCAAGGAGCACGGCGCGATGGATTACACCATCGTCGTCGCCGCGTCGGCATCGGTGCCCGCCCCGCTCCAATATATCGCTCCCTACTCGGGCAGCGCCATGGGCGAGTACTTTCGTGATAAAGGAAAGCATGTCCTCATCATTTTCGACGACCTCTCCAAACATGCCGTGGCGTACCGCCAACTCTCCTTGCTGCTCCGCCGGCCCCCAGGCCGCGAAGCCTATCCCGGCGATGTGTTCTTCCTCCACTCCCGCTTGCTGGAGCGCTCCGCAAAATTAAGTGACGAACGCGGCGGCGGCAGTATGACGGCATTGCCCATCATTGAAACCCAGGCGGGCGACGTGTCGGCTTATATTCCGACCAACGTCATTTCCATCACCGACGGTCAAATCTTCTTGGAGAACGACCTCTTTTACTCCGGTGTGCGACCGGCCATCAACGCCGGTATTTCCGTGTCCCGCGTGGGTGGCAACGCCCAAATCAAGGCAATGAAAAAGGTTTCTGGTACGCTTCGTCTCGATCTCGCCCAGTTCCGTGAACTGGAAGCCTTTGCGCAGTTTGGCAGCGACCTGGACCGCGCCACCCAGCTCCAGTTGAATCTGGGCGCACGTCTTGTCGAAGTTCTGAAACAGCCCCAGTATGCGCCCGTGCCCGTCAACAAGCAGGTCCTTATCATCTACTCCGCTACGGCCGGGTATCTGAACAACATCCCGGTCAATGCCGTGGCACGCTACGAGGAAGAACTCTACAACCACTTTGAAACCGAGGCGAAAGCCCTCTTTGATACGTTAAGCGCCGCTGCGGAAATCACCAAGGATATCAAGCCGAAGCTGGATGAGACGCTCAAGGCATTTACAGAACAATTCCTTGTGCGCCATCGCGGAAGCGAAGAAGAGAATTAGGCCATGGCCAATCTCCGCGACATAAAACGGCGCATCACCAGCGTTAAGAGCACGCAAAAAATAACCAAAGCCATGAAGATGGTGGCGGCGTCTAAACTGCGCCGGGCCCAAGCCTCTATTCTACAGGCGCGGCCCTATGCGTTTCACATGCGTGATCTTGTAATCAACATTACCCGCTGCGCTACGTTGGATGCCCATCCCTTGCTAAGCCACGGCAACCCGGATCGCATCGGGATCATTGTCGTCAATTCAGACAAGGGCCTTTGCGGCGGTTTTAACGCAACTATCGTCAATCGTGCCCTGTACGCTATCCGGAAGGATTTTGCGGGCAAGGAAGTCGATCTGACCGTGGTGGGACGCAAGGGCCTTGACACCCTGAAACGGCATTCGGTCACGATTCGCCAAAACTTTACGGGCATGTCCGACGAACCTCTGGCCCTGTCCAAAAGCGTTATCAGTGACATTGCCGCAGACTATGCGCTGGGTAAAACGGGCGAAGTGTATTGTGTCTATAACGAATTCAAGTCCGCCGTTCAGCAAAACGTCACCGTGGAACGGCTCTTGCCCTTTCAGCCCGAAGAGGATGATGGCGAGAATGTTAATACACTGGACTACCTCTACGAGCCCAGCCAGGAGGCGATCTTTGAATCCCTCTTGCTGCGCAACCTGGAGACCCAGATGCACCGAATTTTGTTGGAATCCACCGCGAGCGAATTTGGCGCACGCATGACCGCCATGGACGCCGCAACCCGCAATGCGGGCGAAGTAATCGACAAACTGACCTTGCAATACAACCGCGCACGGCAAAACGATATCACCACCCAGCTTATCGAGGTGATCAGCGGCGCAGAAGCACTTTAGGGTAGCACAGCCGTCTCGCATCGTTATTTGGCCTGAAAGGCCTGAACAGGTTAGCCCAGGGCAACGCCCTGGGTTGGCTGCCATAAAAATGAAACGCCCTGAAAGGGCACAACAGCATATATCGACAGACTATTATGCCCTTTCAGGACGAAAAAAGAGCATAGACCCTAACCCAGGGCGTTGCCCTGGGCTAACTTGTGCCCCTTCGGGGCGGAGATGATGATAGCTTTCGCGGTTACACAGCGAACGCTTCAAAGACAAGAATACCGGTTAACCGCAGGCCCCAATGGACCAGGCGGAACCAAACGAAGGATATTCGGAGAATACTATGAGCACAGGCCGCATTTCACAGGTGATTGGTCCCGTGGTGGACGTCCGTTTTGAGCCGGGCCAACTGCCGCCCATTTATCAAGCCCTCAAAATTGAGCGCAAAGAGGGTGGCACGCTGATCTGCGAGGTTGCTCAGCACCTGGGCGAAAATACCGTGCGCACCATTGCCATGGAAAGCACCGATGGCCTTGTTCGCGGCATGGATGCGGAGGACATGGGCACCTACATCAAGACTCCCGTGGGCAAGGAAGTCCTGGGCCGCATCCTCAACGTAATCGGCGAACCCGTGGACGGCCTCGGTCCCATTGATGCGAAGACAAGCTGGCCCATTCACCGCCCGGCACCCTCCTTCTCGGAACTCGAAACCTCCGCCGAGATGTTCGAAACGGGCATCAAGGTTATCGATCTCCTCGCCCCCTACTCCAAGGGCGGCAAGACCGGACTTTTCGGTGGCGCGGGCGTGGGCAAGACCGTGCTCATCATGGAACTCATCAACAACGTGGCCAAACAGCACGGCGGCTACTCCGTATTCGCGGGTGTGGGCGAGCGTACCCGTGAAGGCAACGACCTGTGGCTTGAGATGAAGGAGTCGGGCGTTATCGACAAGGCCGCCCTCATCTACGGTCAGATGACCGAGCCTCCCGGTGCCCGTGCGCGCGTGGCCCTCACCGGCCTCACCTGCGCCGAGTACTTCCGCGATGAAATGGGCCAGGACGTACTCCTTTTCATCGATAATATTTTCCGATTCACCCAAGCAGGTTCTGAAGTCTCCGCACTGCTGGGCCGCATGCCCAGCGCTGTGGGCTACCAGCCCACCTTGGCCAGCGAAATGGGCGAGTTGCAAGAGCGTATCACCACCACAAAAAGAGGTTCCATCACCTCGGTACAGGCCGTGTACGTACCTGCGGACGACCTGACGGACCCCGCGCCGGCGACGACCTTCGCCCACCTGGACGCCACCACGGTGCTTTCCCGCCAGATCGCGGAGCTGGGCATCTACCCGGCCGTTGACCCGCTGGACTCCACCAGCCGCATTCTGGATCCCCGTATCCTTGGGGAAGAACACTACAACGTGGCCCGTAACGTGCAGGAAATTCTCCAGCGTTACAAGGACCTGCAAGACATCATCGCCATTCTTGGCATGGACGAGCTTTCCGAAGAAGACAAGAAGACCGTGGCCCGGGCGCGGCGCATTCAGCGTTTCCTCTCCCAGCCCTTCTTTGTCGCCGAGCAGTTCACCGGCATGAAAGGCAAGTTTGTTCCTGTGGAAGACACGATTCGCAGCTTCAAGGCGATCCTTGAGGGCGAATACGATCACCTGCCCGAGAGCGCCTTCCTCTACTGTGGATCCATCGAAGAAGTGGTCGAGAAGGCCGCCGCCATGGAAGGCAACTAGCCGTGGCAGCATCAACCCTCAGCCTGGAACTCTGCGCACCCGAAAAGCCCCACACGCAGTTGGACGTGGCAGAGATTATCATCCCTGGTGAGGCCGGTGTCTTCACCGTCTTCCCGGGACATACCCCGGTGCTGTCAACCCTCATTCCCGGCGTGCTCATCGCCACCGATACTGCGGGCGATGAGCATCACTTCGCCATTCACGGCGGCTTCGCCGAGGTGAAAGAGGACAAGGTCATCATCCTCGCCAGCTTCTACGAACCCGGCGACGACATCGACGGTGTCCGTGCCCAGGCCGCCGAGGAGCGTGCCCAAGCCCTTTTGAGAAAACCCCCGGAAGACATGGACTGGACCCGCGCCGAAAAGGCACTGTCCCGCGCCATGGCCCGCATGAGCGCCACGAAAAAGCAGGGCTATAACTAAGGTGAGCTTTGCCCACAACCCAATGCGTATTCCAAAAAATTGACAGGGGTGCCACCCTCACGCGGAGGAGCGAAGCGGGGGAGCTTGCGGGTGCAAGTCACCAAAATATACGTTGTCCTAAGAAGAGACTGCGTAGCTCGATGTGCGTTACCAAGCCAGGCAAGGACCTCCGCAAACCCGCACCCGCAAACTTAGGAATCTGCTCGAAATAACCTTTCCAACTTTGAGCGAGGTGCGCTTTACTTTTCCATGAAGTTACGAAGCAATATAGATGTAGCAAACAGATGCGCATACCTACGCCCCGAAGGGGTTCAATAGGTTAGCCCAGGGCAACGCCCTGGGTAAAATGGTCCACCATAAAATAGCCCTGAAAGGGCGTAAGAGGATCCCCTGCGACAATGAAAATTTTCCTGCATAGTATGATTGGGTTACACATAGGCGCTATTGAAAGTCTATCAAGAGAACACCCGTTGCGGCCCTGCTATTTTGCCCTTTCAGGGCGGGTCGGTTCTTCGGCACCCTAACCCAGGGCGTTGCCCTGGGCTAACCTGTTGGGGCCTTTCAGGCCAAATTGCCAATCCCCGTGGTTGTCCGCTAAAAAAAAGACTTGTGTTTTTTCGAGTGTCACTGCCAACCTGGCAATACTAATCTGGTCAGCTTCCTTAGCCGGAAACCGGCTGCGTGTGAGGGTGGCACCCTTGTCATCTCCTTTTCAGATGTCGAATAGACCAAAATGCCCTTCTGGTGGCTTCCCAGTGCTACGGCCCGCCGAGATTCTCTTCTTCGATCCAGCCGTGGCTTTGTTCCAATTCCGCAAGGTTATCCAGGGCATGGGACAGATGCCCCACCACAACCAAGCCCGCGCTCAGCAGCACCTGCATCCCCCCCACGCCCAACAAAACAGGACCAGCCAAGCCGCCAAGACCGCCAAAGGTCACCAGCCCGCCAAGGAGCGCAAGCACCAAGCCAAGGGCTGCGCCCAATCGCCAGAAATCCACTTGAATCCAAGCAAAGGAAGTGGAACGTGCGCCAAACCAGAGCCGCCCTGCATCCCGAACGCCTTCGTAGAATCGCGCCAGACCGTATTTCGATTTTCCGAAACGGCGGGGATGGTGGCGCACCGGAATCTCGCCCACCCGGTAGCCCGCCTGAGCCGCCATTACGGGTATAAGGCGATGGAGGTCCGCGTGGAGCACCAGCGAGCGGGCCACGTCGCCGCGCATCGCTTTGAAACCCGTGTTCACGTCGTGAATATCGAGGCCAAAGACCTTGCTGATAATGCCATTGTAGACCTTCGACGGCAGGGTCTTGTGGAGGGGGTCATTGCGCTCTTCTTTCCAGCCGCAAACCAGATCGCAGCCCTCGTCGAGCTTTGCCAGCAGACGGGGCAGTTCTTCAGGGTCGTCCTGAAGATCAGCGTCCATCGTTACCACGACATCGGCATCGGTGCGCGCAAACGCTGCCGCGAGCGCCTGGGTCTTTCCGCAATTACGGGAGAACTTCAACACGTCGATGCGGTCATTGGTCTTGCGAAGGCCCATCAGCACCCGGTAGGATGGGTCCGTGCTTCCATCGTCAATGAACAGCATGCGATAGTCATAGTCGGCCAGTTGTCGGGCGATACCCTCCGCCAGCGCTTCCAGCGTGTGGTGCTCATTATGCACCGGTATGACAACAGCAATTTTCATTCGTAGTGTGATCCGATTTCCCCGTTACCGCGCCCCGTC
>JAJRPE010000352.1 GCA_024280935.1 Candidatus Hydrogenedentota bacterium
AAAATGCGCCGGTACACAGCCCGACCTTTACCCTGGTGAATCAATACGGTTCCGATACGCCCCTCTACCATCTGGATCTTTACCGCTTGGGTGGCCCGGAAGATCTGGTGGATCTGGGCTACGAAGAACTCTTTGAACCCGATGGCGTCTGCGTAGTCGAATGGTCAGAGCGCGCAGAAGGCTTGTTGCCTGTCGAACGTATCGACATTCAATTGGCCCATGGCGGCGGCGACCGACGCACCTTTCGTATGCTCAACCGAGGCATTGTCCTGCCCGAGGATTGGGACAAGCAGATTCTCAGTCTATTGACGAAATTCGGGACGTAGTCGTTCTAATTGAGCGGGCCGTGCCCAGCCTCTCTTTACGTTCCGACCTGCCTCAGGGCGTCAATCATTTCCTGCGCCGTCTGAAACCGCTCCTCCGGCTTCTTGGCGATGCACTTCATAATGAGCGCATCCAGTTCCGGTGGCACACCTTCCACACACGAACTCGGCAAGGGCGGCACTTCCGTGATTTGGCGCTCCATCACATTGCCATCCTCAAAGACAGTCTTGCCGCTAAGCAGTTCATAGAGCACCAGTCCCATGGCGTAGATGTCCGAACGAGGACCCGCCACCTCGCCGCGAGCTTGCTCCGGTGCCATGTAACAGGGTGTGCCCATGATGACGTGGCTGCCCGTCAGGTTGGCGCCGTGCCCCTTGGCGAGTCCAAAGTCCATCAGTTTCACGAGATCTCCCTTGGCAATAAGAATATTGTCTGGCTTTATGTCGCGATGGGTAATACCCGCCTGGTGGATGGCCTCCAACGCTGCGCAGGCTTGGCCCACGAGGTTCACGGCCTCTCGTGCGGAAAGTTTTTCCTTCTTTTTCAAATACTGGTTAAAGTTGGGTCCCTCAATATATTCCATGGCGATGTAGGAACTGCCTTGCTCCACGCCAATATCATAAATGCTCAAAATGTTCGGGTGAGATACCTGCGCGGCCGCCTGCGCCTCCCGCTTAAAGCGAAGGCGAAACTCTTCGGAACCATCCACGAGGGTGCCCAGAAATTTAAGGGCTACCGGGCGATCCAGTTGCGTGTCCCGTGCCAGATAAACAACACCCATGCCGCCACGGCCCAATTCCTTCTCCAATTCATAGCGATTTTCGAGGCTTTTTTCGACCATGGACATCACGGGTGACTTTCCGCCCTGCTGTGCGGGAGTGGCCATAGTGGGCATGTTGCTCGTGGCACTGCCTTCGGTGGCCACGAGCGATATGCGCGTTTGCACATTGGAGAGGCGTTGCGCTACATCCCGGAACTGGACATCCACCGTGCGGATCTTGAGCAGGGTGTCTTCCGATTCTTTGAGCTTGCCCAACTGCTCGAAGGCGAGGGCAAGCATCCAGAAGTAGTCAATGTTGTCCTTACGAACACGCTCGCCCAGAAGATGGTTCTCCAAGGTGGCTGCGCTGTGGGCGTAGTCCTTGAGTTCGTAGAAGGCCCTGCCCAGCAGTCCGCGCGACACACTGAATTGGGGATGATCCTCCCCAACCTGTTGAAACAGCCGAACCGCGTCTTTCCACTGCTGGGCATGTACCATGGCGAGACCAGCGCCGTAATATTCGCGCGCACGCTCGTAGTTGGTACCCGCCTTTGCAGGGTCATTCGCCTTGGAAAAACAGTCCCCGGCCTTCTTGAAGTTGCCGCCTCCCTCGTAGGCCATGCCAGCTTCCTTCCACTGTCCCTTGGCCTCGTAATAGCGTCCGCCAATCTCCGAGGCGCGCTTGGTCTCGCCCGCCTGGTGCATGCACTTGGCCGCCATTTCCAGCTGGCCCGCCTGGAGATAGGCCTCGCCCGCCTGAACAAAATCGCCGACCTGTTGGTAGAGCCGTCCAGCGACATCGGGTCGGTTTCCCGCCCGCATGCCCTTGGCGCAATATGCGGTTACGGACCTGAGTTTCTCTTTGGGGACCTTTTTCTGGGCGTTCTTGTCTTCCAATAGTCGAACACAGGCTTCGACAGCGACAAGTTGTTCCGCTGCGGGCACGCCATCGCTGGAGAAATAGGTCTCATACAGATCTACGCTTTCCCCGTAACGGCGCGCCATATGGTAGGCTTCCGCTGCTTGCGCCAGGGCATCGGCCCGAGCAAATGCTTTGGCTGCTTTCAAATACTTTTTCTTCTCCAGAAAGAATTGTGCTGCGGAACGGTAATCCCGGGCACGCTCCATTTGCCGTGCCGCTTTGAGCGGATATCCCGCTTTGGCCCACTCCATTGCCGAATGTTTGCGTGAGCCGCCCTTGAGATACGCCTTGGCGGCTTCTTTGTGACGGCCCAACGCAGAAAGCACCTCACCGAGCTTATCGTAGTTGCCCTCTTTCTTGAGCCGGGCAACAGTAACCTCTGGATTCTTTAGCGCCTCGGCGCGTTCCTCCCCGGTGAATTCTGCGGTCCCCATCTGATTGGCAGCCTTCGTCTCGGCTTCATAGCGTTTTCGACGCCGCCTGTCTTTGGTGCGAAGGTAGACTTCATAGAAAAACAGCAGAATAGCGATGGTACAAGCGATCTTGAAGGCCATCACCTTCCAGGTGGCATCCATATTGACGTGAAGGTAGGTCTCGACCCAGCCGAGTGGGACATCCAATATTCCGTCCCAATAGATTCCAATAAAGTTTCCCATAGCGTCCACCTGATATTGAATGATTGCGACAGTGCGTGAGGATAATGATAGATAATCTGGTAGACATCCTACGCCAAGTTACCCGATTTTGACAAGGGGAGCGATTCGAACATTTGTCAACGCCTTCAGGAATACGCTGTTTTGTGGCGCATTTTGACCGCGTTTGGGATACCAGACCCAAAATATTCCTCTAATTTTGACGCGCACGCTTGAAAAACTCTGCGATTCCGTGCAGAATAGGAGGGAGGACAGGTCGGGTTGATACTTGACAACGCCTGCGCCTGTGAACCAGGACCCAACGGGGCACTGTTCATGCACCATGTTAATGGGTTCTTTTCTTGAGGATTAGCGTCGCTTCAGTGAGCGAATAGCAGGAGATACCGTACATTGAGGTATGCCATCATATCCGACATCCACGCCAATCTGGAAGCCTTCTGCGCCGTTCTAGAGCGAATCGATGAGATGGAAGTGGACCAGATTATCTGTCTCGGCGACGTGGTTGGGTATAACGCCAATCCCAACGAATGCGCCGATTTGCTTCGTGCGCGGAACATACAAACCGTTTTGGGCAATCACGATGCCGTAGCATGTGGGGTAGAGGAGCCTTGGGGTTTCAATCGCGTTGCCCTCACTGCCGCGTTGTGGACACGGGAAAACCTGAACGAAGAGAACTTGGAATGGTTGCGCAGCCTTCCTGACGTGCTTAATTTCGGGGCGTTTACGGCAGTTCATGGGGCACCCAAGAACAGGAACACCTATCTATTTACTTGGGAAGATATCCTTCCCCACCTTTCGTTTCTGGAAGAGCAGAATTGCAATATGTGCTTTATTGGCCACACCCATACGCCCGGCATCTTCTCGACCGACGGGGTCTATTCGGTCGACGATGATTCCAAGTTTGCCTTGGGTACGGGAAAGAGCTTTTTTATTAATCCGGGGTCGGTTGGGCAGCCCCGTGATAGCAATCCCCTTGCTGCATTTGGTATTCTTGACACGGAAGAGAACGCCTTCGAACAGGTACGGGTAAAATACCCCATTGAAAAAGCAGCGAAGCGGGTTGTTGACGCAGGCCTTCCACAATTTTTGGCCGATCGCCTCGCTTTAGGTAAGTAGGGAGTTCCTCGATGCGTCGAGCGCAAGTGCAGCGGACCACAAACGAAACGGATATTGCGCTGGAAGTTGCCATTGATGGCTCTGGCCAGGCAGAAGTTGAGACTGGGGTCGGTTTCTTCGACCATATGCTCAACCATCTCGCTCGCCATGGTCTATTTGATATTACCTTGAAAGCCAAAGGTGATCTTCACATTGATGCCCACCATACGGTGGAGGATGTAGGGATCTGTCTGGGCAAGGCCTTCCTGGATGCCGTGGGCGTTCCCAAGGGTATCCGGCGTTATGGTCATGCTGTCGTGCCCATGGACGAAGCCCTTGCAGAAGTGGCGGTCGATTTCAGCGGTCGTCCCTTCCTGGTCTTTAACGCAGACTTACCACAGGGGAAGCTGGGAGAATTCGATTTAGAACTCGCCCGTGAGTTTATGCAGGCCTTTGCTGTTAGCGCACGCCTGACGCTCCACGTAAATTTGCGCTATGGTCAGAATACGCACCACTGTATCGAAGGGATTTTTAAGGCCTTGGCCCAGGCGCTGCGCGAAGCGCTGGAGATGGATCCGCGCAATACATCAATACCATCGACCAAAGGAATGTTAGAGAAGTGATAGCCATTGTCGATTACGGCATGGGCAACCTCCGAAGTGTCCAAAAAGCATTCGAGCGGGTCGGGCACGAGGCGATAGTAACCGACGATCCCGACGTGATTGCGCGCGCCGATGCTGTTGTGCTGCCCGGTGTGGGTGCCTTCAAGGATTGCATCGACGGTCTGAGGGATCGGGGACTTATTCCCTCGGTGAAAGCCGCAGCAACGGATGGTCGGCCTTTCCTGGGTATTTGCGTCGGTCTGCAACTGCTTTTTGACTACAGCGAAGAGGGAGTCGGTGCTGCGGGGCTTGGCATTTTTGCCGGGCGTGTCGTTCGCTTTCCCGATGCCGCAGAAAGTAGATTGAAGGTTCCCCACATGGGTTGGAATCGTATTTATCCTGCAAATACTCCAGAAGCAAAGGAAATACTATCTCAAACGACTGAAACACCGTATACTTACTTTGTGCATAGTTACTACGCAGTGCCGGAAGACCCTGATATTGTGTTGGCCCGTTGTGACCATGGTGTTTCGTTTCCCGCAATCGTCGGTCGAGGCAACGTGTTTGCAACACAGTTTCATCCGGAGAAGAGCCAACAGGAAGGCTTGGCCATTTTGAAGGCCTTCGGGAACAAGGTTAGCGACGCGGCTGGCGTTGCGTAAGGTTCGGGAGGGCGTATGATTAAAAAAATTCTGGTTCCCACAGATGGAAGCGACTCTGCCGCGTTGGGGGTGGCCTATGCGATCACGCTGGCCCGGTCTTTCGGTGCACATATAGAGGGCATCTACGTGGTTGATGTGAAATTGCTTGAAGGCCCGTTTCTGCAGGATCTTTCTGCTTCCTTGGGCACCGCGCCCTATGTGAACTATCAGGGAAATATATCCCTCTTGCTCGAAGAGCGTGGTGCCAGCGCCCTCAGTTTCCTCTCCGAAGCCTGTGCCGAGGCAAAGGTGCCCTGTGATGTGACCCAGGCTTCTGGTGTCGTCTCGCGGGCTATTACCGAGCACAGCAGACTGGCCGACCTGATCGTTATGGGACGGGGAGGCGAGCACAGCGAGTGGCTCGAAGGACTTATTGGCTCAACAGCCGAGGCGGTGATCCGTCGTTCTACCCTGCCCGTTTTGATAACAGGGCACTCTGAACTTGGGAATGAGCGTATATTGGTGGCTTACGATGGCACCAGCCACGCACAGAATGCCCTGCGCACCGCCGTGGCTTTTGCGGAAGTATGGAATACCGGCTTGCAAATTTTGGTGGTTGGCGGCGATGCTGCGGAATCGATTGTGGATGAGGTGCGAGGCTATCTGGATGCGCACGATATTGACGAAGCGATTCTGCACTCCGATGGTGACCCTGGTGAAGTGATAGTCGAAACGGCTCAGTCTTGCAATGCTGACCTGATCGTTATGGGGGCTTATGGTCACACCAAGGTTCGAGAATTGGTTGTTGGCAGCACCACCACCTATGTGATTAATCACGCGTCGTGCCCGGTGTTGCTGGCACGCTGACGCTCCGAAAAAAAGGATTATATTATGGAGGAGCAACTCATTTCAGCGCGGGTCGATGGAATAGTGGGAGATTTGCCGGCCCTGCCTGCCGTGGTTGCGGAGGTCCTTCGGCTTACGGAAGACCCCAATACATCCACGGTGGATGTCAGCGAGGTCATTCAGAGTGATCCCGCCATGACCGCCAAGGTTCTTCGGATCAGCAACTCGTCCTACTATGGCATGAAGCAGTACGTGGGAACCCTTAAACTGGCGCTCGTGATCCTGGGAGTTCGGGAGGTGCGAAACATTGTTTTGGGTATCTCCGTATTTGAGACGGCCAGTGAAAGCGGCAGTGATATAAAAGTGGCCCAGGATATCTGGAATCAATCGCTGAAGACTGCGGGTATATGCAAGAAACTTTCCGCCGTTATGGGGCTGGGCCTGCAGGGCGAGGAGTTTATCGCCGGATTGCTTGCCGACATTGGGATTATGGGACTCTTACGAAGTGACGATGCCACCTATAAGGCGTTGTTCAGCTCGCTTGGCCAGGATCAGCTTGCCTTGCGCAAGGCGGAAAAGCTTCACTACGGATTCACCCACGCGGCGGTGTCTATGGCGATGACACAACGCTGGAATCTTCCCCAAACTCTTTCGGATGCGGTCGGAATGCAGTACCCTGCGGAAGGCCTGGCGCTTGAAGAGGCCAAAGATCCCAAGCTGACCGCCTTGGTGCGTATTGCCAAAGGCATCGATCACTCCAGGGAAGGTGAGCACCGGATCGCACGCGTTCTGGAGGATGATGCGGCGTGGGCCATACTGGCGGAGAGTCGGAAGCCCATAGCAGTGGAGGATCGCAAACCCCTTCTTCTGGAGTTTTTGGAGGAGTTGAATGCGGTGGCGGCCCTGCCCCTGTAGCGTTGTGACAGCGAGTAAGGTGGCGGGTCAGCACCAAGATCTATGGCTTGGTCATACCTTGCCTGAGAATCTTCGTGTTATTTACCATAGTTATTCCAGATTAAGGTGCTACGCTTCGTCCGGGATCTTGCCCTGAAGAAGCGGCACCTTTGGTGCTGCGGGCGAATCCGCGTACAATCGTTATAGTCATGTCGCATGAGCGACCGCCCCGAAGGGGTCCAACAGGTTAGCCCAGGGCAACGCCCTGGGTCAGCATGTAGAAATAATAACAGCCCTGAAAGGGCGACACAGTGGCCGTGATGTGCTTCTATTGCGCCCTTTCAGGGCTTTGATTTTTTTAGTTCCTTTTTCCCCAGGGCGTTGCCCTGGGCTAACCTGTTGAGGCCTTTCAGGCCGAAAACGACATCGCAAACTCATAATTTAGTAAGCGTTCAGGTGCAAGATCGTCATCCCCGCGAACGCGGGGATCCAGCATGACCGGAGAGGTTTCTACCGCGTTTTGGATTCCCGCGTGCGCGGGAATGACGGCGTGGAATTCCCTTGGGGTGAACGCTTACAAAATTTATTGTTGATAACAGACCCCAAAAGGCTTAAGGCAGTACCCATGGCAAGCAAAGAGAAAGTAGACATAAAGCGCTCTGATCAGTTTCAAGAGGTAGACGAGGAGTTGTCACGTGCGATGGCGGAACTCGATTGTACCATTGATCGCGTGAGTGCCATTTTCGAGGGTACTGCCGATGAGAATGGCCCCGCTGAAACGTTGCCTGTGGTGCAAGGCCCAGACTCGGTTGAAGTGGAGAGTCCCGATTCGGTGGATGCTCAGGCTGAGGCGATTGCTCAAACCGAAAAAAAAGGGCCCGAGGCCGAGGACGACACGGTCAAGGCAAGCGCTGAGTAGCGGGCCTCTCTGAACCAACGTCAGAACACACCATTGCACATACTTATCACAGACCCCCACACCGATGGCGGCGGGCAAGTGCGCTACATTCAATGTCTGGCACGTGAGCTTGTGCAATTGGGACACCGGGTCACTATTGCTTGTAGAGCCAATAGTGTTCTGGTAGACGTTGCGAGCGATGTCGGGTGCGCATCATTGCCTCTGTTCCATTTTGCCCGGGGCTTTCGCCTGCGACAGTGGTTCTGCGATATCCTGGCAATGCGCTCCTTTATCGCAATGGAGCGCCCCGATGTCATTCATGTAAACGGCTCTCAAGATCACTGGGTCGCAGGCCTCGCCAAGCTTTTTTTCGCACGCACGGCTTGTGTGCTACGAACACGGCACAATACCTACGCCGTTAAGAATAACTTTGTAAATCGTTTCTTAAACAGGAGGTTGACGACGTACCAGATTTGTGTCTGCGAAATGGTTCGCGCAACCCTGGCCGTCCACGCGGCCTTCGATGGAAAAAGAATGGTGGCCATACACAATGGCGTTGATGCGCAGGTCTACCAGCCTCAGCCCAGTAAGCGAGAAGCCGCCCGGCGGGCCTTTTCTTATCACGACGACGACATTGTTTGTGGCATCGCCGCCCGGTTGGTAAAGGCCAAGGGCCATTCCTATCTCTTCGGTGCCTTTAATATATTAAAGGCTGATTTTCCTGCGCTGCGACTTCTGATTTTGGGACAGGGAGTTCTTGAAGACGCGCTGAAGAAGCAGGTGGACGAATTAGGATTGGCAGAGATTGTTCAGTTCGCTGGGTTTCGCCAGAACATGGATAGCTGTATTAAGGCTTTCGATATAGGTGTCTTGCCTTCTATCGACTGCGACACGTCTTCTTTCAGCTTGAAAGAACAGATGGCCGCCGAAATTCCGGTTGTTTGCTCTGATTACGGCGGGCTACCCGAAATTGTGACTGATGGCGAAGAAGGCCTCGTCGTTCCTCATGGAACGGTGGAACCCCTTGCCGAGGCCATGCGGCGTTTGCTGCAAGATGCCTCTCAGCGCCGGGTAATGGGGCGTAGGGGCAGGGAACGGGTTCTCAGGGACTTCACCGGCTCTGTCTTCGCCCGAAAGACCGTGGAGGCCTACGAGAAGGCCCAGGAGCTAGCAAATGAACGTTCTGCATCTTGATGAGCAGTTGGGTTGGCGTGGGGGGGAGCAGCAGGCCAGTTGGCTTATTCAGGGAACGGTCAAAAAGGGACACAGGGTATGGATTACGGGCAAGGCGAACAGTCCGTTCCTGACTGCGGAGCACGGCGGTGTCGAGCTTCAACGTATCCCGGCGCCCTTCTGGAATGAAGTGGATCCGATTAGCATCTGGAAGCTCGCGGAGTTGGTCCATCGCCAGGAGATCGATATTCTACATGCCCACACCAGCCATGCCCACATGATCGCATGCCTCGTTCGGGTATTGACCCGACGCCCCTCGGTTGTTGTGTCGCGGCGCGTAAGTTTCGAGCCGAAGACGGATCCGATTAATCGCTGGAAATATCGTGCGCCGGACAGGATTCTGGCGGTGTCGGAAAGGGTGGCCGAAGTACTTCGCGAAGGCGGCATCCCGCCGGAGAAGGTTGTCCGGGTATACAGTTCGATTGAGATGGAGCGTCTCGACGTGGAACCCGCTGATAGGGACGAATTAGGCATCGGCGATGACACGGCGTTGCTCTTTAACGCGGGCGCGCTCGTAGGGCATAAGGATCACGCCACGTTGCTCGACACCGTCGCGTTGCTGCGCGAAACCCACCCCAATATCCACCTGCTTATTGCGGGAGAGGGGCCTTTGCGTCCCGCGCTGGAAGAGCAGATTGCTTCCCTTGGACTCGAAGATATGGTCACGCTGGCGGGGCAACGGGACGACGTCCCGAGCTGGATGCAAGCGTCGGATTGTTATGTGTCGTCCAGTTGGTCAGAGGGCTTGGGTACCTCGGTG
>JAJRPE010000353.1 GCA_024280935.1 Candidatus Hydrogenedentota bacterium
ACCCTCAAGAGTCCTATCAACCCAACGAAAAACACCTTAAACGGGCGTGGCTGTCCCGTCGTTGGGGGCAGCACCGCCGCTCTCTTCTTCAGGGACTGACGCGCCCCGAACAATGCGGTGTATCTTTGTTTGCTCGAACCCTCAAGAGTCCTATCAACCCAACGAAAAACACCTTAAACGGGCGTGGCTGTCCCGTCGTTGGGGGCAGCACCGCCGCTCGCTTCGGCAACGACGGGACGGCCACGGACGTTAAAGCGGCCTTCTTTGATCTACAGCATACATTCTCATTACCAGATTTTCTTCGTTATCAACTTGCCTTGTCCGCGTCAGTCCCTGGATGGCTACGTGCCCAGTTCCTGACCGCGCTTCACGGCGGCGGCCACGGCGGTCGCCACCACCTGCTCCAAGCCCTCGGCTTCAAAGGCATTGAGGGCGGCCTCGGTCGTGCCGCCGGGCGAGGTCACTTTTTTTCGGAGTTCACCCGCAGAATCATCGGACTCCATGAGCAGCTTGCCCGCACCATAGAGAGTCTGCCCCGCAAGGCGTTCGGCCACGGAGCGCTCCAAGCCCTGGGACACCGCCGCCGCCACCAGGCACTCCACCATCTTGAAAAAGTAGGCCGGGCCACTGCCACTCAGGGCGGTGACGGCATCCATGTCGGCTTCCGCGACCTCTTCGGCCACGCCAATGGAGGCGAAGAGTGTGCGGGCCAATTCTCGGTCGGCATCGTCGCACTGAGCGCTGGCGGCAATGCCCGCCGCACCCGCATGGACCAAGTAGGGCGTGTTGGGCATGACACGAATTACCCGCGTCTCGGCACCCAGGCGCTTTTGAATAAAATCGATGTTGATGCCTGCGGCGATGGAAATAACGAGGGTGTCGCTGTTCAGATGCGCCTTCACCTCCGCAAGGGCCTTGTCCATAATCTGGGGTTTCACCGCCAACACCAGCACCTCGCACCCCGCCACGAGCGCGGCCACAGAACCCACCGCTGTAACTCCCATACCGGTCGCCGCCGCCGAGCGTTCGGGAGAGGGGTCATAGACCAAGGCACGCTCACGCGCCACCATACCCAGCTCCAGCAGCCCTTCCAATATCGCCGCGCCCATGTTTCCATAGCCGAGAAAACCCAGCGTCTTTTCCATCATCTACCTGAATCTCCTGCAACATCCGGCAAAGCATGCGCCCCATCGCAGACAACGAGGGTGTCATCCACCACGGGCAAATCACGTACCATCGCCACTTCATCGCAACCGGGAAACAACCGGCAGCGTATACAATCCTTAAACACCTTGTAGGGCAATTCCAACTTATCCACTTCGCGGAACTGGTTCTTGAGAAAAAATCCGGGAACCCGCGTCAGCGCATAGACCCGTGCGATATTCAGCCGTTGCGCCTCACCCAATACCGCCTCCACCAACTGGTCGCCAATACCCCGCCCCCGAAGGGATTCATGGACCACAAGCGAGCGCACTTCGGCCAGATCCACCATGTCGATGTGCAACGCGGCACAACCGCCCAACCCGTTTTCGTCGATATACACATAGAAATCCCGGACATTCTCATAAAGTTCCGGCAAATCACGGGGAAGCACGCTGCCCTGGGAGACAGCCTCGTCGAGAAGGGCCTTAATCGCCACCACCTCGGTCAATTTGGGTTTACGAACCATGGGCACCCAGTGTAGCACACTGGGGAATGGTGAATTTAGAAGGAAGAATAGCGAATTGAGAAGGAAGAATGCTGATGGAAGGCGGTCGGGTTTTCTTACCCGACACAAGGGACGTGTCGGACATAGAACTCGCTATCGGCACAGGTAGTCACGCCGGAGTCGAACTATAGAGCACTACGGGTGCCACCCGATCCCACTTCGGCAGCGGCGCAGACGCACCGAAGCGGGTTCGGGTGCATGGAGCACGGATAACACAGGTACATTGGGAAATCCTTCTGCGAGCGATAAGACAACAGCGACGCCGACCACGATGGCCCTTCGCCTCTCGGGTTCAAGGCACCCGAACCCGAGTACGGGATCGGGTGGCACCCCGGAACCTCCTCTTGTGGTCTGAAAGTAGCCCTGGGGTTCAAAGCCCCAAGGCTGCACGGAGATTCAGGAAAGTCTACGCAGCCTTTCGCTTCCGATAGAACAGCCCCGCAACGCCCATGAGCAATAGGCTCGCCGTCGCCGGTTCGGGCACGGGAGGGACGCTGTTCAAGAACTCGTCGGGGGAAAGGGCCGTGTCGGAAATCCGCACTTCGTCGATCATGCCGCGAAAGGGACCGAAGTAGTCGGTGGCGGGGAATCCGCCAATGGATAGGCCCGCGTTCAAATTAGGGTCCAGCACCGCGAAAGGACGAACGTCCGTGATGATCGAATCCACCAGAACACCGTCCAGATAGAGCGACATCGCGCCCGTGTCGTTGTCCAGAACACCCGCCACATGGACCCACTCGTTCAGCGTGGGCGGTGCCGTCGAAACAAAAGCCCCGTTGTTGTCGGCATCCTGGATGGAAAATCGAAGAATGCCATTGACGACATCCAGCAAATAGGGGTCCAGTCCCAGCCGCGAATCTCCCCGAAAAAGAATCTCCGCGTTGTGCCCGGGAAAAGGCGGGGCCGACATATTGATATAGGCTTCCAGGGTGAGGCTCTCCGTGAGCTGGAACAGGGGATTGTCCGCAATAAAGACGCGGGATGCCGCCCCGCCATCAAAGGACATCGCCGATGTATTCGCACCACCCGTCTGCGGCAGGATAGTGCTTGGCGTGCTCCCCGTATAGCTCAGCCCGCCGAGGGCCGTGCCATCCAGGCCATTCCCCGAACTGTCGGAGACCGACGTACCACTGCCCTCCTCAAAACGCCAATAGGCCACCGTATCCGCAGGGGCCTGGACGCTCAACAAGCCCCCCGCCACAACCAGAGTCAGAGCACTGAGACGGCTGACCCACCACGCGGCGACCTCGTCCTTTTCCTCCATCACCTGAGGATATCCCCGACCTGGGCAAGGGTTTTCCCAAGCGGAACTACTACGGAGGGATGATTCTGCTAACGTGATTCGCATGACTGGATTCTCCAACAGGGTTGATTCCATACTTCCCGGCAACCGGTACGCCCCGATGCCATACGAATCATGCCCCATGTGCGTTCCAGATTCCGTAACGCTGGGGAAATGATGTTTAGTGCCTCTCAAACAAGCCCGCTGCGGGACAGGTCGCGGACGCGCCGTGGTGGGCACGCGCATCGACGATTCCTTTTCATTCACCGAGACCGCCTTAACACCAACGTGAAGACCCTGCCCAACGCCCCTTTCAGGGCAATGGCAGTCCCCGAGGGACGTACCACCGCGCAAGCGCGATACGGTAGGGGAGCGCACGCCGTGGCCCCTGCCGAAACATCGGAGCAGCACGGCCCGCCACAACGCGGGGGCATGTCCCGGCGGGTCTGGGTAGGCGCTGTCGGTCAAAAACGCCCCCTTCCCAAAGCCCGCTGGGACAGGCACGCGCCTCAACGGCCCCCTCCCTGCCTGCGACGCAACGCCCGCCAACACGGCACCCTACCCAATGGCCGATGCCAGGGCGCGAGTCCGTCCCTGGGGACTGCCATCTACACCGCCCAAGCTCGCAGACGCGCCGTGGCGGGAACGAGCGCAGACGGGTCTGTCCACTTTCTTGGGGACACAATGGCATAAACCCTTTTTATCCGTAGTCTGTCCCTATACCTATAATATCCATCATAGACGTGCCGTTCAGCGCGATGCAGTCCCTGTGAACCGGAGCAAAAAGGGACTGACCCCAGCGAAGCGAGGTACGAGCGCAGACGGGTCTGTTCCCTTTCTTGCGGGCATATCGGTAGAATTCTTCTTTATTCGTAGTCTGTCCCTAGGTTTTTCCCACGGCAGGTGGTATCCGCCCTGAAGAAGGCAGGCTTCGAGAAACTCCGACAGCGTGGAAGTCACCTCTTTCTGCGGCACCCCGAAACGAACCGCATGACCACCGTTCCGATGCACGCCCGCGACTTGCCACGGGGGACGGTACGGGCCATCCTCAACCAAGCCGGTCTGACCGAGGACGAATTCCAGGTGTTTCTGTAACAAGAAAGCCGGTCGGTGCGACGTCCCGAATTATCAATCTCTTGAGTCTAAAGATGGGCTTTGCTATAGTTCGGATTCAATATGTTTCCATGGTTTTAATTCGCATTGCTGCGGCAAAGAACTCACGCATACTGTTCATTTTTCAAAATTACAGGCCGAATTATTTTCGAAAGGGCGTTGAATGAAAGGAAAGTGCATGAACGATAAGCTAACTTACGAATTGCTAGCTCTTGATCCAACTGAGAGCGTTCATTGTGAAAATGTGCAAAGTCTTCTCCATACGATTCTTGGTTACTCGGCACTGTGGAAGGATGCCAAGCTCGATTCGCAGAAATCTGAAATCTGCGATGGCAACTCAAAGCTACATATTAGCCACGTGAAGCCCCCGGCTGATGAAGAATCAACCTCTAGCATAGCCTTTGCCCGTGCATTCATCGTAACACTTTCGGGAACATTTGACGACATTGAGGCATTGCGCGAACCACTAACGGCATATCTAAAGAAGCAAGATTTTAAGATATTATACGTTTTGAAGGATGAAATCTCTCAATCAATAGCATGTCAACTGTATCCTCTCCTCTATCGTATCGAGAATCAGCTTCGCGCCTATTTAATCAAGTTCATGACAACGCGGATCGGCCCTACATGGTGGGAAGCCACCGTATCAAAAGAAACGGAAAACAAGGTCAATTTACGGAAAAAGAATGAAAGAGTTTTCGGGAAACACGTAGAAAACAGTGCGTATCTGGTTGATTTTGATGACCTTGGAAAAATGATCTATGAGCAATCCAGCGGTTTCGTTACGAAGGATGATATCTTAAAGAAAATCTTCAACATCCCGGAAACGGGGGACGCTTTGAAGAAATTCAAGGGCGAGCTTCAATCTAACTATCAGAAGCTTTTCAAGGAGTCCTTTTCCGATAAGAAATTCAAGGAAAAGTGGCAAGAGTTCGAGGCTCTACGAAACAAGATTGCACATGGAAACCTGTTTACCGCTCAGGACCTGCTCCGAGGGAAAGAGCTTGCTGATGAAATTACCAACATTATTCTCGATGCGGATCAGAAAACAGAAGAATTGGTAATCACCGAAGAGGAACGAGAAGCTATTCAAGAAACTGTCGAAGTGAAAGCGTTCGATTGGCAAAAACCGATAACCAGAGAAGAATTCCTTCGAAGGTTATCGTCTCAAGAAGAACGTTTCCAGCGATCTAATGGCTTTGTGGGCATCTCAGCATTCCTTCGATATCTGACAAACTTTGGGTATGAGTATGGGACTGCCAAGAAAATGCTAGAGCAGTTGGAGTTGGATAGTGTTGTTGAGGTGTACAAGGTGGCCAACCCGGGAGGTGACTATGAAGTGTCCGCCATCCAAACGCTCAAACAATAAGAACCGATTTATTCTAAATTCACAATTCGCCCCCGCGCTCTATATAATACGTCGCTATGACCCACACTTGGATAAAACTCAGCGAAGTTACCCCGAAACAAGTCACGCCCATGGTCCGTCAGTTTATGGAGGCGAAGGCGCAGGTACCGGATTCCCTGCTCTTCTTCCGCATGGGCGACTTTTATGAGCTCTTCTTTGAAGACGCCGTGGAAGCAGCGGAACTTTTGGGCCTTTCGCTCACTTCACGCGATGGGGCGGACAAGGAACGGCGCGTCCCCATGGCGGGGGTGCCGGTGCGTGCGGTGGACGCCTACATCGCCAAGGCCATCAAGCTCGGGCGCACCATCAGCATTTGCGAGCAGATGGAGAATCCCAAGGACGTTAAGGGCATCGTAAAGCGGGAGATCGTCCGCACGGTGACACCGGGCACCATCATGGAACCGGAACTCCTCGACGAATCGGCGAACAACTACCTGGGGGCGATCA
>JAJRPE010000354.1 GCA_024280935.1 Candidatus Hydrogenedentota bacterium
AAATCAACTCGCCCAGACGCAAGGCCGAAAGAGGTGTTTGCTCGGCGGGCTTGAGGATGATGGTGCAGCCCGTGGCGAGGGCCGGGGCGATTTTCCAAACGGCCATGAGCAGGGGAAAGTTCCAGGGAATGATCTGACCCACGACACCAATGGGTTCGCGGCGCGTGTAGGTGTGGAATTCGGCACCGGGTGCAAAGGGCACGGAGATGTCGATAGATTCGCCATTGAGCTTCGTCGCCCAGCCCGCATAGTAGCGGAGTTGATCCACGGCCAGCGGTACGTCGGCCACGGTGGCCACCCCCAAAGGCTTGCCGTTGTCGAGGGTTTCCAGTTGGGCAAATTCGTCGAGATGCTCTTCAAGCAAATCGGCGAGCTTCCACATGCAGACGCCCCGCTCCGAAGGTGTCATCTTCGCCCACGGACCCGACTCGAAGGCGCGGGTCGCAGCGGCTACGGCGCGGTCAATGTCTTCCTTGTCGCCCTCGGCCACCCGGGCCAACAGGTCGCCGGTCGCAGGATTCACCACATCGAAACAGGCCCCGGATGCGGCGGCGACCCATTTCCCGTCAATAAGCATTTTCCGGTCTTCGGAAAGGAACGTGCGGACACCGGTGTGTACGCCCTCCTCAATAACCACGGCTGCCATGACTCTTCTCCTTGGGTTGACGCGCCACCACGTTGGTGAAGGTGCCGCGACGGGCTTCATGCTGGATAAAAACGGCCTTGGCTATCAAGCATACAACAGTTTTGCAGGTGAGGGAAGAGGGTTGTTGAGAGAGGGCCTGTGTATTCATCGTGCATCGCATTGCTGTGTATGGAAAAATCCAACCGTACTGAACAATACTGGGAGCAACGTTCTGCATAACCCACAAAACTGGCGTAGGCCCCATAACATACATAGCATACATAAAAGAGAGCTTCAGGTATTATCAATACCTCGGTGTAATTGTGACGTGATGTTCAATCCGGATCGCCGTGCCCAACCAGCCATACCAGCATACTCCGTCGAAAGGACAGGAAGATGTCTCTTGTTTCGGCGTTGTGGACCTGCATCATCCATTGACTTCGTGCTAGACTCTTGCCATGCTCCCCATTGTTTCTTTTTCAAAACTCTCCAAATTCTACGGCTCCCACTTCGCCGTTGGCGGATTCTCTCTGGACATTGAGGTGGGAGACACCGTGGGCCTGCTCGGACCCAACGGCGCGGGCAAGAGTACACTCCTCCATATGCTTACGGGCCTCGTGCGCCCAACTTCTGGTCAGGTTTCCGTATTCGGAAAAGAACTCCGCAGCAACTACGTTGAGATTGCCCAACGCATGGGGGCTTTGGTTGAGCGTCCGACGTTCTACGATCACCTGACGGTTCGACGAAACCTCAAGATTCACGCGCAACTGGCCCAACGAGATGTAAACCTGGAGTACACGCTTGACCTGTGCAATTTACTTGATTACGAGACATCGAAAGCGGGAACCCTTTCCCAGGGGCTTCGGCAGCGGCTTGGTCTGGCGCTGGCTATGCTTGCCGAACCTGAGTTGCTTGTCCTCGATGAACCGACTTCGGGGCTGGATCCCGAAGCCACGCAAGACATCCTGACCTTGCTTCGCCGTCTGGCGGAGGAAACTTCGGTAACGGTTCTTTTTTCAAGCCACCTCATGCACGAAGTCGAGATGCTGTGCAACCGCGTCGCCATCATCAACAAAGGCCGACTGGTTTCCTATGAAGAAACAGCGTCTCTCATTTCTTATGATCTCAGTCAGGTAGAGGTTCTGGTGGAAGGGGCGGAAAACGCCGCGAAACGATTGGAGAAGCAGGATTGGGTGGTGAGTGTGTCCAGTAAACCGGGTCGGCTTTATGTAACATTGAAAGAACAGAACAGCCACCAGCTCAATAGCTTCCTTGTTCACGCCGGTTACGCGGTCTCAGGCATCGTGCCACGGTGCCGCACACTCCAGGACTACTTCCTGAAAGCGCTGGCGCAATGAGCAAGCCCCATCGCTTCGAAGACGTGAAACCGGCGCTCCAGCGCATCGCAGTCCTCTATCGTGTGGAAATCACCAAGGCACTGCGGTTGCGCCAGACCTATATCGGCCCGCTGCTGCTCATGCTGGTGGTCTTGCTATCCCCGTTGGGCCATCCCATGGCGAAGGACGGCGTTGGCGACTACGGCTTTATTGCCTACGTGACACCCCTGGCGCTGAACTTCCTGGGATACGTGCTTTTGCTGACCTACGTTGGCGGCCTTATCGCGACCGAACTGGGCCAAGGCACCCTGCGGGCCATATTGCTGCGCCCCGTGCGCCGCGAAGAGGTGTATATTGCAAAATTTATGCTGGGCTGTTCCTACAGTGCGCTGCTGACCGCGACGGTCGGCATCACGAGCTGGTTCGTTGCCTTCGCGCTCGGCGATCTCTACGGCATCCAGGTGGGCGGCGAGTTGCTTTTTATGAATGACGAAATGGCGTGGGTCTATCTCGTCGGTGCCTTTCTCGCACTGGTGCCCCAGTGGGCCGGTGTCAGTCTCGGATTGCTGTATTCAACGCTGACGCGCAGCGCGGGAACGGCCGTCAGCTTGAGCATCGGAACCTGGATCGTCGTGGATTTGGTCAAGTACCCGCTGGGCATTGCTCCCATGGTGTTTACGACCTATCTGGAAGCGCCGTGGCATGTCTTCGCGAGTCATTGCGATGGCTTGGATGCTTCCTGGTTTCCCATGGCATCGTACTGCGTGCTAAGCTCCCTGGCCGTAACAATCCTCTCCATCATCCTCGGTCTGATACTGTTCAGCCGGAAGGATCTGGGTTCATGCTGACCCTGGTTATGGTCCTTGCCCTGGGGCAAGTCACCTTCATCGAACGCCCCCTTCCTGATGTCGTCATTGGAAACGTGACTCCCTTTACCGGCCGAACCACCACCAACTATCTCCATGGAGATGTGGATCGTGATGGTGACAGCGACCTAATCCTGCCCTCGGGGCTTTTTCTACAGGAAAAGGGTGTCTATGGGGGTGCGCCCACGAAGGCCTTGCCCCCTTTCTCACAGGATGTCGATGCCGATGTTTACGATGGCAAGCTGTACTATCGCAGCCATGATCACCTTTCCGTTTATGCCTTTGAAGGGGATACCTGGAAGCTAACGTTGGAACAGTCCCTGGCGTGGCCGGGAAAAGCGGCAGTTTTGGGCAGGTCCAGACAGAAGAATCCGAGCCTTCGGTTTCGGCGATTTCTCCACGACCTGAACAGCGACAGAATCCCGGAACTCGTGGCCGTCGATTATAGCGGCACCCATCTCTTTCGTCTCGAAGGCGAACACTACAAACCTGCGGGCATCCTGGACCTGCCTGCCAATATCGCGGTAAGCCGTTCGGCACATCAATCCATCTGGCCAAGAGAAGCACGCGAAATATTGTTCCCCGAGCAACAGATGTCTTGTCGATTGGTTTTTGAAGGCCAAACGTTCCGCACGGTGTCCATCCGGGAACGTCGAAAGAATACGACACGGTATGCCATCCAATCCTGGATGCTCGCACTATCCGACGAGGGCACGTACTACGCACAGAAAACGCTTGACGACATGCCGAAACCCCTGCCCGCGCATTTGCGTCCCTGTCGCCTGAATGGTGACAACCGGATGGATTTCGCCGGCGGGCGATGGTTGCGCTCCGAAGCAAGCCCTGTGCCCACGCCCCTCTACGAATTGTGGGCGACACTTGACGGTGGCGATACCTTCCATGTCCGGCGTGCGGCGGCCTATGCCCAGTTCCGGCCCCATTGCGCCTTTGTCGATTTCGATGGCGACGGTGACATGGACATGATTACGGAGTCTACGCAGTGGCCTCGGGGCAGTGTTCGAGAGCAACTCAACCGGTTTCTTACGGAGTCTCGCATCGAGCATGTAATCCACATCTACGCGCAAGACGAGGGAAAATTTTCTCCCAAACCCGATTTGCAGCACAGGATTAACTTCGAACTCGAGAGCCCCCCCGCAAAACCAGGTGTCATGCTTTCTCGTTATGAAGCCGGGAGCCTGGTCAGTCTTACGGGCGATTTCAATGGGGACGGCTATCGCGATCTGGTCGTCCGAAGCGCTCCCGAAGAACTCGCGCTTTACCTGGCCACGGGGTGGCAGGGCTTTGACACCAAACCGGCCTGGTCGCTGGCGATTCCACGGGATGTGGACGCTTATGTGGCTGATCTTAACGACGATGGCTTGTCAGACCTGTACCTGCGTTCGCGCACCATATCCACTGAGGGGGAAACTCATCCGGGAACGGCCTACTACGCGCAGCGAGGAACACGTTGATGAGTCCTTCGCTGCTGATGCTGCTTGTTGCCGTGTGCGGCGGCCTTATGGAGGTTCAGACCGTGCCTTGGCGCGACGGCGAATCAACCGTCCTTGTCGCCGATTTTGACTTGGACGACCGGGGAGAAGTTGGTGTCATAACCGGCAACCAATTGAATATCTATGAACAGTCCCACAACGATCCCGTCTACAGCATCGCCCTGCCCGAGAACACGGCGGTGGTCGATGTCTTTGACGCAGACCTGGATGGCACCGCCGATATTGTCGCGGTGTCCGGCGAGAAGGTCATACGAATTCCCATAACGAAGGATGCGTCGGTACCCATTGTCTGTTTTTTACGAAAAAACCTATACAGTCAATACACCGGCATTCCCTTTCCGGGCGTTCTCCTAATCATGCGACAGAACACCCCCCTGGTGGCCCTGCCGTGTGCGGATGTGCTTGAGCTGCGAAGCTTCAAGGGGGAACTGGTGGACAGCTATCCAATCGGCATGGATGCGGCCAAACGACTCTCTCCCGGCCAGCCCTTCAATGTGTGGACCAATCAGCATGCGCAATTGGGCAATCGTGACGCACTGGAGTTTCGGGTCAGCAGCGCAGCCATCTTCAGGCCGATGCTGCCCAATAACGCCCTTCCGCTGCCCATCGCCGAATCATCGGGCCGCCTCGGCACGGCACGACAGCAGCGGGAAGCGGCAACCGCCGGGCCGGAGCGATGGCCCTGGTATCCCGTAAATGCCACGGAGCCTGTCCAGATTCGTGCGTTGTATGCGCGGGCAGAAGCTCCAAGCGGACACACGGCCATCAGGATTCGACGCATTCCCGATGGGGACGGCTCTGGGCAAACCGGCCCGGTCCGTCATTTTCCCGGGCTTATTCTTCGCCACCCAGGGGCGCTGCCCGACTTTGACGGTGACGGATTCAACGATCTCCTGCTTTGGAAATCACAGCGAATCTCATTAACCGCTGACGGCCTGGCACGCGCCGCGACCCAGAGGACTTGGCCCATCCAGATCATTGCTCACGCTTACGCGCCGGAAAAAGCACGCTATCGGGCAAAACCAATGGGCCGCATTGAGATGGATATTCCACTCCCCTGGTACATGGATTCGGGTGGCACGGGTCCCCTTAAAACGATCTTCCTCCATGACATCGATGGTGACACACGAACGGATTTTGGTTGTTTGACCGATCCCCAGACGATAGCAATCTGGCGATTTCAGGAAGAGGGCTTTTCTGCGTCCCCCGACTTTTCCCATCGATTCCCCGAGTCCCTTGATGCGGTTGTGTTTGAAACGGATTTGGACGGGCAGGGACGCACGACGATTGCGCTGCGAAGCCAGGGGCATCTTTACCTCTTGCGGCCAAACACGAGGTTCACCCGCTAACGACTACCGCTCAGGTGGTTTTCGACAGTGCCTTCAATTGTTTCTTAAGGTCCAATGTCAGTGATTTTGCGGCTCCATCCCTGTCGTTTGCACGATAGAGGCGAGTAAGGCGGAGTCCGGCGGAACGTGCGAGTCCCAACGCCATTTTTCGTTCCAGGGATTCTGGCAACGCCAATGCGCCGTCCAATACCTTCCGATACATGCGCTCGGCTTCCACCGCCTTTCCTGCCCGCTCCTCCAACTGTCCCCAGAGCAGGTGCAACCGAAACTGGGTCTCGGTGGATAGCGCCTCGTCGCCCGAGCCTGCTTCCAGTTGCGCGCGCGCTTCATCGTCCAAGCCGCCCTGCATCAGCACCTGTACCGACTTCAGCAGAATATTCTGCGCCATTTCGACATCATCCGCCATGGCGCGGGCTTCCTCAAAGGCGGCCATGGCCTTCTCGTAATCCGGCGGATCCAACTGGGCATAGAGCTGCCCCATCGCTTCGTATAGATAGGCCCCTTGCAGACGGTCATGAGGAAGGGCCAAAGCGGCATCGAGGGAGCGCAGACCCGTTTCAGGAGATGCGCTGTTCAGCGCCTTCATCGCACGGTCCCGGGCGGGCTGAGCGCGTTTTTCGTCCGAAGGCTTTGACAAGGACTTTATGGTAAGGGGCGAGTCGTCCTCCTGCTCGTCACCCCGTCGCGCAATAGCCGCCTTCGGGTCGTCCGTGCTCGTCCGCTTATTGCTGGTCAGGAGCATGGCGTTTTTTCGGGTCGTGCCCGGTTTCGCCTTGAAGCGCTGTCCTTTGTCGAAACCACCCTTGCGCGCTGTCGAGCCGCCAAAGTACGACGCGGCAGCCACCATGAGAACAAGGGCCACAATCACAGCCACCGCTATAAGACCCTGTTTCATTCCCTATCTCCGTGTCAGGGTGCCGCCAGCGATGTCTCCTCCACCTTGGGCGGCTCCAAGGAAGCACCCGTCGATTCTTCGGGGTCCGATCCCTCCAGCGTCAAGGGCACCACATCGACATCACCCGATTTTTTTTCAGGCGACGTTTTTAAAATCGTGTCGCCTTCTGGACGTACGGTAATATAGTTTCGAACCTCCTGCACACCGTGAATGCTCCGTGCAATCTGGGCCGCCACCGCTTGTTTTTCCGTGGAATTGACCGACCCCGTGAGGATACAAATCCCGTCGTCCACTTCGACGTCGATCTCGCGTGTACTGAGATGACGGTTCAGAAAAAATGCCGTCTCCACACGGGATTCCAACCACTCATCAGATAGCTGGCGCCCTACTCCCAGCAGCGGGTCGGAACTGTCTTTGGGACGGACCTTGAGATTATTGACTAGTTCCCGTACCCCCTTCGTTTCCCCGGCGACCTCGCCGATTTTGTTCAGGTGCGCTTCCGATGGCACGACACCGTATAAAGTAACAACGCCGTTTATCGTGCTGACACCAATCTTTAACCCCTTGAACTGCCCATTATAGAGCAGTCGCGCCTTAATCGACGCCGACACGGAACGGTCCTCCAATCGCTGGCGCCAACTCCGCTTCTCCTTTATACCCACCACCGTTCGGATGACGACCAACTGGTTGTCCACAAAACGAACGCCCCTGACACCCAAGGCCAAATCCTCGGCGAGTTCCTTTTGAACTTCGTCATCCACTGTACCCGTAATCACGACATTCCCGTCCCGGGTGGTCGTATTCATATTCAGGGGGTTGAGGTTCTGATTCAGGAGATAGAGCGTTTCTATACGGGCCGTGATGGTGCCATCTTCCACATCGGACACGACTTGCCCAGCGGAAGCGCTCAACATCGATACAATTAGTACGAGGGCAACCATAATATTTAATCCTTGAGAGGAAGCCAGGCCGAGCCTGGGCTTGACGGCCCACGCCTGAGCGCCACAACGACACCCAAGGCAGGAACCGCCAGATGGTCTCATTATAGGGCAGCAGGAACCGTCTTACAACTTGATTCTGTTCCAATTTCCAGCCATTCCGCCTCAAGGTAAATGCCCAAACCGGCAGATAAGTTCCAGCCACCGCATTGGATACGCAAGGAATGACGCATTCGTGGCAGCGCCACCGCCCGCACTATCATGGACGATATGGATCCCAACGCTATTCAAATTGTGTGCCGCAACTTGCTATAGTGCCTTCTGGGGGCGGCGCTTGTGCATCGGGGATGCGCTTGTAAAATCTCGTGAAGGAATAATATCGTGATTAAAAAGTCTCTGGGTGGAACGCTCTTGCCAGCTATTATCCTAACCATGTTCAACGCGATGGCCGTCGAGCCGCCCGCGCCCTATGGGGCCATCCCCACCGAGCGCCAGTTGGCCTGGCATGAACTGGAGTACTACGGCTTCATTCATTTCACGATAAACACCTTCACGGGCAAAGAATGGGGCTACGGCGATGAATCCCTGGACCTCTTCAATCCCAGCGAACTCGATGTAACCCAGTGGGTCCGGGTTGCGAAGGAAGCGGGTATGAAGGGCCTCATCCTTACCTGCAAACATCACGACGGATTTACCTTGTGGCCCTCGAAGTACACCGAGCATTCCATCAAGAACACGCCCTACAAAAACGGCAAGGGCGACATCGTGGGGGACTTGGCGGCGGCGTGTAAAGAGGCCGGATTGACCTTTGGCGTGTATCTCTCTCCGTGGGACCGGAATCATGCCGAGTATGGGCGCCCGGCTTATGTGGAATACTTTCGCAATCAACTGCGCGAACTGCTGACAAACTATGGCACGATTCAGGAGGTCTGGTTTGACGGGGCAAATGGCGGCGACGGCTATTATGGCGGTGCGCGGGAAACGCGCAAGATTGATCGCAGCAGTTACTACGACTGGGAAAATACTTGGGCCATCGTGCGCAAACTCCAGCCGGGTGCCATCATGTTTTCCGATATTGGCCCGGACATTCGCTGGGTGGGCAATGAGAAAGGTTTTGCGGGCGATCCGTGTTGGGCCACCTACACGCCCCACGGTGTTGAGCCGGGCCTTGCCCCGGCACCGGGCATGGTGAAGTACAAGGAAGGAGTCAACGGCCATGCAGACGGTGAGCAATGGCTGCCTGCCGAAGTGGACGTGAGCATTCGCCCCGGCTGGTTTTATCACGAAGACCAGAACGAAAAAGTGCGCACGCCGGAAAATCTCCTCAATCTTTACTACCAGTCCGTGGGACGGGGTGCTTCGCTTTTGCTCAATATTCCGCCGGACCCGCGTGGTTTGATCCATGAGAAGGATGTCGAATCCCTCATGGGGCTGCGTGCGTTGCTGGATGCCACCTTCGACGTCAACCTGGCGGCGAAGGCTGCTGTGACGGCGACAAATACACGGGGCAAGGATCCGCAGTTTGCCGCCGCCAATCTCCTCGACGGCAACACAAATACCTATTGGGCCACCGACGACGGGATGACCACGGCCTCGGTGATCGTGGAACTGGATGGCCTGCAGACCTTCAACAACGTGCTGCTGCAAGAATACATCGCCCTCGGCCAACGTGTTCGCGAATTCTCCGTGGACGCTTGGGTGGATGGCGCGTGGAAACAAATCGCCAAGGGCACTTCCATCGGCTGGAAGCGCATCCTGCAAACAGAGAGCATCACTACGACCAAAGTCCGCCTGAATATCAATGCCGCCGCTGCATGCCCTACCATCTCGACCCTTGAACTCTATGCGGGGCCGACCGGCTGAGCAGAGCCTGAACCCATGGGACTGAAAGGCGGTACGATCAAAAAGAGGAGGTCGGACATTCCTGTCCGACACACGCCGCTCGGCGCGCAATGGAACGCACGTGGCCCTGTGAGTCCACCCCACACGCACAAATCCTCGTGCCTCGGGATCGTGCGGCACGTCCGACGGGATTTGTGGTTATTCAACACCAACAGCTACAACTTCTCAAACCCATCCGCCTTCAGTGCGTTCTTGTCGAAGGTCAGTACCCCGGTGCAGCCGGATGCCAAGGCGATTTCTCGAATGAGGTAGTCAGAGAAATCGGCGGTGCCTTCTTTGTAAGCACGAAGCGCCCTCCGACATGGATCAATGTGTTCAATCTCAAAGACCGACACAGCGGTGATGCGTTCGAGCGTCGTGACGCAGTCGGCTTTCGCGATCTCGTAGGCCGATTTCAAGACCCAGTTCAGTTCGCACAGGACGATGGCTGAAATAAATCCGGGTTCTTCCGGCGTGAGCAGTGCGATGGCCCGATTGGCCTTGGCGGCTTGGGCGCGGTCATCCTGCACGATGTACCGGACCAAAACGTTTGTGTACAGCGCAATCACCGATTGCACCCCGCGTTTCGGGCGATAGCGGCATCCATATCTTCGAGTGACAGCGTGGGGCCGCTATAGTTCAAACAGCCCTTGAGTACGGTTACGTCCAGGGTTCTGGGCCGGAGCGCGTAAGAGCCATCGTCTTGCTGCTCGAAAAAAACTTTATCGCCTGCTTGCAGATGGAGCTGCGTGCGAAGTGCTTTGGGGAGTGTTATTTGCCCCTTGCTCGTGAGTGTCGATTCCATTACTCTCGCCTTTCCAGATTGCTATTCCTTACTCAATTGTAAGGCAGATAGGAGCATCGGTCAAGCTCATTTGAGAATAACGTGTATCCACTGTGCGACAAAAAGGTTGATAGTACCTGCCGGGATCGCCACAATAGCGGGCTTGGCAATGAGATACGCCACACATGGTCGCGGCAAGGAGATTGGTTGTGCGAATTAGTTCCGTATTCATAGGCATGGGCGCGGCAGTGGTTGGCCTGGTGCCCACGGCATCGGCGCAAGTCGGCAAAGATATCGACTTCACCATCGCCGATGGCTTTCAGTTAGAGACGGTATTGCGGGAGCCGGAGGTACGGCAACCACTGTCGCTCAACTTTGACGAGCGGGGCCGCCTCTGGGTGGCCCAGTATCTCCAGTTTCCCTTTCCCCAGGGACTCAAGGTTATCGGCCACGACAACTATTGGCGTGTGCAATATGAAAACTTTCCGCCGCCGCCGCCGCCCAACCATGAGAAGGGCCGGGACATCGTCGCGGTCTATGAAGACACAAACGGCGATGGCACCTTCGACAGCCACAAAGAATTCGTGACGGGCTTGAGCATTACCTCGTCGGCCCTGCCGGGGCGCGGCGGGGTGTGGGTGCTAAATCCGCCCTACCTGCTTTTTTATCCCGACGCAAATCGGGATGACGTGCCCGATGGGGATCCGGTTGTTCATCTGGCGGGCTTTGGCCTGGAAGATCTCCACGCTATCGCCAATGGACTCCGTTGGGGACCCGATGGCTGGCTCTATGGCTACCAGGGTTCCACGACGACGGCAACCATCACGCGGCCCGGCATGGGGGATGAGGGCCTTCATTTCAAGGGACAAAATCTCTGGCGTTACAACACCGAAGACAAACGCTTTGAACTCTTCGCGGAGGGCGGTCACAATCACTTCGGCATCGCCATGGATTCCCAAGGGCGCATGTTTACCGGCAGCAACGGCGGGCGCATCGGCTTTCATCAGGTCCAGGGCGGCTATACGTGGAAGAGTTGGGCGAAGCATGGCGAACTGACCAACCCCTACGCCTACGGTTTTTTCATGGGCATGGAAGATCACAGCACCCGGCCCAAACTCTCCCAGGGACTGGTCTCCTATGATGCACCCAATTTTCCCGACGAATTTCAGGATGCTATTTTTACCTTGCGGGCGCTCAAACGCTGTGTCAGCGTTGCGAGGCTGGAGCAACTCGGCTCCACCTTTTCCGCCCACGAATTTCTCCAACTGATGGAAACGGACGACCAGCATTTTCGTCCTGTGGCCATGACACAAGGTCCCGATGGCGCCCTTTACATTGCCGACTGGCACGACACGAATATTACGTGGAGCGTGTCGGCGGAGACGGACCGCATCCTCCGCGAAACAGGCCGCGTCTATCGCGTGAGCTACGGCGACAACGTGCCCGTCAAGCCCTTCGACTTTGGCAAGGCCTCGACGGAAGAATTGATTGAGACGCTGGGCCACCCGAACAAGTGGTACCGGGAGACGGCGCTGCGCGTGCTTTATGACCGCAAAGACGCATCGGCCATTCCCCCGCTTGAAAAAATTCTGTGGCGAAAGGACATCGTTGATCCCATGGCGCTCCAGGCCCTGTGGGGCCTCAACGCTTCCGGCGGGTTCACGCTGGAGCTGGCCGAAAAGGCGCTGGACCATCCCAACCCCCAAGTCCGCCTCTGGACCCTCCGCCTCCTCGCGAACGACCACAAGATCACGCCCCTCATCGGACAAAAGCTCGTTGCCCTGGGCACCACCGAATCGGACCCTCAGGTACGCAGCCAATTGGCGAGCACGGCGAAACGCATTGCCCCAGCCGAGGGGCTGCCGGTGGTGTTGGCCATGCTCCGTTCCGGTAAAGATGTGAAGGATGAGCATATCCCGCTGCTCCTTTGGTGGGCGGTTGAGCAACACGTTCGGGCGGATCGGGATGCCGTGTTGGCGTGGGCGAAGGAAGCGACGGAGGCCCGAAGTGTTATCTTTGACAACGTAATTGTTACCCGGCTGGGACAACGCTTTACCCAGGACCGCACCGAGGCCGATTTCAATACCTGCGCCGTGTTGTTAAAGACGCTCACCGAAAAAGGACACCGCCAGTCTCTGCTGAGCGGAATCGCCAAAGGGCTGGGCCGGGGTACCAGCGCGACGGTGCCGGAGGCGTTGCGCACCGAGTTGGCCCGATTACTGGATGCCGATCCGGGCAATACCCAGTTGCTCATTATTGCAGCCCGACTGGGCAACACGGTCGTCTTTGAAAAGGCAACAAGCATGATCGCCGATGCCTCGGTCAACAAGAGCCAGCGTCTGGCCCTCATGAAACTCCTTGGCGAAGAAAAGTACAGCCCGGCCAAGGCCGTGTTGCTGCAAATCTTCCTGGGGCAGGAAGGTGATGACATTCGCATCGGAGCGCTGAGCGCTGTGCAGTCATTCGCCGATGCCGACGTGTGCGAGGCCCTCCTGAAGACCCTGCCTCAAGGCGGCGGCTTGAAAGGCCGTATCGCCAGTGCGCTGGTCACGCGCAAGCCCTGGGCCACGAAGCTGTTGAATGCCGTGGATGCGGGCACAGTGCCAGCGACCGATGTGGACCGGGTGCTGCTCATCAATCTCGCGGCGCTGGGCGATCCTGCTATTGATACCCTCGTCCACAAACACTGGGGGGCCATACGAACGAGTCCCGACGAAAAGATGGGCTTGGTCAACGCCATCCACTCCAAGATAAAGAACGGCCCTGGATACGCCGAAGCGGGCGTCAAGATCTATGAAGAGAACTGCGGGAAGTGCCACATCCACCACGGTGTGGGCCGTCAGGTCGGCCCGGAGATGACGGGCCTCAACCGCAAGGACCGCTGGGATTTCGTCACCAATGTGATCGATCCCAGCAAGTCGGTGCTGCCCGAGTACACCGGGACGACCTTCACCATTCTCGGTGAGGACGATGGCCTGGGCCGGGAAGAGCGGACCATCACCGGATTTATCCTCCGTGATACTGGCGGAGAGATTACCCTGGTGGATTCGGCGGGCACGGAAATGGTCGTTCCCCGAGAAGACGTGAAGTCCATGGAACCCATGTCTATTTCAGTGATGCCCGAAGGGCTGCTGTCGGACATGTCCGATCAGGATCTCCGCGACCTCTTCGCCTTCATCCAGGCCGATGTGTGGCCCCCGAAAAAGTAGGGCCAAACGCGGGCAACTTTAGTCGCCAAAAGCAATCTGTAAACACGTATGGTGATCCAGCGTGGTCACCTGAAGTCTATGAGGAGGGTGGCACAGGTGTCTCACCTGTAGAGATCCCGAAGTGACCGTGTTTTTGCTCTCACTTCTCTGCGGTGCTGAGACAACGTTCATCCCCTTACTCAAATTCCTTCACCGCCGAGACGCCCGTGCCACCCTGCTTGCGCTAGAGAACGGGACCATGCTTTTTCTATATTGCGGAGGAACTATACATTTTATGATTTCCACAGTATAATTAAACTCCACTTGGGCTGGGGAGCGGGAAGTGTGGAGATCTACCTTATGCGATTCTGTTTCTGCGGCGCAGTATCTGCTTGTGCTATGGGAGTCCTTGGACTTGTGCTGGTTGCGGGGTGTGGTAGCCAGGAGCAACAATTATTTACCCGGATGCACCTCGCCAATGGAAGTGATGTCCCCGTCGTTTTTCTGGCTATCGAAGATTCAGAAGCGGCGGCTTCCGTCGCACCGAATCGTCTGTCCCGGCCACTGCCGCCGAAAACGGTGTACTCCGCCATACTGTCCCGTCCGGGAAACTACTGGATATGCACCGAAACAATGTCCGGGAATTCCACTATCCGGCGTATGGAAGGGCCGATCCGGCTCGGCCACGGGGTACAGGACTGGGAATTCTCCCAGGACGACGTGTCGCCGTTATACCACGCGCGTACTACACCGGCGCTTGTGTTCGCGAAACGCTAGGACGCGATGGTGGTGCTTGAATTTACGAAACTCGCTCCACGCGCACGAACCTTCGTTCCTCAGGATCGCACGGCACATCTGTTGGGGTTAGGTGCTTGGTTTGACTTGGGGAAACTTGTTCCACAAAGCACAAGCAATCCTCGCTGCGGACTAGAAAGTCCGCACGCCTGCCCGCCGTGCCCCTTTGCATTGACTAAGGCCTACTTCGCTGCCGGACGGATGTCTTTCAGCAGCAATTGGATGGTCGTTTCACCGCGCCAGTGATTGAATTGCGGGGTAAACGCGATATCAACCGCCCCGGACAGATCCTCGGTGTAGTACCGCTCCGCCATGTTGAATCCGATGGCCGAAAGGGAAAAACCGTTCTGCTGAAAGGATATCTTAAGGTGTTGATCCTTCAGAATCCGAATGGAGCGTTGGACGGTCTCTACACCCAGCGCACAGAATACGGGCGCTGGATTGTGGTGCCCCAGGGGTTCAATCATTTCGATGGCCTTCAGCAGCCCGGCATCGATCTCACTGAATGAGGCGATAGCATCAACGGCAAGTTCGGAGAGAATCTCGCCCGTGCCAAGTTGCCCCCGCGCTTCGGCTTCGAACTGTTCGCGAAATGACGTTATGTTATCCATCGTTATGGTGAGGCCCGCTGCGGATCGGTGGCCGCCGAACTTTACCAGATGTTCCTTGCAGCTTCGGAAGGCCTTGACCATGTCGAAATTCCCGTTGCTTCGGGCCGAACCCCGGCCAACGCCCTCTTCGTCGACCGCGATA
The DNA here is from genome assembly GCA_024280935.1 of Candidatus Hydrogenedentota bacterium. GTDB lineage: Bacteria > Hydrogenedentota > Hydrogenedentia > Hydrogenedentales > JAEUWI01 > JAEUWI01. The sequence continues at coordinate 14,923 of JAJRPE010000354.1, forward strand.
ACCACGACGGGCCGTTGATATTTTCCTTGCAGCTTGGACGCAACGATGCCGATAACGCCTGGATGCCAGCCTTCCCGCGCAAGGACAATGCCCCGCTGCTTATGATTGAAACACGCTTCGAGTTCTTCCACCGCCTCATCGTATATGCCCCGCTCAATGGCCCGGCGCTCCGTATTGGCCTGATCCAGAAACTCAGCCATTTCTTTGGCCTGGATGGGACATTCCGACAAGATAAGCTGTAAGGCCGCCAAGCCGTTGTTCAGACGTCCCGCAGCGTTAATGCGCGGTCCGATCTGATAGCCGATATCGCCCGACGATACTGAGGCAATGTTGATGCCTGCCACTTTAGCGAGGGTAGCGATACCGTTGCGCTGATGTTTGGCCATGTGACGCAGCCCCAAGGATACGATAACCCGGTTCTCGTCTTGCAGCGGCACAATATCGGCCACCGTGCCCAACGCGGCAATGTCGAGGTCGTTCGGGGAGCCATTCAGCGCCGTGGACAGCTTGAACGCGACACCTGCGCCACACAGATAGCGACCCACATAGTCTTCCGGCTCCCGTTGCGGATTGATGACCGCAAGCGCCTCAGGCAGACCATGCTCGATGGTGTGGTGATCGGTGACGATAAGGTCGAGTCCCTGGCTGCGGGCATGGGTTGCCGCTTCCTGGGCCGCGATGCCATTGTCCACCGTGACAATCAAGGAAACGCCGTCTTGGAGTGCCGCGTCCACATGTTCGGGAGCGAGGCCGTAGCCTTCGGTCAGGCGCTTGGGCATATTGTAGGTGACATGCTCCAGGCCGAAACGCTTGAGTCCGTTAACCAGAAGCGCTGTGCCGCTGATGCCGTCCACATCGTAGTCGCCAAAGACGAGAACATGCTCCTGCTCGTCCCGTGCTTTCGTAATCCGCGCAACGGCGACATCCATATCGGTGAGAAGAAAGGGGTCCGACAGATGCTCCAGGGAAGGCTTCAGATAGACTTCGGCCTTCTCGACGGTGTCTTGTCCCCGCAAGACCAGTAGTTGGGCAACAATGGGTGGGATTCCGAGGCCGGTGGCCAACTGCTGTACCCGCTGATCATCGTGCAGGGCGATGTTCCACTGTCGTTTGATGCCGAGGGTTCTCACAGGACCTTCCGAGCCAGCCGGACAGCCTCATTCACACCCTCTTCATAGGTCAAGTCGGTGGTATCGAGGAGCACGGCATCGTCGGCCTGTCGCAGGGGTGAATCTACCCGATTCTTACTCTGCTCGTCCCGTTCATGCACCTCGGCGCGAAGTTTTTCCAAATCGACTTCGAGGCCTTTGGCCCGCATTTGACGGGCACGGCGTTCCGTGCGCGTATCCAGGGAGGCATCCAGATAAATTTTGCACGTTGCCTTGGGGAAAACGACGGTACCAATATCGCGACCCTCGGCGACGGTAGGCTGTTTTTCGCCAAAACGTCGTTGGAGGGCGACCAACTGCTGGCGAATCTCAGAATTCTGATCCAGCTTGTAGATAAGCTTTGTGATTTCCGGCTTCCGTATTTCCTGGCTCACATCGGTGCCATTGACCGTTACGGTTTGCCCTTGCGCCGATTCTTGAATGTCCAGATCCATGCGCGCCGTATGGGCGGCCAGCGCGACACCATCATCGAGATCGACGCCTTGGTCAACGGCCCACCACGTAGCGGCGCGATACATGGCTCCCGTGTCGAGGAAGGCAAAATTCAGTCGCTTCGCCACCTCCTTGGCTGTCGTGCTTTTGCCCGCGCCGGCGGGGCCGTCGATGGCAACGATTTGGGTGGCTTCGCTCATAGTAGAGTCTTCCGCATGGTGGAGATGGCTTTGTGGCAATAACGTGGCGTGGAGAGCAGCGCGATCATAGCACGGGCCGCAGATATGACTCAATGATTTGGATTCAGGGAGCCGCAATCTTGGCGAAAAAATGGATTTTACAGCCTCAGTCTGCTACGCTACGTGATTGTAGCAGGGAGCCTGAAGCAATTTCAGGCAGTATCACGACGATACACCGGAAAAGTGTGTTCAAGGATACATATCTGGCCCGGATCGGCACCCTTAAATCTCCAAAAACTGCCATAAAACAAGCGATTCATTAGCCGACGGGGTGCTCAGGATGATGGGTTCTGGTAGTCGCCCGGTCGTGTTGGATGTAACAAAACCTCGGTCAGTATTGTATAGTCCAGAGACCCCTCTGGGGCTTAATAATGTCAATCGGAAACAATGGTTCGCAACCCGCTAATCCATTGAAACACAACGACTAATATTATGTGGGATGTTTTGCCGTGCCAATGTGTACTCTGGAATCTAATCTGTCTAATGAAATGCAGAAAGGCAACATGAGCGCTCCTGATAACGGCAAGACGCTGCAAGCCCCGCGAGACACGGCGAAAATCGTCCGCGATCCGAGAAAGATTGTCGAAGAGCGGCGGGTCTCCTTTGAGCGCAAGACAGAAACGTCTATGGAGGCGATTCGGCATGAGGCATTTGACCCGGAAGCCATCGCGCCCAATATCGAAAAACTTGTGGGAGCGGTTCACGTGCCGCTGGGGATTGCCGGTCCTGTTCGGGTTCATGGCGATCATGCAAGAGGTGATTATTTCGTGCCTTTTGCTACGACAGAGGGGACTCTCGTTGCGGGGTACACGTTGGGCATGCTCGCCCTTACGCGGGCTGGCGGTGTAAACGTAAAGGTTCTCTCAGAAAAAGTTGATCTCACCCCGATCTTTGAACTCAAAAGCCTGGCCGCAGCCTACGAGTTTGCCCAGTGGCTGGACGATAACATCGACACCATTCGCATGGATTGTGAAGCGACAACCCGGCACGGTCAGCTGCTGGAATTGCGCAGCACGATTATTGGTCGTCGCGTCTTTACCCACTTCGTCTTCGATGCCAAAGATGCCATGGGTATGAACATGATCAGCTTTGCCACCCATTCGGCGTGTGACGCGCTGATGAAGCAACGGCCTGATGTTATCCGGTATTATCTTCGCTCAAACCTTTCTGCGGACAAGAAGCCTGCGTTCAGCAACTTTATCCACGGTTATGGGAAGGAAGTCGTCGCTGAGGCGACTATCTCCCGAAAAATCATGCAGAAATACATGAATTCCACCCCGGAAGACATGACGGATTTCTGGCACGCATCCGTTTTAAGCGGTCTTCAGGCCGGCACCATCGGCCATAACGCCCATATTGCCAACGGCCTCGCGGCCATCTACATCGCCACCGGCCAGGACGTAGCGCAAATTGTAAATGCCTCTCAGGCTATTGTTTCCGCCGAAGTGACCGACGAAGGCGACTTCTACATGGCCCTGCGCGCGCCCTGCCTTATCGTTGCAACGGTTGGTGGAGGCACAAACATTGATTCGCAGCGGGAATGTCTGCAAATTATGGGTTGCCATGGCACGGGAAAATCGAACAAATTTGCCGAAATTGTCGCCGCGACGCTGCT